>NZ_ARVV01000001.1:3325507-3634010 GCF_000385375.1 Methyloversatilis discipulorum
ACGACGCCACCTTCCGCATGATGAACGACGTCGACTTTCCGGTCGCGCGCGTGCTCGAAGGCATAGACGCCGCGCATGCCGTCGGTCTCGCGCCGGTCAAGGTGAACATGGTGGTCAAGCGTGGCACCAACGACCACGCCATCGTGCCGATGGCGCGCCACTTCAGGGGCAGCGGCCACATCGTGCGCTTCATCGAGTTCATGGACGTGGGCTCGAGCAACGGCTGGAAGATGGACGAAGTGCTGCCCAGCGCCGACGTCATCGCGCGCATCCATGCCGAAATGCCGCTGGAGCCGGTGGACCCGAACTACCCGGGCGAAGTCGCGCAGCGCTGGCGCTACACCGACGGCAGCGGCGAAGTGGGCGTCATCTCGTCGGTGACCCAGGCCTTCTGTTCGTCCTGTACGCGCGCCCGCCTGTCGACCGAGGGCAAGATATTCACCTGTCTTTTCGCGACCGAGGGCCACGACCTGCGCGCGCTGCTGCGCGAAGGCCGCAGCGACGAAGAAATGCTGTCGGCCATCGGCGCCATCTGGCAGCAGCGCGGTGACCGCTACTCCGAAATCCGCACCGCGGAAACGGCCGCAGCAAGAAAAATCGAGATGTCCTACATCGGTGGATAGTGTGCACAGACCCGAACTGACCGACGCCGCACGACCCGCCACGATAGAAATCCCTGCCATCAACGAGCGCGGCGAAACCGTGCCGACCGCGATTGCCGGCGAACACCCGCTGACCGTCTATCTCGACAAGCGCGAACTGGTGACGTTGATGACGCTGGGCGGCGCGCCCGAGGCACTGGTGATCGGCTATCTGCGCAACCAGCGACTGCTGCCGGCCATCGACGACATCCTGTCGGTGCAGGTGGACTGGGACGTGAACGCCGCTGCCGTCACCACCCGCGCCGGCGTCGCCGACCTCGACGCGCGCATGGCCACGAAGACGGTCACCACCGGCTGCGGCCAGGGCACGGTGTTCGGCGACCTGATGGACGACATCGAACGCATCCGCCTGCCGGACGATGCCCGGCTGACCGAGTCGACGCTGTACGCGATGCTCGACGTGGTGCGCAAACACGAAACCATCTACAAGCAGGCCGGCGCGGTGCATGGCTGCGCGCTGTTCCGCGGCGACGAACTGCTGTACTTCGTCGAGGACGTCGGCCGCCACAATGCGGTGGATGCCATCGCCGGCCACATGTGGCTGGATGGTGTCGAAGGCGGTGACAAGATTTTCTACACCACCGGCCGGCTGACCTCGGAAATGGTGATCAAGGCGGCACAGATGGGCATCCCCTTCCTGGTGTCGCGCTCCGGCCTCACGCAGATGGGCTATGACATCGCGCAGCAGGTGGGCATCACGATGATCGGCCGCTCGCAGGGCAAGCATTACCTGCTGCTGACCGGCATGCAGCGCTTCGTGCGCGATGGAGAGAGCGCATGACTATAAGCGGCGTGAGCGAGGCGATCACCGGTCTGGTGCTGGCTGGCGGCCTCGGCCGCCGCATGGGTGGCGTCGACAAGGGCCTGCAGGAGTTCCGCGACGAGCCCATGGTCGCGCACGTGATCCGTCGCCTGGCGCCGCAGGTCGATGCGCTCATCATCAACGCCAACCAGAACACCGAACGCTACGCCGCCTTCGGTCACCCGGTCGTGGCGGACGCGATAGCCGGCTTCGCCGGCCCGCTGGCCGGACTGCACGCCGGGCTGAGCGCCTGCACGACGCCGCTGCTGGTGACCAGCCCCTGCGACTCGCCCTTCCTGCCACTCGATCTCGTCGCGCGACTGCGCGCGGCGCTGGAGCGCGAAGACGCCGACCTCGCGGTGGCCATCACCGGCGACCAGCCGCATCCGGTATTCAGCCTGGTGCGCGCGCACGTGCTGCCCGGTCTGACACAATTCCTCGAAGGCGGCGGCCGCAAGGTCGACCTCTGGTACTCGGCGCTGAAGGTGGTCGAAGTGCCCTTCGACGACAATCCGGACGCCTTCGCCAACATCAATACGCTTAACGAACTGGCCTTGCTCGAAGCCCGGCCCGACGCCTCATGACTGATCGCTTCACTCCGGTCGCGGACGCCCGCGCCCACATCCTCGCCGCCTGCTCGCAGGTCGCCGGCACCCAGCGCGTGCCGGTGCGCGACGCGCTGGGCCGCGTGCTCGCCGTCGACGTCATCTCGCCGGTCAGTGTGCCGCCGCACGACAACTCGGCGATGGACGGCTACGCGGTGCGCCATGCCGACCTGTCGGCCGACGCCGAGACGCGGCTCACCGTCGTCGGCACCGCCTACGCCGGCCACGCCTGGGACGGCGAGGTCGGCCCCGGACAGGCGGTGCGCATCATGACCGGTGCCGTCATGCCGCGCGGCGCCGACACGGTCGCGATCCAGGAAACCGCGAAGGTGGACGGCGACTGCGTCATCATTCCGCCCGGCCAGAAAGCCGGCCAGAACCGGCGCCGCGCCGGCGAAGACCTGAAGGCGGGCGAAGCCGCGCTGCGCGCCGGCCGCCTGCTGCGCCCGTCCGACATCGGCCTGGCCGCTTCGCTCGGCGTGCCCGAACTGACGGTGGTGCGCCGCGTGCGCGTCGGCGTGCTGTCGACCGGCGACGAGGTCATGTCCATCGGTGACGCGCCGCGCGAAGGCGGCATCTACGACAGCAACCGCTACACGCTGACCGCCATGCTGACGCGACTCGGCTGCGAGGTGGTCGACCTCGGCGTCGCGCGCGATACGCGCGAGGCGCTGTCGGCCGCGCTCGAATCGGCGGTCGGCGAGGTGGACGCCATCATCACCAGCGGCGGCGTGTCGGTCGGCGAAGCGGATTTCGTCCGCGAAATCCTCGCCAGCCTGGGCGAGGTCACCTTCTGGAAGATCGCGATGAAGCCGGGCCGGCCGATGGCTTTCGGCCGGCTCACCAAGGGCGGCCGCGACACCTTGCTGTTCGGCCTGCCGGGCAATCCGGTCGCGACGATGATCACCTTCTACTTCTTCGCGCGTGAGGCACTGCTGACGCTGATGGGCGCCTCCCCCGTGCCGGCACCGATCCGCTTCGACGCGATCAGCGGCAGCGCGATGAAGAAGCAGCCGGGCCGCACCGAATACCAGCGCGGCATCCTCGAACTGCGCGACGGCCGCTGGCACGCCACGGTCACCGGCGCCCAGGGCTCCGGCATCCTGCGTTCAATGTGCGACGCCAACTGCATCATCGTGCTCGACGACGACGTGGGCAACGTCGCAGTCGGCGACACGGTGGGCGTCATCCCGTTCGAAGGCCTGATCTGAACGTGAGCGCCGACGGCGACGATACGACGCCTTCGCCCTACCTGACGGCGCGCGAAGCGGCCGCCTACCTGCACCTGAACGAGAAGACGCTGTACGCGATGATCCAGGACAGCGGCATTCCGGCCACCAAGGTGACCGGCAAGTGGCTGTTCCCGCGCAAGCTGCTCGACGACTGGCTGCTCGAATCGACGCACGGCGGCGTGCTGGCCGACCGCCTGCTGATCGCTGGCAGCGACGACCCCTGGCTGGCGCACAGCATCGCGCGGCTGGCGCAGCGCGCCGACGACGGCACGCTGATCGCCTACAGCCCCTGCGGCACCCGCCGCGGCCTCGCCCTGCTCGCCCAGCGCCGCGCCAACGCCTGCCCCATCCACTGGGGCGAAGCACACCACGCGACGCGCCGGCACGCGCTGCTGCTGCGCGAATACACCGGCAGTTCGAACTGGGTCATGGTGCAGCTGGCGCTGCGCGAACAGGGCGTCATGCTGTCACGCACGCTGCCCTCCGTCGGCGGCCTGCGCGAACTGTTCGAGCGCCGCCCGCGGCTCATTCAGCGCGGCGAAGGCGCCGGCTCGCAACACTTCTTCGTCCAGGCTTGCACCACCGCCGGCCTCGCCGCGCCGGAGGCGGTGCAGGTCGCCGCCACGGAGCGCGAAGCCGCCTTCATGGTCGCCAGCGGCGCCGGCGACTGCGCGCCGGGCACGCGCGCCGCGGCCGGCGAGTTCAACCTGCATTTCCTGCCGCTGGGCAGCGAAGCGCTCGACCTCGTGATGCCGCGCACCCTCTACTTCCGTGCACTGCTGCAACAGCTGCTAGCCGAACTGGCCAGCGACGACAGCCGCGACCTCGCCGCCCGACTGGGCGGCTACGACCTGGCGCCGCTGGGGCGGCTGCGCGAGGCAACGTCGCAGTAACGCGCCTCACCTCGCCGACGCGCTCACAGCGACTTGCCGCACTCCTCGTCGTCCGGCCGGCAGCCTGCAGCCGTGCTCTCCTCACCCAGTCCGACCAGTTCGACCGTCAGGATGGAGCTGCGGTCGCGCTCTTCCTTCTGACCGGATGCCGCGGCGCCCTGCCCCTGGTCGGCCGCCTTGTTCGCTTCCGACGGCGGCGGCGCGGCCGGCGGTGCCGCCGGCGCGGCAGCCACCACGGTCGCCGAACCGCTGATCGAGCCACCGGCGCGTATCGAGTCGCCCAGCACGCGGTCGGCACCGATGGTGATGTTGCCGGACGAGCGGATCGCCGCGTCCAGTGCGATCACCGCGCCCGACGGTGCGAACAGCCGGATGTCCGCATCGCGCACGTCGGGCGACTTCTTCAGCGTGCCGATGCCGGAGCCGGACACCGAATCGCTGATGTCCAGCACCACCAGATCGCCGCGGATGCGCACCTGCGGCGGCGGCGTCGCCGATGCGGTGCGCGAGCCACGACCGGCGTCGATGTCGCCGAAGCTCGACCAGATCTGGATGTCGCCGCCACCCAGCGTGAACACGCGCGACGGGCCGAGCTGGAAATCGCTGCCGGCGACCGCATTGATTTCGCCCGCGCCGATGGCGAACACGCCCTGTCGCGACGCACTGGCCGAACTGGCACCGGCGCCGGCCACACCGACATTGATGCTGCCGCCCGGCGCGTAAAGATTCACCGCGCCGCCCTGTTCCGACTTCACCTGGCTGAAGAAGAGGTTGATGTTGCCGGCCTCGTTGGCCTGCGGGAAAGCCGCCTCGATCAGTGCCACGCCCGGCGCATAGCCGTCCTTGCCGGCACCGAGCGCGTCGCCCAGCTTGCCGGCGTAATTCAGTCCGGCATTGAGCAAGGCCGACAGCAGAGGCTGCTGCGCTTCGAAGAAGCGCTGGCGCTCGGCCGCCGGCCGCGCAGCGAAAGCGGCGATCAGCTGGGCGTCGCTGGCCTGCGGATCGGCGCCGCCGGCGCGCATGTGCTGCACGATGGCGGCATCCAGTTCCTGCATGCGCGCCGCCAGCAATGCGCGCCCTTCGCTGCGGATGCGGCCGAAGGTGCTGCCGGCCGGACCCGCCAGCAGCGTGTCGATCGACGACGCACCGGACAGCGACAGCATGATGGCATCGAACAGGTCGTTCGATCCGCGCAGCGCAGCCAGCAGTGCGGCGCCATCGAAACGGGCGCTGCCGGCCTGCACCAGGATGGAAGCGCCGGCCTCGTCCAGCCACGGGTTGTCGTAATTGCCGCGGGTAACGATGCCGAAGGAGTTGGCGAGGTCTATGCTGCCGCCAGCCATCACCTCGAGCTTGCCGCGCCCGCCGGTCTGTATGCCTTCGGCCACATTGCTGGCCGGCGTACCGGCCGAGTCGGTCACTGCCGTGAAGGTGATGTCGCCACCGGCGCGTACGCGCGTCACGTCGCTGTCGCTGAAATGCTGCGAACGCAGAGTCAGGTTCTCGATGTCGCCACCGGCTTCCACCTGCACCGGCTGCGGCGAATTGATCACCAGCGGCAGGTTGGCGCTGACCGCCGGCACACGGATGTCGCCGGCTTCGGCCACCAGCCGCACCGTCTCGACCACGCGGTTGGCGTTCAGGTTGGCATCGTGCGCACGCAGACCGGACACCACGTTCGGATTGGCCAGCTCTACCCAGAAAACATTATTCGCGTTGGCAGCCGGCCGCAGCAGCGAGGGCACACGCGACGGATCGCTGTCGGCGATCTTGATCGCCGACACGCCGCCATCGGCAGTGTTGAGCTTCAGGTTGCCCGAGGCGGCCAGCAGCAGGTCGTTATAGACCGCCGGCAGCAGCACCATGCCATTGCCCAGCGTCAGGTCGCCACCCATCGCCACCGCGTTCAGCGAACTCGGCAGCAGCGGCGCGTTGCCCTCCCACAGCGCGAGCGTGCCCCAGGGCAGCGGATTGTTCGCCAGGTCGACCGCACCGCCGAAGCTCAGCAGATCGACGCGGCTGTCGGCGCCGTAGCGGAAGAAGTAGCTCGATCGGTTCGACGTCGTCGTATTGCTCGCCTGCCGCACCGCGGTCGACGACGCGATCGTTTCCAGATTGATGGCACCGGCCGCGGCGAGCTTTGCCGAGCCCTCGCCCAGCAGCAGTACCGAACCGGCGCCATTGCCGCGTGCGCTGTCGAAGGCGCCGCCGGCCTGCGCGGTCAGCACGCCGCGATCCACCATCATGATGGCGCTCGAGATGTCGCCACCGGCACGGATGGCCACGTCGCCGCCGGCCAGTACGGTCAGGTTTGCGGCATCGGGCGCGTTGCCCGCCGTACCCGACAGGCGCCCGTTCGATACCGTGTAGACGCCCAGATTGCGGATGTCCTCGCCGGCGCTGACACGGATGTCGCCGCCGCCGAAGGTCGCCACGCCTTGGCTGAACTGGTCGATGCGCGCATACCAGGTGGTGTTGCGCTGGTTGCTGCCGGCCAGGAAGTTGCCGTTGGCGTCGAGCGCGCCCTGGCGCAGCAGCCAGTCGCCGACGATGCCATTCGCTTCGGTCGCAGAAATCGTGCGCTGCGCGCGCACCGCCACGTCGCCGCCGTCGGTCGCGTACTCGGCCTGGCGGTTGCCGGAGCCATTCAGGTTGAGCAGGGTCTGTGTGCCGAATTCGGCACCACGCGCCACCTGATAGCCGGCGGTATAGATCGCCGCGCGATTGCCCAGCACGAGGTCACGGCCGGCGGCGACTTCGATGTCGCCGGCGCCGGTGCGTACCTGGGTGTTGGCGGCCAGCGCCAGGTCGCCACTGTCGGCTGCAGTCAGCGCATCCAGCGTCTGCAGCGACAGCGCATTCGACGCCGACAGGTCGGCGCCGGACGCCAGCCGGATCGACCACGCGGTGTCGCGCGTGCCCAGCGCGAAGCGGCTCTGCGTCAGACCCGAATCGGCGAGCGCGCCGAGCACGATGGTCTGGCTGCTGGTCGTCAGTCGGCCGAAACCGTCGCTCAGAGTGCCATTGACGTTCAGGTCGCCGGCCGCGCGCACGGTCAGCGACGCCGCCTCGGTGCCGCCGGAATAAGTGAAACTCGCCAGATCGGTGGCGGCGATGCTGAAGTCGCCTTCGCCGCGGAACTCGATGTGCGGGCGCACGTGATAGCGCGTATCGCCGGCGGCATCGGTCGTCGGCAGACCGAGTGCTTCGCGGGTGGCCGCAACGGCCGCGGTCGTCGTCATCGCCGCGGCGTCGGCGTGCGCCGCCGCCATGTTCAGCGTGCTGCCGCCATAGACGCGCGTGCCTTCGACAAAAACATGACGCGCGCCGTCGATCGCCGCCGGCAGGTTGCCGTCGATGGCGACCGCCGTGTTGCCGGTGCGCTCGGCGCGCAGCCACACCTGGCCATCGCGCGCGGCGCTGGCCTGTTCGACGCCGCCCACCACCTTGGACGTCGTACCGACCGCAATCTGCGCGCCGTCGACGATGCGCAGCCGGCCGCCCTGTGCCGGGCCGCTTTCGCCACCGGCGGCACGCGGACTGGCTTCGAGCACCACGGTGCCGCCTTCGCCACGCGTACCGACCGCTTCGGCCACGTACTCGGTGGCGCGTGCGTCCAGCTTCGCGCCGGCTTCGAGCACCAGGTCGCCAGCGCCGGTCGTCATGCCATCGACGTGGTCGAGCGCGCGCTGCGCCGTCAGTTCGATACGACCACCGCGCTCGGCGCCCGAAGCGTCCAGCGTGCCGCCGATGGCGAGCGAACCGGCGTCGGCCGAAATCGCGATGGTCTGCGCCTTCACGTTGGCATCGAGGCGGGTGTCGCCGTCGCGCACACGCGCCTGCCAGCTGCGCGTGAACTCGCCGGTCAGCGCAGCGATGCCGTCCAGGCTCGCTGCGGAATGGGTGTCGATGGAGAAGCCGCCGCCGGAAGCACCGCCTGCGGACTGCGCACGCAGCACGCCGGCCGCGACCTCGATGTCGCCTTCCGGCGCGGACAGCGTGACCGATCCGGCGCTACCGCTGCCCGCCGCCGACACGTCGACGCGCGCGCCGCTGCTCAGCGCGATATTGCCTGCGCGTGACATGATCGCGACGTCGCCGCCCGGAGTCGTGACCGTCTTGCCCAGATAGTCCTTGGCCGTACCGGCGACGTCGAGCGTGCCACCGCTGGCCAGCTGGATGTCGCCGGCCGCGCTCAGGCTGATGCGACCCGACGGCAGCACGATGCGTGAAGCCACGTCGATGCGCTGCGCATCGACAGCGAGCGAGGCGCCGACGCCAGCCTGCACGGTCGATGCCGTGCCGCCGCCCTGGATGGCCACTGCGCCGTCGCTGCTGATGCGCGTGCTGGCGCCGGTATCCGCCGACACCTGCGGCGTGCTGATGGTGAGCGTATTGGCGGCGAAGTGATGGTTGCCGGCGCCGGACAAACGCACGCCCTTCTGCGCGCCCAGCGTTACCGCGTCGAAGCCCTTTACTGCAAAGCCACGCGCGTCGCTGGTGGCGTCCGGCGTCGCACCCAGCACTATCGTCTGCGCATTCACCGCCAGCGTGCCGCTGCCAGCGGTCGCCGGCAGCACCGTCGCGGATGTCGACGAGTTCGTCAGCTGTACCTCGCGCGCCACGATGTGCTGCGTCAGCGTGGCGTTGTCGTGACCGACGATGCCGGCGGCGTCGATGCGCAACAGGTCCAGCGATTCGCTGCCCAGCGTCACGTCGCCATACATGTTCAGGCTGCCGTAGGCACGCAGGGTCAGTCGCGACGGATCGCCCAGTGCGGCCAGCTGCGCATTGTCGAAACGCAGGCCCGGCGCGTCGGCACCGACCTCGCCGACACTGATGGTCGAGGCGGTCAGCGCCAGCGCCCCGCCTTCGGTCGGCAGCGCGATGACCGCGCCCAGGTTGCGCGTGTCGCGCGTGCTGTCGAGCACCACGCCGCGGCCTTCGATGTGCGCACCGTCCCCCAACACCAGTTCGCCGCGTGCGCCGGTCGGCGTGTCGCGCCCGATCAGCGCGCTGTCGGCGGCGCTGACGCGCAGTGCCGCACCATCGGCGTCGGCGCCGCTGCCGGCGATGCGCAGCGCCTGCGCATCCGTCCCGCCGATCGCGCCGCTGGCAGACACCTGGCTGCCCGCCTCCAGCACTACCGAGTCGCGCGCCACCAGCACCAGATCGGGCGCGGTAAGCGCCGGACCGGCCGCGTTGTCGACGCGCACAGTGGACGCCCCGCGTATCAACTGCCCGGCCGCGTCGAACTGTCGTACATCGACCAGCGTGTCGCCGCTGTCCTCGTCGCTGCCGCCGCGCGTGCCACCGAGCACGATGCTTTCCGCATTGAGCGCATTGAGCTGGGCGACCGATACGCCGACCTCGCCGTCGCGCGCACTTGCGCCCTCGCCGAGCAGGGCGAGCGCCTGCGCCGTGATGTCGACCTGGGCACCGCGCGCACCGGTCGCGCGTGTCGTGTCGAGCACGCCGTCGAGCGCCAGCGAACGTCCGACCTGCAGGGACAGGCGACCGGCGTCAGCCGTGCTGCGGCCGTCGTCGAACACGTCGCCGGTCTTCGATATCAGGTATTCGGCGCGCGTGCGCACCTGTTCTCCACTCAGCAGTTCGGCGGTGAAGGCCTTGCCGCTGGTCGTGCTCGAACCGCTCATCGCCTGCGCAGCACGCACGCTGACCTGGGCCGTGCCATCCGGACGCAGCATGGACTGGCCGGCGGCCAGCGATTGGTCGCCCGGCTTCAGCGTGATCAGGAAAGCACCCGGCAGCAACGCGTAGCGAGCTGGCAGCAAGGTGTAGGTGCCGGCCGGCAGGCCGTTCGCCGAAGCGAGTATCTGCACCGCGTCGCCGATCTGCAGGCCATTGGCTTCCTCCGACCAGGCCGACAGGTCGTACGGCGCATAGCCGCTGCCGATGGACGGCACGATGGCGTAAGCGTCCTTCGCGCCAGCCAGGATGTCCTTCGAGCCGCCGCTGCCGGCGATCCATTCCCAGGCCTGCAGATCGCCGCCGCCGGACAGATCGACCAGCGCCTTGGCCTCGCCGTCGGCGGCGTCCCGCAGCACGATGTTGTCGGCGTTCAGCGTGATGCTCTTCTGCGGCGTGCCGTCGAGTTCGATGCGTCCGTCGGTGCCGACCAGATAGAGCCAGTCGCGACCGCTCAGTGCGGTCTGGCCGAAGGGCAGCAGCAAGCCGTCGGCCGACACCGAGGTGACGCTGCCGGCAGCCAGTTCGACCGTGCCGCCCGCGGTCGCCGTGCGCGTGCTGCCGGCGTCGGTCGTCGTGATGGTCTGCGACTGCAGCGATATGTTTCCGAACGGCGCGACCAGGCGACCGTCCTGCACGATGTGCGGTGCTGCCAGCGTCAGCGTGCCGAGCGCCGAATACACCGGACCGGCCGCACGGCCGGACGATTCGACGCGCAGTGTGCCGCTCGCGTTGTTGTGGATTTCGAAGGCATAGTTCGACGCCGAGGTCGGATAGACCTGGGCCGCACGCAGCGTAAGGTCGCCGCTGGTGACAAGGCGCGCGCCGTCGCTCAGATAGGCCGGCGAAGCGCTGGCACGCAGGTCGCCCTGTGCGGCCAGCGTCACCTTCGAAAAGCGGCTGGCCGCCAGATTGCCCGCCACGTTGATCAGATCGGCCGACAGCGTGAGGGTGCCGTCACCCGCCTGCACCGCGGTCGGCCGGGTGTGGTTCTGCTGCACGCGGCCGACATTGGTCCAGTCGAGCACCGCGGCCGACAGCTTCACGTCTGCCCCGTTGGCACCGGCGATATTGGCCGCGTCGAGCAACATGCGGCCGGACACGGCCTGCGTCACGTCCTCGCCGAAGCGCAGCGTGCCAGCGTTGCCGCCATTGCCGCGCACCGCCAGCGTCAGGTCGGCGATGCCGCTGCCGTCCAGTGCGTCGAGCGCGAACACGCCGCGCCCGGCATAGGTCGCCGGGCTCGGTGCCGCACCGGGTACGAAGGCGGCCGAGCCGCTGTTGCCCGACTGCACGATGTCCAGCGTGCGCGGGCCGGTCAGCGCCGGCGGCAGCGACAGCAGATCGCCCCAGTTGTTGCTGCCCTGGTCCAGCGTCACCGACAGCGCGCCGCCGTAGGCATTCGCCCCGCCCGCTTTCGCGGACAGCAGTGGATCGGCGTACAGACCTTCGCGCGCATTGAGCGCAATCAGGCCGCCGGACGAATCGATGCGGGTCGGCGTCAGCGTGCCCAAGGAACCGATGCGTTGGGTCAGCACCGCGCTGCTGCCGTCGGCGCGCAGTTCCGCGCCTTCCTGGATCACCAGATAGCCGCGCCGTGCCGCGATGTCTATCGTGCCGCCGCCGTACAGAGTGCCGTCGACGTAGGGGATATTCGGCGTGGCGACGAAAGTGCCGCTGACGTCCAGCTTCGCGCTCGGCGCGACGAAGATGGACGCGCCGTAATAGATATCGTCCTGCTGCGGCTCGGCCATGCGCAGCGCGATGCGGCCGCCGGGGGCCGTGAGCTGGCCGGCGACTTCGAGGCTGCGATTGGCGCTCAGTTCGATCTCACCGCCGGCATCGACGGCGATCCGCGTGCCTTCATGCACCCGCACCGTGCCCAGCAGATCCGATGCCGACTCGAACGCCAGCCGCATGCCCTCGTCGCGGAAGGCGCGCGGCATGATGGCCAGCATGCCGAGCCCGTCGAGCGATGTGCGCGATGCGCTGCCGACGCCGTCGATCGCACGGGTCACGAGCTGCGGAGTCAGACTGAGCGCCGCACCCTCGCGCCCCAGTTCGACCAGATTGCCGCCGGCCACCGTGATGTCGCCGAAGCCATAGGCGGAGAACAGCGTCGGCGACAGGTAGAGCGTGTCGCCTTCGAGTCGGGTGTCGCCGCCGTCGATGGCCACCGCGGCGCTGCGCAGCGAAAGCGTGCCGCTGTCGCCGCTGCGCCCCTGCAGGCTGGCAGCGTAGGCACTGACGCGGCCATCGAGTTGCAGGTTGCCGGTGTAGGAGCCGACCGTGGCGCCACTGCCGAAGTCGCCGCTGCCGACCTCGAAGCCGGCACCGAGTGCGACCGTGCCGGCATCGCCGAGCGAGGTGCGGCCGGCCACGGTCTGCCAGGCGCCGGCCGAGGCGTCGATCACGGCTCCGGCGCTCAGCACCAGATCGTTATCGGCGTCGAGCGTAACGCTGCCGCCGTCCTTCGCGACATAGCCGCTTGCCGTGCTGCGCGTATCGCGCTGCCACTGGCCGGCGGTAGAGATCGATGCCTTGCTGCCGACCACGATGTTGCGGTCGACGCGCGGTGCGCTGTCGACCAGGCCATCGGTGTCGAGGCTGACGGAGCCGCCGGCAGCACTGATGCGGCCATTGATCGTGAAGTCGGTGCCGCTGATCGCCAGGCGGCTTCCGTCGCTCCACTTGCCGTCGGCGCCGCGCAGCGCAGTCGGGCCCAGCGTCAGGCTGACATCCTCGGGCAGCACGACGCTGCCGGCGCCGCTCAGCTCGAAGCTGCCGACACCGGCCGTGAACCAGTCGCTGCGCAACCACAGCTCTTCCGGCTGGGCGCCGTCCGCGCTCAGCGTGCGCGAGGTCGTGGACGTGACGAAGCGCGTGTCCTGTGCCTGCACACCATTGATCAGACGCAGTTCGAGATCGATGCGGCCGGCCTGCGGCGAGCCGGTGACTTCCGACTTGCCCGGGCCGAGCCAGCGCGTACCCAGTTCGCGCTGCGTGATGCCAACTGTGCGCTCGGCCTTGACCGCGCCGTCCAGTGCCATGCCGAAGGCGGTCACCTTCATTTCACCGGCGTCGCGGCCCTCGACCACTTCGGCCACGCTGCGCGTGCGGTCCACGGTGCCGGTATAGACGCGGTCACCGACAGCCTTCTCGACCGCCTGCGTGCGGCCGTCGGCCGACTGCACCAGCGTGTAGTTCACCTCGCCGGCGCGGTAGGTCACCGTGCCGCCCGAAAGATCGATGCGGCTGCCGGAATGGGTCAGCACGTCGCCCTGCGAATGGGCGACGAACTGGCCGCCGCTGGTCATCTTCTCGTCCAGCGTACGCTCGATGCCGCCGATGTAGCCACCGATGTCAAACAGCTGGGTGCCGCTGCGCGTATCGACCCAGATTTCCTTGCCGAACAGCTTGCGGCCGTAGGCGGGGTCGCGCAGCAATGGCGAATCCTTCACCTCGTCGCCGCGCAGTTCGACGCGCACGATTTCGCGATCGGCATCGGCCACCGCGTTCAGGCCGGCGAGGTCGATCACGCTGCCCGCGCCGATATAGATGCGCGAGCCGCTGTCGCGCTGCGGCAGCGTCTGCGCCGCCGAGCGCGGATCGGCTTCGGCGGTCATGCGCAGCAGGCCGGACGGCGCACGCAGCGTCACGCCGACGCCGTCGGCCCCGGCGTCGGCCAGCACGATGGTGTGGCCGTACAGATTGATTTCCGAGCGGCGGAACAGCGCGTCGTCGCGCGCCGTCTGCGTGCGCGACGCCTCGTCCGGCGTCACCTCGATCACCGCGCCGGCCGCCAGTTCGATGCTGCCGGTACGCTGACCGATAGGCACCTGCGAGCCCTCGGGCAGCGCCGCCGCGTCCGGGAACATCGCGTCGACCAGACGGCCTTCGACCGAGTCGCGCGCCTTCAGGAAAACGGTGCCGTTCAGCGTGACCGACGTCGTTGCGCGTGCCGCACCGCCATGACGGATGTTGAGACCGACCAGCGTGATATTGCCGCGGTCGGACAGCAGTTCCGACGCCTTGTCCGTGGTCACCGTGCCACCGTTGTCGACTTCGACCAGGAAGCCGCGCAGGCGGCTGTCCAGCGGGTCGGCGATATACACCTTCTCGCCGGCCGCCAGCACCACCTGGCCCTCTTCCGCCTCGATGCGCGCATCCGGCAGCGCGGCCCGCTGCGCCGGCGTCAGCGGCGAATCGATGGTGGTATCGACGTCGGCGCCGACCCGGACGTTCGGGGCGGCCAGCAGCACGCGGCCGTTCTTCGCTGCCAGCAGCCGGGCGCCGCGCGCCACCGTGATGTCGCCGGTCGCGCGGCCGGCGTAGCCGCCCTCGCTGAAAGGCGCCAATGCAGCGGCCGTGGAGCCGAGCGAATTGAGCGCGCGCTCCATCAGTTCGTCGTTCAGCTTCAGCGACGAACCCACCAGGCCACCGACGTCGACGAAGGCGTTCGGGCCGAACAGGATGCCGGCCTGATTGAAGATGAACACCTGGCCGCTTGCGGTCAGCGAGCCGTTGATTTCGCTGCGCGGCCCGCCCGGCAGCACGACGTTGACCGCACGCATCGAACTGCTGGCCTGATCGAAGTGCACCGCATGGCCGCGCGCGATGTCGAAGCTCTGCCAGTTCAGCAGCACCGGATTGCTGCTGTGCTGGGTGATGGTCATGCGACGGTCCGACACATTGATGCTGGCCGAGCCGGGCACCGCCACCGCCGAACCGGGCGATCCGACCACCGGCGCCACCGGCAGGTTGCGATTGGCCTGCGCCGGTCCGCTCAGCGCGGCGGCGACGGCGGCCGCCAGCACGCCGGTCTTCAGCGCGCGGCGTGCGCGCTTGCCACGCGCCTTGACCGTTTCGGCCACCGGCACCCAGGTGTTGCTCAGCTCATTGAATACCAGACGGTAGCGATCGCGGTTCATGTCGTGCTCCTGTGGCCCGCTGACGAGGGGCCGTCGTGTTCAGTGTCGGCATCGCGCATGACGCGACGATGACCCAGGCGGCGCGGCGTTCGCCGCACCGTGACCGGATGGGCAGACGCGGCTGCGTCAGAACTCGTAGGCCAGCTTCATCAGCAGGCGCTGGTCGCCTTCGCGCGTACGGCCGACCGCGCCATCGCGCAGCGCGTAGGCCCAGTCGGCGTGCAGCTTCCAGCCGCCGGGTGCGTTCGCACGCAGGCCCAGCCCGGTACTTTCGAGCGCTGCACGCGGGTTCTGGCCGATGAAGGCCTCGCGGGTGCGCAGGCCGGCCCAATCGTAGAAAAGCAGCGCCGACAGGCCGAAGGCGTCGTCGAAGAACAGGCGCGTCGGCGTCGCCAACTCCAGCCGCACGCGCTCACCCTCGTCGCCGAGGCGCTCCGATTCGAGATAGCCGCGTACCGAGTCGAAACCGCCGGCCGAGAACTGTTCGCTGTTGATCAGCGGGTCGCTGCTGCGCTGCACGTCGATGCGTCCGCTGGCCACCCAGCCGTCGGCGAAGGGCATGGCACCCTCGATCTCGAAGCGCGACACGAAGAAGGACGGACGCGCGCCGAAGCGGCGGCACTCGAACTGCTCGGCCTGCACGCCGTTGCAATCGATGATGCGTTCGTTCATCGCGTTCGAGCCGACGTTGAGCGTTGCGCCCAGGCGCAGTCGCGCACCGGATTCGAAGGGCAGCGTGATGCCGTACTGGCCCGACAGCACCCAGTAGCGCACCGGCTGGCTCAGCGAGAAGGCGGTGCCAGCAATGCCCAGCGTGTCCTGGTCGTTGTCCTTGTAGTCGGCGCCGACGCTGATCGAGTGGATGAAGCCCAGACCCCGGTCAGGAAGCGGCCGCACGTAGCGGAAGCCGGCGGTGTCGCCGGTGCCGAGCGAGGTGGTGTCGAACTGGGTTGGGATGTTGCTGTTCGACTTCGCGTAGTAGGCGGCGATGATGCCCTCGCCCAGCGGCGCCGAGTAATTCAGGCCCCACACCTCGACCTGCTCGCGGTCGCGCGGCGACACGAAGTAGGTGACGCCAATCGAGTGACGGCGCTGCCACAGATTGTCGTAGCGCATCGACGCCTCGATGCGTCCGGCATCGGTGTCGGCGCTGCGCTTGTTGTTCAGTTCCACCGAACCGTGGAAGGGGTTGTCGTCCTTCAGCCGGAGTTCAACCGCGACCGAACCGGGCACACGGCCGGGCTGCAGCAGCGGCGTCACCGTCAGGTCCGGATTGCGCCCGAGGCGGCCGAGATCGGCCTGCACTTCCGGGAAATGCGGCACCTCACCCTCGGCCAGCGACGGTGCGGCGTCCTTCACGCGGCTGGGCAGCGTGTATTCGGCGCCGGTCACGCGCAGTCGCTCGACACGGCCCTCGGTCACCTCCAGCTTCACCACGCCGGTGGTGATGGCCTGCTCCGGTATGCCGACGGCAACGGTCAGATAGCCGGCGTCCTGATAGGCCTTCTCCAGCGCGGCCACGGCCGCGTTCACATCGTCGGCCGTGCGCTTCTCGCCGAGGAAGGGATAGACCGCGCGCTCGATCGCTTCGGCCGGAAGCACGGTGTTGCCGTCGATCTCGAATTCGTAGATGTCGAAGCGGGCTGTCTCGCCCGCGGCCTCGGGCGTCCGTGCCGATGCGGTACCAAGACAGAAGGCCAGTGCGAACAGCAGTGAAAGGCGTTGGATGGCAGCGATGTGCATGGATGCCGGAAAGGACGTGGCCACCTGGGCCGATCAATGGAACGGCCCGCCAGGGGCGGGCCGCGATGCAACGGGCGTCCGCACGGCAGAGGCCGCGCGGACGGGTACGGCTTAGTTGCCGCGGAAGCGCAGCGGGCTGCAGGTGTTCGCGTTGCGGGTGAACTTCGACACGAAGCGGTCCGCATAGCGCACGCCGTTGCCATCGGCTTCGCTGCCGTTGGCATCGGTCAGGCCGGCGTAGAACTGCGGCAGCGACGCGAACGCGTTCGGCGTGCTGACCTGGACACCGGTGTTCTCGAAGTTGCCGGTGAAGCGCGGCGAGCCGGCGCGCTTGACGATTTCGTCGGCGAACGCCTTCTGCACGCCGGCGATGGCCGGCACGGTGTCGCCCTGCTCGTTGGTGACCGGCACCGAACGGTCCTGGATCGACAGTTCGACTGCGAAGTCGTAACGGCCCTTGATCAGGTTGTCCTTCGACGGGAAGATGCCGGTGGCGTTGGCCGACGGCGCCTGGGTGGCGGCGTTGTAGGTACCGACGCCATCCAGGTTGCGGAAGCTCCAGCCATTGGTGCTGGTGTAGGAATCCAGCGACAGCGTGGCGATCGCCTTCATCGGGCCGACGTTCGAGAACGGCACCTTGAAGGTGTTGGTCTTCTCTTCTTCCGGATCCCACGAGGTGAAGGTGTAGTCGGTGCCGTTGTTGGCCGCCTGCATGCACGAGCGGACATTACCCGACGACGAGTTCTCGATCACGGTGAAACCGGCCGACGGATCGATGATGTAGGGGTCGGCGGCGGTGCCCGAACCTTCGGTCTTCCAGCCGAAGCTGTCGGTCATGCGCGCCGGCTCGTAAGAACCGCCCTCGTTGGAGGCGCAGGGGAAGTTGCCGAAGAACCAGTTGTACGCGGTCTGGGTGCCCGAACCTTCGACGCGGCGGCACACGACCACATCGCCCGACAGCGACGGATCGACCTGATCCCAGGTCTGGATCTGGCCGTTCAGCATCGCACCGTAGGTGGAGCGCGAGAAGAAGGTGGTGTCCGGCACGGTGTTGGTGGCGGCCAGGCCCATCATGAGCTGGTTGACCGGCTGCACGCGCATGCGCGCCACTTCGTCCGGCGACAGCGCGGGCGTGTCGTTCTCGGTGTTCAGCGGGCCGGCGAACATGGCCGGCTCGACGTCGGACACGCCGAAGTCGATCACCAGACCGGCGTTGTTGGCGGCGGCGTGGTTCGGCTCGCCCGGGTCGGTACCGACCACGGCGCAGCTGAACGGCGACGCCTTGGTGCCGGCGCCGCTGGTGCAGTTGTTCACGTCGATGCTCTTGACGCGCTGCGCACGGGCCACCGGGTTCACACCGAACACCGAACCGCCGGCAGAGCGCTTGATGAACAGCACGCGGGTACCGTTGGTGACACCCGGTACGCCATTGGCGGCACCGGCGTACGCGCGGTAGTTGGGGGCCGTGTAATAGGTGATGCCGGTCAGCACGCCTTCGGCGATGTCGTTCAGGAAGTTGTCCGGGGCCGAGGCGCCGGAGAAGTACACCACCTGGTGGGCGACGCCGCCGATGTTGACGGTGCCGGCGGCGAAGGACGAACCCGCGGCCATCATGGCGCAGGCGAATGCGAGGGACTTCAGCTTCATGGTCTGTCTCCGTGACAGGTCGCGCGCGGCGGCGCGACCTTCAGTGCGATAGGGGAAGGATCAGGCGCGGCGGCGGGCGGCGAAGCCGATCAGGCCAAGACCGGCCAGCAGCATCGCGTAGGTTTCCGGCTCGGGCACAACGGCGATCTGCAGGCGGTACTCGCCGGTATCGCCGACATAGACCTTGGCCGCCACGGCCAGCGAGCTGTCGCCAACCAGTTGTGCGAAGCCGCCGAGGTTCGCGTCGTCACCGCTGCCGAAACCCCGCACGACGTACATGTCGAGCTCATCGCCGAAGTCGCCGAAGCTGGCATAGCTGCCGGCGAGGCGGGATCCAAGGGTGTAAGCACGAGCGAGCTCGGGATCCTGATCGGTGGTCACACGATAGCCATCGACCAGCGCGTCATTCGCGTTGTGGGTGCCGCCCTGATTGTTCGAATTCACGAAGTTGGAGTACGCGAACACCGCGGTGTTGATCGAGCTCGTCTCAAGCTTCTGGGTCGGCGTATCGGCGACCGTCTGGATGATGCGACGGATACCCGAGCTCTCACCGGACCACACGTTCCACTTGAACGTCGTCGCGCCACCTGCGACAGACATGAAGCTGTCGAAGCCAGTCAACGCCGCATCGAACACGATGTCGCCGGCGGACAGCGATTGCGTCAGCGACACCGTCGTTGCAGCAAGCTGGGCAGCGCCGGTCGCGTTGGTACCGGCGACGTGCGACGAACCGATCAGGCTGTTCATGCGGACGTTGGAGCCGAACAGGCTGTTGAATCCGGAGTCAGCCAGATCAAAGGTGTAGCCGACGCCATTGACGTAGGCATTGAACACCAGCTCGGTATTGCCGGTGCTGGTCGCATTGATACCGGCGCTGGCGGCGCCCGACATGCCGATGGCAGCGACGGCGGCCAGCAGTTTCATCTTGAACATATGAATCTCCTTGAAGAATTTCGTGGGTGGAATCCGGCGTCCGCCGAACCTCCCTGCTCCACGAGGAAGCGAGGTGAATCGTGCGGGGGGTGCGTTACATGCACCCGCTGTCCGGCGGAAAAATTGATGATCCGATCGGACTATGTGCTGTAAAGAAATCCGTCCTCGGGTACCCGGCGCAAGGTAGTCAGCGCAGGTGACGAAAACATTTCAGGACGACCGGCGATTGGTAGTCCGAACGGCCCACTCCGCGTAGTCCGCACCCCGGAAAACCCCGCTGGCAAAAGGTTGGGGCGATGAGCCGTCGCGAGCCGAAAGGCGCGAAAACCATGTGCAGGTGCAGCAGCAAGGACGATGCAATCGCCGTCAGCGCGCCGCCGACGGCGCGGCACCGATGCGCTTTTCGTCGAGCCGGTCGCGCCACGTTTCGACCAGGTTCTCGAGCTTGACGCGGCCGATCTGGGTGAAGGGCTCGCCCTGTGCGGTGCGTTCGCCCAGCGTGCGGTCGCGCCAGCGGTCCAGCATTTCGATACCGGTGCGATAGAGGGCGACGTTGTCCTGCGTGCACTGGTCGAGGCGGCTGCCGAGCTGGCCGGCGCGGGCCCGGGTCTGTTCGAGTTCGCGCGCGGTCGTGGCAAGCGTGTTGCGCGTGTCGCCCAGATCGCGCTCACGCTCCGCCAGGCGGCTGGCCGTCTGTTCGTGGCGGGCGGTCAGCGCGCTGTGCGCGGCGCGCAGTTCGTCCAGTTCCCGCTGCGCCTGGTCGAGCTGCTTCTGCACGCTGCCGGCGCGACGGCGAGCGGACTGCGCTTCTTCGCCAAGCTTCTCCAGTTCGGCGCCCTGCGTCTGCTTCAGCGACTGCAGTTCGGCGGTGGCCGCCTGGCGCTGCTGCTGTTCGGCCGACAGCGCCTGCTGCAGCTGCTGCGCCTGTGCGCGCAGGCGACGCAGCTGTTCCTGTTCGCGCGAGGCGTTCTGCGCCAGCGCAGGGCCGGCGGCAAGCAGCAGCGCACATGCGATCAGCGGCATCTTCATCGTCAGAACCTCACGTTCATGTCGACCATGACGGTGTCGACCTCGTAGCGCTGTCCGGCGATGACGGCGGGGTCGTAGGTCATGCCCTGTATGTTGCGCGCCGAGTACCAGCGCAGACCGACCGCGGTGTCGCGGTAGAGGCCGTAACTGCCGCCGAGCACGAAGCCCTTAAGGTTGGTGCCGCCGAGGCCGAAGTCGGAGTCGGTGAAACCGTCGATCAGCGCATCCGACCCGATGTACTTGTAGGAGGCGAACACCTGCCAGTCGTCGGCCAGGCGCACCGACGGCATGCCCACCATCAGGCGCACGTGATACGCGGTGTCCTTGCCATCGGTCAGGTTGAGGCCGGTGCGGCGCAGGATGTCGCCGCGATCGAAGCCGGTGTTCTTCACGTACTCGGCGGACAGCAGCACATGCACCGGATCAAAGTGGGCAAGGTCGGCGGTGGCGGTGAGCACCCAGGGCTCGAACTTCGATGCCAGACCGTAGATCGGCGCCGTCTCGCCGAAGGCGGCACCAGCACCCGGGTTGGTCAGCACCAGCGTGTTGCCCTTCTGACGCAGCGCCGAGGAGTGCTCGTAGCGACCGTAGCCAGGCAGCGGACCGATCGCATCGAAGTTGGTGTCGGTGCGTGCCTCGATCCGGCTGTAGTGATATTTCGCCAGACCCACGCGCAAGCGGGTCGAGCTGCTGAGGTCGTACTCGGCGCCGATCTGACCGCCGGCCAGCCATTGCTTCTCGGCGTTCGGCGGATTGTCGGCGCGCAGCGGGAACCAGCCGGCGGTGGCGAAAGGACGCAGCGACTGCGTCGGCGTCACGTTGCGCAGGTTTACCGCGACACCGTCGAAGTTCAGGTCCTCGTCCCACACCAGATCGGTCGAGAACCACGGGTTGGGGATGCGACCACCGCTGACCGACGCCCACTCCACCGGATCGAACTTGATGTAGGCGCGATCGACCAGGAAGCTGTACTTGTTGAAGCCGCTGCCCAAGGTCTGGTTGGTCGATACGCGGTCGGTCACGTTGCCGGTGGTGAAGCGCAGGCCGGCGCTCACGGTGTCGTTGATCTTGGCCAGCACGCCGAGACGGGCACGCAGGCGCAGGCGGTTCACATCGTCGGTCGCGTTGCCGGTCGGCAGACCGTTGTCGTCCAGATCGACGCCGGCAGGAAAGCGCGTCGCGAACGGGTAGTCGGTGTTCAGCGCGGCCGGATTGCCCGCCGCACCGGGCGCGAAGCCGGCGATCGGCGTGTTGGTCTTCGGGAAGCTGTCGTCCTGGTAACGCACCCGCAGATCACCCTCGATCTTGATCCGCTCCGTCCACTCCGGAATCGCGTTCGGCGCCGCCCAGCCTTCGGTTCGCGCCTGGGCCAGCACTTCCTGATTCAGCTGTTCGCGTATCTCCGCCTTCACCGACTCCGGCACGTACTGCACGCGCACGGTGCTGTCCTTCTTCGCTTTCGCCGCCGTCCTCGCAGCCTTGGCTTCGGCCGCCTTGATCAGTTCGTCGGCTTTCTCGCGGGTGAGCACACCGGTATCAACCAGGGCGTCGATCAGGTTCATCGTGGTCTGGCGCAAGGTGTCGATCGATGCGCCTTCGTTCGCCTGCGCGGGCAGTGCGAACAGCGCGGCGAGCGCGAGCGTGGGCAGGGCTTTCTTCATCACTTCGGTTCCGGAGTGTCGTGTATCGGGTGCGTCAACCGGTCATCCGGTTGGTGATGCGCAGACGTATCGGCTGCGGCATGTCGGACGGCGGCGCGTCGCGGAAGGCGCGCATCTGCGCCAGCGCGGCAGAGAGCGCGGCGTCGGCCTTGTCGTCGCCAGTGCTGTCCACCAGTTCGGCCCGCCGCACGCTGCCGTCGCGGCCCAGCCAGATGGCGACGGTGACGCGGTAATCGAGCAGCTTCACTTCTCGGTTGCGCGCCAGCTCGTCCTGGATGTGACGCTGCAGCGCGTTGGTGAAGAATGCGTACTGCATTCGGTTCGGCTTGGCCGGGCCACCGCCTATCGTGGTGCCGACGTCGCCGCCCCTGTATTCGTTGGTGACGCTGCCGGCGGCAAACGGACTGGGACCGTCGCCGGCCGCGCCTTCCATCTTCAGCTGTTCGGCCTGCTGCGGCGGCGCCTCGACCGGCTTGGGCTGTTCGACCTTCACCTCCTTCATGTCCTTCGGCGGCTCGGGGCGCTTCTCTTCCTTCGGCGGAGGCGGGGGCGGCGGCGGTGTGTCAGGAATGATGGAAATCTTCGTCACCTGGCGCGTCGGCGCCGACGGCTTCGAGAACAGGTCCTTCAGCCACATGCCGGCCGCGACCAGCAGCGCGATGCCGACCAGCAGCGCGACCAGGCGCAGCGCGCGCGCGCCGCGCGACAGATCGACGGAGTCTTCGGCCAGCGCGCTCATCAGGTACCGATCCGCGAGGTGATGAGACCGACGTTCGCTATGCCCATGCGATTGACCAGATCGACCACCTGTATGACGCTGTTGTAGGGCGCGCGCGCCTCGCCGCGGATCATCACGCTGAACTTCGGATCGCGCGCGCGCGCCGCATTGAGCTGGCCTTCGAGCTGGTCCAGCGTGACGCCGACGCCATTGACCATCAGCGCGCCGCTTTCCATCACCTGCACGATCTTCACTTCGTGCTGTTCGGTGCTCGGCTTGTTCGACGGCTTGGGCAGCGTCATCGTCAGCCCCTGCACGCCGGCGGTGGTCATCAGGATGAACACGACCAGCAGCACGTAGGCCAGATCCAGCATCGGCGTGACGTTGATCGAGTCGTAGGGTTTGGCTTCGGTATTGATCTGCATTGGAGCGTGGCCTCAGTTCATTTCGCCCATGCGTCGAGAGCGCAGGACAGTGCGATCGGAGCCATCGCCGCATGCGCGGCAGGATCGCGTTGCGTAGGACGTCAGCGCGTTGAGTGCGCTCTCGACCCCGAGGGGCGCACGAATCTGTCCGCCCGGTCCCGCGTTGCACCTCTTTGCCTGACAGCCAGTCAGGCTGCATCGGTGCGCCTTGTCCCGGCCGGCCGGATTCGCACGCGCAAGCGCGAAATGAACTGAGGCCACGCTCACCCCGCGACCTTCCTGGTCACCAGCCCGACTTCGGTGATGTCCAGCCGTTTGCAGATTTCGAGCACCGCCGACACCTTTTCGTAGTGCGCGGCGGCGTCGCCCTTGAGCACCACCGGCAGCGCCGGGTTGGCGCTCTTGTACTGGCCGAGCCGCGCTTCGAGCGTGGCCATGTCGACCGGGTAGGCGTCGAGGAACACGTCGCCGGCGGCGGTGATGGTGATGGCCTTGGTCTGCGGCTTGGCGAGACTTCCGCCGGCCTGCGTCTGCGGCGCCTCGACCTTGATGCCCTGCACCGAGGCGGTGGTCATGATGATGAACACCACCAGCAGCACGTAGGCCAGGTCCAGCATCGGCGTGACGTTGATTTCGTCGTAGGGCTGGTTGTCGTCCTTGACGTCGGCGGACATGGCGCGCTGGTGCCCTTATCGGCCGTGAACTTCAGCGACGCGAGTGATGAACTCGTCGACGAAGATCTGCATGTCGGCGCTGATGTTCTTGATGCGCGACGCGAGGTAGTTGTAGCCGAACAGCGCCGGGATGGCGACGGCGAGGCCGGCCACCGTGGCCAGCAGCGCGGCGGCGATGCCCGGCGCGATGGCGTTCACGTTCACGTCACCCGCCGCGGCGATCGCGGCGAAGGTGATCATGACGCCGACCACGGTGCCGAGCAGGCCGAGGAAGGGGCCGCCGGAAATGGCGATGGTCAGCAGCACCATCTGCGAATTGAGCTTGTGCGACTCGCGCACCAGATCGGCGTCGATCGATGCCTTGATCGCGTCCATCGACGCACCAGTCAGGCCGGCCGCCTCGCCCTGCGCGTCGAAGCGCTTGCGGATTTCGCGCAGACCGGCGCCGTACAGGCGGAACAGCGACGAGCTCTTGTGCGTGGCGCCCTGATCGAGCGTCAGGAAGTCGGTGCTGGCGCCGCGGAAGCGCTGCAGGAAGGCGCGGTTGTCGCCGTCGATGCGGCCGACCAGCAAGGCCTTGGCGATCATCACCCAGCAGCTGATGACGAACATGACGGCGAGGATGACGATGACCACCCAGGCGTCGACGGTGAGGTTGTCGATCAGGATGCCGAAGTAGTTGTGACCACCTTCTTCACCCTCGACGGCGTCTTCGCGCACCGTCACGAAGGTCGCGTCAGCGCCCTGCCCGGCCGCGGCCAGCTTGATCCAGTCGGCGCTGCGCGCGGTGTTCGCCAGCTGCAGCTCGTCCAGTTCACCGGTGAAGCCGTCACCGATCACCACCTCGGCCTGTTCAGCCGGCAAGGTGGCATCGGCCGAAGCAACCGGCTGACCATCGACATAGAGCGTCGCCTTGCCGCCACCGACCGTCGCCGCGACGTGCTGCCAGGCACCCGGCTTCAGCGCGCCGCCCGCCACACGGGTGGCGCCGACATTCAGCACATAGGCGCTGTCCTCGACCTTCACCGTCAGCGTGCCCTGCGCATACAGCGTGGCCTGCTGCGCTGCCGCCGGCTTGATCCAGGCCGACATCGTCCACGCGCCGCCGGCGGAGGTGGCCAGTTGCGGTGCAGCCGGCACGCGCAGCGCGCTGCCGTTGAAGATCGCCGCGTCGCCGAGCAGCGCCGCCTTCTGCAGCGTGACAGTGCCGGCTGCGGTCAGCGCACTGGCGGACGCGTCAGCCAGCGGTGCCGCTTCGGCGAACTGCCAGGCGCCGACAGTCGAGCCGTCCCAGGTCGTCTTGCTGTCCGGCGTGCCGCCGACCGCGGCGTTGCCGAAGTAGGCATACAGCGTCGTGCTCTGGCCCGGCGCGATCAAGGGCACCTGCACCCACACGACCGCCAGCTCGTTCAGGCTGTCGTAACGCTCGACGTGGTGCTTCAGCACCGTCTTGTCGTCACCGGCGACGAAACGCAGGTCGGAGCCGTCTTCCTTCGCCGCGGTGAAGTCGAAATTGCCGCTGTGCAGCCGCACGGCGACCGGCACCGACGACTGCGGCGCAGTGATCGCCACACCGGTGGCGGAGGTATCGAGCGTGACGGTGCGGCGGGCGGTCCACGCCTCGTCCCACCAGGCGTTGGCAAAAGTAGGGGCAAGCGCCAGCAGGGCGCCGAAGGCAATGATGTTTTTCATGGCAGGCAGGGAAAATTTCAGGCCGGATTCTCGCGGCCCAAGGTGTCCTTGCCATGACATGAAATATGGGGATGGATAGTCCGAACGGACTATCGCGACTTGCGCATCGATGCTGGACGCGGCGCGGGACCAGTCTGGCGGCCCTCTCAGATCACCGGCTCCGGCGACCGGTCAGGCGCCCCCTTGTAGGAGCGGTCCTCTGACCGCGACGCAGCGGTTGCAGTCCACCGGCTCCGATACAGGCTGCTGTCGGGGTCAGAGGACCCCTCCCACAGAATCATGGCTTCCGTGGCGGATCGTGCGCACCTACTGTAGGAGCGGTCTTCTGACCGCGACACGGCGGTTGCAGTCCCCAGCCTCCGATACAGGCCGCTGTCGCAGTCAGAAGACCGCCCGCACAGCGTGCACTGCCGGACGCGCGTGAATCAGCTTACTGACCGCCAAGCAGCGGATGCACGGCCTCCGGCCTCAGCACCTCCGCATCCCACCCGAACACCTCTGCCAGCCGCTCGAAAGCCGCACCCGGCCCGCAGCGCAGTTCGATGCCGGCGCCGCTGAGCGGGTGACGGATATGCATATGTATACAGGCGAGCAGCAGCCGCGACTCGCCGCACAGCGTGGCGACGTAGCGGTTGTGCGCGCCCTTGCCGTAACTGGCGTCGCCGATGACCGGATGGGCGATGTGCTTCAGGTGACGGCGGATCTGGTGCGTGCGGCCGGTCAGCGGCATCGCCTCGACCAGCGCGTAGCGGCTGCTCGGGTAGCGGTCGATCGCCACCGGCATTTCGGCCACGGCCAGGCGCCGGTAGCGGGTGACGGCCGGCTGCGCCGCCAACGGTTCGGCGCCCTCGCGTGCGCCGCGCGGGTCGATCGCGTCGTCGATGCGGCGCAACGGGTGGTCGATCTCGCCCGACTCCGGCGGGTGGCCGCGCACCACCGCGAGATAGCGCTTGGCCGGCAGGTGCTGCGCGAACTGCTGCGCCAGCGCATGCGCCGACGCGGCGTCGAGCGCGAACACCAGCACGCCCGAGGTGCCGCGGTCCAGCCGGTGCACCGGCCACACGCGCTGGCCGATCTGGTCGCGCAGCCGCTGCACCGCGAACTCGGTTTCGTGGCGATCGAGCGCGGTGCGATGCACCAGCAGGCCGGACGGCTTGTCGATGGCGATCATCTGCGCGTCGCGGTAGAGGATGTCGAGCATGGGAGGACTGGTTCAGGGGTCGCCGCGGATCATGCCCGAAGGCGCCGCGCCGTGGCGCGAAGGGCGCATCCCTTGTCCGGGATCAACACCTGCGCTTGCCCGCCCGGGCACCATCGCGTCCGCTCGGCCCTTTCAGGCCTGCCCGCACACGCCGACCGGCCGCACCAGACGATGCCGGCGGCGATGGTGTCGGAGACCGACGACAACACAACACAGAACAGAGCCGCCCCATGACCTTCATGCCTGCCCCTGCCCTGCCGGACGAGGCCGCACGCCTCGCCGCGCTGGCCGAATACGCCATCCTCGATACCGACGCCGATCCGCTCTACGACGACTTCGTGCTGCTCGCGACCCGCCTGTGCGGCACGCCGATGGCCTATATCAGCCTGGTCGACCACGACCGCCAGTGGTTCAAGGCGCGTACCGGCGGCGGGCCGGACGAGACGCCGCGCAGCATTGCGCTGTGCAGCCACGCGATCGCTCAGCGCGAGGTGTTCGTGGTCGAGGATACGCACGCCGACGTGCGCTTCGCCGGCAATCCGCTGGTCACCGGTGCGCCGCACATCCGCTTCTACGCCGGCGCGCCGCTGGTGACGCCGGAAGGTCATGCGGTCGGCGCGCTGTGCGTGGCCGATCACGTGGCGCGCCAGCTCAGCGCCGGGCAGATCGAATCGCTGGCGGCACTGGCGCGACACGTCGTGTCGCAGCTCGAACTGCGCCGCGCCACGCTGCGTCAGGAGCGCACGCGGCGCGCACTCGAAGCGTCGGAACGCCGCCTGCGCGACATGAACGAACACCTGGAAGAACGCGTCGCCGCGCGCACGCTGGAACTGCGCCAGCTCAACGACGATCTGGCCGCCTTCGGCTACTCGTGCGCGCACGATCTGCGCACGCCGCTGCGCGCCATCGACGGCTTCTCGCGCATCCTGATGGAAGAGGCGGCGGCCAGCCTGAACGACGAACAACGCCTGTACCTCGACCGCATCGTCGCCAACACGGTGCGCATGGGCGAGCTGATCGACGCCATCCTCGACTTCTCGCGCATCGGCAGCAAGTCGCCACAGGTACAACGCATCAACCCGGCCGCGCTGGTGCGCGAGGTGATCGCCTCGCACCCCGGCTACCGCGACGACAAGCGCGTCAAGGTCGACATCGGCACCCTGCCCGACACGCTGGCCGACCCGGTGCTGTTCCGTCAGGTGTGGCAGAACCTGATCGACAACGCGCTGAAATTCTCACGCGCGCAACCGCGCAGCGAAGTGACGGTGGAAGGCTGGATAGAACCGGGCCGCGCCTGCTACGCGGTCAGCGACAACGGCCCCGGCTTCGACCCGTCGCAGGCGCACCGGCTGTTCCGCGTGTTCGAACGCCTGCATCCGGCGGCCGAACATCCCGGCGTGGGCGCGGGCCTGGCCATCGTGTCGCGCATCGTGTCGCGCCACGGCGGGCGCATCCGCGCCGAGTCGGCGGCTGGCGGCGGCGCACGTTTCGTCGTCGAAATGCCGCTGGCGCGCGCCGGCGCACTCACCCGCGTGGCGGAGCCGGAAACGGCCGCCGCCTGACATCGAGGCGCCGACGGTGCTAGATTGACAGCACCATCCAGCGGGAGGTGAGTCATGACTGATGCACGCACGTGTGAATACATCGTCGATCTGACGAATCACTCAAACCGCCTGCGGCTCGAAGCCGCCGTGCCGGGGCGTCCGATGAAGGTGGTGGTGCGCGACCCGGCGCATCCGGACGGGCCGGCGATCCACGGCACCGGCCTGCTCAGCGCCGACGGCCGCAGCTTCGCCATCGACATCCCGACGCCGTCGGGGCTGCACCACCAGGCCTGTGACTGGGCCAGGCTGAGTGCCGAACTGAACACCTATTCAGAGTTCGACTGAACGCTGCGGCGCGGCTCAGCGCTCGCGTCGCCCGTCCGGCAGACCGAGCGCGCGCCAGCCGTCGATGCCCAGCTTCTGCAGCGTTTCGATATTGCGCTCGTAGATGCTCTCGGCTTCGGGGAAGGCATCGACCGCGCGCGTGACGCTGGCCTCGCGCAGCAGGTGTATGGTCGGAAACGGGGCGCGGTTGGTGTAGTTGCCGATGTCGTCGGGCTCGGTTTCGGCGAACTGCCACTGCGGGTGGAAGGCGGCGACCTGGATCACGCCTTCGTGACCCTGCTCGCTGACGGCCTCGTCGACGATGTCGAGGAAGTCGTTGAAATCGAGGAAATCGCCGAGCAGCGAGGCGTGCATGATCAGCGTGGTATCGACCTGCTGTGGATCGGCCGCGGCGAGAAAGTCGATCTCGCGGTCGATGTCTTCGAGCAGGCCGTCGAGGTGCTTCGCCTCGCTCACCACGTAACGCACCTGCTCCTTCACATACACCGCCTTGGCGAACGGGCACAGATTGAGCCCGATGACCGCCTTCTCGATCCAGTTGCGGGTGGCGGCGATGACTTCATCCTTGTTCATCAGACAGAATCTTCCAGCAGGAATTGTTCGACCGGCGCGGTCTGCGCGATGTCCATGAACATCGGCGCGTGACCGACACCGGGTATTTCGAGCGTGCGTGCCTTCGGGCCGCGTGCGCTCATCTGCGTCAGCGTGTCGTGCGTCAGCAGGTCGGATTGTGCACCGCGCACGCACAGCGTCGGGCAGCGTATCGCGTCGTACAGATTCCACAGTTCGATGTCGCCGAGGAACTGCATGGCGGCCAGCGGCTTGCCGATGTCCGGGTCGTAGCCCATTTCGAAACCGCCCTCCGCCGACGGCCGCGTCACGTGAACGGTCAGGTGGCGCCACTGCGCGTCGGTCAGCGGGCCGAAAGGCGCGCTGACGACACGGATGTAGCGCTCGGCCTCGTCCAGCGACGCGAACTTCGGTGCCTTGCCGACGTACTCGGCGATGCGGCGCAGGCTGACCGCCGTGACCACCGGACCGACGTCGTTCAGCACCATGCGCGTGACCGGTGTCTGCGGCAGCGCGGCCAGCGCCATGCCGATCAGGCCACCCATCGAGGTGCCGAACCAGTGCACCTGTTCGACGCCGAGGCGGGCGATCAGCGTCACCATGTCGCCGACGTACTGCGGCACGCCGTAGCCTGCCGCGTCCGGCAGCCAGTCGCTGCGGCCGCGCCCGACCACGTCCGGGCAGACGACGCGGTAATGTTGCGACAGGCGCTGCGCAAGGAAGTCGAAATCGCGGCCAACCCGGGTCAACCCATGCACGCAAATGAGCACCCGCGGGTTGTCCGGCTCGCCCCACTCGGCATAGGCCATCCGGTGCAGCCCCTTCGGGTTGGCACACTGCACGTGCAGCAGCCGCGGCTGTTCGCTCACCCGCGCCCGCCCGAACCACCCCGCCACCTTGTCGATCACGCCCATGTCGCCCCCTAGCCTCTTGCCCCTAACCCCTGGCCCCTAGAACCGATTGTGCCAGTAGCGCGCGTCCTGCTCGCGGCTGCGTTCGATCGCGATGCCCGCCGCCGTGAAGCGGTAGCGCACCGCACCGTCGTGATCGCTGCGCCGCTGGGTCGCGCCAGAGGCCTCGTAGCGCGCAGCGACAGCCGGGTGCGGGTGATTGAAGCGGTTGCGGTAGCCGACCGCATGCACCACCTCGCGCGCCGCGACCGCATCGACAAAGACCTGCGTGGAAGAAGTGCGGCTGCCGTGGTGCGGACTGACCAGCAGGTATGCAGCAAGCGGCGCGCCTGCCGCCACCAGCTCGCTTTCTCCGTCGGCCAGCAGATCACCGGTGATCAGTGCGCCGCCGTGCACCGACTGCACCCGCAGCACGCATGACAGCGCATTGCTCGAGCGCGCCCCGCGCCTCACCGCACCCGGCGGCGGGTGCAGCAGTTCGAACAGCACGCCGTCGGCCACCCACCGCTGCCCGGCGGCGCAGTCCTCGGTATCCGGCCGCAGCAGCCGCAGCCCGTCGTGCGCCGGCACCGACGACAGCACACGTTCGACCGGCATGCCGTCGAGCAGCGAGGCGGCGCCACCCGAATGGTCGCTGTCGGCGTGACTGACCAGCAGCAGGTCGAGCCGGCGCACGCCGCTGGCGCGCAGATAGGGCAGCAGCAAGCGCTCGCCGGCGTCGGCTTCGGCGCCGTAGCGCGGTCCGGTATCGAACACCAGGTCGTGCGCCGCCGTCTGCACATGCACCGCCAGCCCCTGCCCGACGTCGAGCACGGTGACCGTCATGTTGCCGGCCAGCGGCCGCGGCGGCGCGAAGAGTAGCAAGGGCAGCATCAGCGGCAATGCGAGTACGCGCCCGCTCCACCCGGCTGGCGCCAGCGCGCAGGCAGCGCCTGCGACACCGGCCAGCACCGCCCACGGTGGCGGTGCTGCGCCGTGCCACAGCGCCCAGTCCGGCGTCGTCAGCGTTGCCGCAATGCTCATCAGCACCGATGTCAGCGCATGCGCACAGATGAGCAGCAGGTCGACGGGCAGCAGCACCGCCAGCAGGGCCAGCGGCGTGATCAGGCCACTGACCAGCGGTATCGCGAACAGATTGACCAGCGGTGCCAGCAGCGACATGCGGCCGAACAGCGCCAGCGTCAGCGGCGCCAGCCCGACGGTGATCGCCGCCTGCGCCTGCAGCCAGCGACGCAGCGGATGACGGGCGCCGACGCCGCTGGCTGCGGCATAGAACAGCACGGCCACCGCACCGAAGGACAGCCAGAAACCGGCGTCGATCACCGCCAGCGGATGCAGCGGCAGCACGACAGCGACCGCCAGCGCCAGTGCGCGCGACGGCGACGAGAAGCGCCCGGCGAGCAGCGCAAGGCCGGCGGTGGCGAGCATGATCAGCGTGCGCTGCGCCGGAATGCCGAAGCCGGCCAGCGCACAGTAGGCGGTGGCGGCCAGCAGCCCGGTCAGCACACCCGCCCGCTGCGCCGGACAGCGCAGCGCAAGCAGGGGCACGCGGCGCCAGACCGCAGCACACAACCAGCCGGCCAGCGCCGCCACCATGGTTACGTGCAGGCCGGAGATCGACACCAGATGGGTCAGACCGGCGCGCTCGAACAGATCCCACTGGGCCGGCGGAATGGCGCGCTGGTCGCCGATCGCCAGCGCGATCAGCACCCCCGCCCACGGATGGGTGACGGATACGCCGTCGACCACGCCGAGCGCGCGTTCGAAGCGCTCGCGTACCGCCTGCCGCGCGCGCTGCACCGCGTAGCCGACGCCCGCCGCCTCGGCCTCCAGCATGCGCGGCACGGCGTCGCCGGAGATACGTACATGACCGGTGGCGCCGATGCCGCGTGCAAACAGCCAGCCTTCGTAATCGAAACCGTGCGGATTCATGTTGCCGTGCGGCCGCTTCAGTCGCACGCGCAGCTGCCAGCGACTGCCGGCCGGCAACGCGGGGCGCGCCAACGACGCCTGCTCGCCGCGCGCGCCGTACCAGTTCAGCACGATGCGCGCCGGCACACCCGGCGGCGCCCGCTCGACCTCGAAATCGAAGCGCAGGCCGCGCTCGATGCGCACCGGCAGGCCGGCAACGACGCCGACGATGTCGAGGTCACGTCCTTCGAGCACGCTGTCCAGACGCCGGTCGAGCTGCGTCAGCCCCCAGCCGGCCGCCCAGCAGAACGACGCCAGCAGCGCCCCGACGCAGGACAGCGCGCGCCAGCGGCGACCGGCGAGCACGCACACCAGCGCCAGCACCGCCAGCGCGCCGAGCTCCGGCAAGTCGGGCAGCCGTTCGAGCCGCGACGCAAGGAAGGCGCCGGCCACCAGTGACGATGCGAGACGGATGGACATTCGTCAATTATCGCTCAACCACCCATATGGCATATATCGATAACACCCTCCGCCACCCGCGGCCGGAACCTCCGCTCGCGGCGCCGATCCAGAGCAGGCAGGATGCGACGTCGGCCACGCCCCGGCGGCTCGTCTTGACGCTACGCTGTGCATGACGATCCGCTCCCGACCCATGAAGAAAATCATTCGCAGCTACCTGCCCGACACCGAAAGCCTGCGCCGCAACCGCTGGCTGGCGCCCTTTGCCGATACGCTGGGCCACCCGCGTCTGTGGCGGCTCAACCGCCACAGCTGTGCCGGCGGCGTTGCCGTCGGCCTGTTCGCCGGACTGATCCCCGGGCCGCTGCAGATACTTGGCGCCGCCGTGCTGTCGGTGCTGTTGCGGGTGAACCTGCCGCTGGCGATGGTGGTCACCTTCTACAGCAACCCGCTCACCATCGTGCCGCTGTATGCGGTCGCCTGGGCCTACGGCCGGCTGGTGATGCCGCTGATCGGCCTGCAGATGCCGGAAGGAGCACGCTTCCAGGCGCCGGTCATCCCCGACGGCGCCGGTTTCAGCGGCTGGATACACGCGCTGGCAGACTGGTTCTTCGCGCTCGGCGAGCCGCTGCTGATCGGTCTGCCGCTGCTGGCGCTGACGCTGGCGGGGCTCGGCTACGTGGCCGTACTCGGCGCCTGGCGCTGGCATCTGCTCCGCAACTGGCGCCGCCGCGCCGAGCGACGCGGAAAGCCATGACGCTCACACGAGAGAAATTCGCGCTTTACCAGCGCTTCGAAGGTGAACTCGACGCCCGCACGCGGATGGCGCCCGACACGCGCGCGCTGCTGTCCGACGAGGAGTGGGCACTGATCGACGACCTGCGCATGCAGATCGCCGTCGTCAGATCGGGACACGCATCGGAAGCGTTCGCGACTACGGTGCAGCAGCGGCTGGACGAGATCGCGGACGCCGACCTGCGCGCTGCGTTGTGGGACAGCCGGTAACGTAGCGCCGCGCACCTTCGTCCGCCGAGTCGCAGCCAAGGCCGCTCCCACAGGGTTTGCGCTCGAGCAGTGGTCTGAGCCTGGAACAGGGTTCTGTGGGAGGGGTCTTCTGACCCCGACAGCAGCCTGTACCGAAGCCGGCGGACGGCGGCCGCCGTGTCGCGGCCAGGGCTGCTCCGACAGGAGGACCGCTGGCGGTCTTCCCGCGAGGCCGCTGCAGCCCGGGTCAGAACCGGCCGTCCACCAGCCTCACGGTGCGGTCGGTGCGCGCCGCCAGCCTTTCGTCGTGGGTGACGATGACGAAGCTGGTGCCGCGGGTGCGGCTCAGCGTCAGCATCAGGTCGAACACGCCGTCGGCGGTGCGGCTGTCGAGATTGCCGGTCGGTTCGTCGGCCAGCACGCAGGCCGGCTGGGTCACCAGCGCGCGGGCGATGGCGACACGCTGGCGCTCGCCGCCTGACAGTTCGCCCGGCTGGTGCTCGACCCGGTGCGCCAGCCCGACTTCGGCCAGCATGGCCGCAGCCGCTTCGCGCGCCTGGGCGCGGGTCTGGCGGCGGATCATCAGCGGCATCGCCACGTTGTCCAGCGCCGAGAACTCGGCCAGCAGATGGTGGAACTGGTAGACGAAACCCAGCGAGCGGTTGCGCAGCGCACCGCGCGCCGCCTCGCCGAGCGACGAATAGTCCTGACCGAGCAGCGACACGCTGCCGGCGGTCGGCACATCCAGCCCGCCCAGCAGGTGCAGCAGCGTGCTCTTGCCGGAGCCGCTGGCGCCGACGATGGCGACGCGCTCGCCGCGGATGACATCGAGGTCCACGCCGGACAGCACCGGCACCTCGACCTTGCCCTGATGGAATACCTTGGTCAGCCCGCGGCAGCTCAGCACGATGTCACTCATAGCGCAGCGCCTCCGCCGGTTGCACGCGCGAGGCGCGCCAGCTCGGATACAGCGTGGCGACCAGGGTCAGCACGCCGCCGATCAGCGTCACCGTGACGACATCGCTCATCAGGATTTCCGACGGCAGCTCCGGAATGAAATACACCTCGGACGACCACAGCGACACGCCGACGATCTTCTCGATGGCGGGCACCACCACGTCGAGGTTGGCCGCCAGCAGCACGCCGCCGGCCACGCCGAGCAGCAGGCCGAAGCCGCCGATGATGGCGCCCTGCACGACGAACACCGCCATCATGCTGGCCGGGCTGGCGCCCAGCGTGCGCAGGATGGCGATGTCGGCCTGCTTGTCGGTCACCACCATGATGAGCATGGACACGATGTTGAAAGCAGCCACCGCGACGATGAGCGACAGGATGATGAACATCATGTTCTTCTCGATCGCGATGGCGCGGAAGAAGTTGGCGTGCTGGCGCGTCCAGTCGCCGACCAGCAGCTCCTGGCCGGACAGCTTGGCGTGCAGTTCGCGCGCCACGCGCGGCGCGTCGAACAGGTCGCCCAGCTTCAGGCGCACGCCGGACACGCGGTCTTCCATCCGGTACAGCGTCTGCGCGTCCTGCATGTGGATCAGCGCGAGGCTGGCGTCGTATTCGAAATGCCCGGCCTCGAACACGCCGACCACGGTGAACTGCTTCAGCCGCGGCAGCACCGCGGCCGGCGTCACCAGGCCCTGCGGCGCGATCAGCGTCACCTTGTCGCCCAGCTGCACCTGCAGCGCGCGCGCCAGTTCGAGGCCCAGCACCACGCCGTAGCCACCGGGCTGCAGATCGGTCAGCTTGCCGGCGCGCATGTGCTGGCTGAAGTCGGCCACGCCGTCCTCGGCCGCCGGCAGCACGCCGCGCACCATGGCACCGCGCACCGTCTGGTCGAAGGACAGCATGGCCTGTTCGCTCACATAGGGCGCGGCCGCCTTGACCTCGGGGTTCTTCAGCACGGCGTCGGCCACCTGCTGCCAGTCGGCCAGTTCGTTGTCGTAGCCGGTCACCTGAATGTGCGAGGCGACGCCGAGGATGCGGGTGCGCAACTCCTTCTGGAATCCGTTCATCACCGACAGCACGGTGATCAGCGCCGCCACCCCGAGCGCCAGCCCGAAGGTGGAGATCAGGGAAATGAAGGAAATGAAGCCGTTGCGCCGTTTCGCCCGCACATAGCGCAGGCCGAGCAAGATTTCGTAGTTCATGGGGTCGGCATGGTACCGGATGGCGCCCGCGCGCCCGCCAGGGATGATGCGGCAGCGCCGCGTCGGATTCCGCCGACCGGGCAGCGGCCAGTCCCCCGCGCGGCGTGCCGCAAGCCGGGTAAACTCCCGGCCATGTCCCTGCATCTCGTCCTGCCCGGCCTGCTCTGGCCGTCGACTTCACCGCTGCCGCCCCCCCGCACCCCGGCGCTGTCGCTGCTGCTGGGCCGTGGTCGCCGGACCTCCCGGGCCGCGCGCGCGCCTGAACACCTGCTGGCCGAGCTGTTCGGCCTCGACGAGCGGGCGCCGCTCGGCGCGCTGCGCTGGGCCGGCACCGGTGAGCCAGCCGACACCCGCTGCTGGCTGGCGGCCGACGCCACTCACCTGCGCTTCGCGCGCGACGCACTGATGCTGACCGACCGCCCGGACGTCGCGCCGGACGCACAGGAGGCCGCCGCGCTGGCCGCGTCGTGGAACGCCCACTTCGCCAACGTCGGCTGGCTGCACCTGCCGGCCGGCGGTCACGGCCATCTGTCGCTGCTGGAGCCGCTGGACGTCGACACCGTGCCGCCGGGCGCCGCGCTCGGGCGCAAGATCGACGCCTCGATGCCGGCCGGTCGCGACGGCGCGAAGCTGCGCCAGTGGATGAACGAGACGCAGATGCTGTTCCACGCCCACCCGGTCAACGTCGCACGCGAAGAGGCGGGCCGGCCGGTCATCAACAGCCTGTGGTTCTGGGGCGCCGGCAGCCTGCCGGTACGCGCCGACATTCCCTGCATGCAGCTGTGGGCGGACGACCCGCTGGCGCACGGTCTGGCGCACGCCGCCGGCGTGCGGGCGGCGCCGCTGCCGGACAAGACCGGCGTCGCACTGCAGGAGGGCAACCTCGTACTGCTGCAGGACGCGCTGGCGCCCGCCCTCTACCTGGACGCCGCGGCCTGGACGCAGGCGGTCGAAGCGCTCGACCGCGACTGGATAGCGCCGGCACTCGACGCGCTGCGCCGCGGCGACGTGCAGTCGGTCACCGTGCGCCTCAGCGGCGACGAAGCCGCGGTCGCGGTGACCACCGAACGCCGCGACCTGTGGAAATTCTGGCGCCGCCCGCAGCCCCTGACCCCTGGTCCCTGACCCCCAGCCCCTAGCCCCTAAAAAGACAGTGACCCTCATCCTGAACCGCCCCATCCCGGCGCGCAGTTCCGCGCTGCTCGAACAGCAGGGCATCCATCCGCTGCTGGCCCGGCTGTATGCCGCGCGCGGTGTGCAGGACCGCAGCCAGATCGACTATTCACTGAAGGCGCTGCTGCCGCCGGACGCGCTGACCGGCACCGCAGAAGCGGCGCAGATGCTGGCCGACGCGATCGAGGCCGACGCGCGCCTGCTCATCGTCGCCGACTACGACTGCGACGGCGCCACCGCCTGCGCCCTCGGCATCCGTGCGCTGCGGGCGATGGGCGCCAACGTGAACTACCTGGTGCCCAACCGCTTCGAGTACGGCTACGGGCTGACGCCGGAAATCGTCGATCTCGCGGCGCACGCCGAGCCGGACATCATCATCACCGTGGACAACGGCATCGCCAGCGTCGAAGGCGTGGCGCGCGCCAACGAACTGGGCGTATCGGTGCTGGTGACCGACCATCACCTGCCGGGCGACGAACTGCCGCTGGCCGACGTGATCGTCAACCCGAACCAGCCGGGCTGCGCCTTCCCGAGCAAGGCGATCGCCGGCTGCGGCGTCATGTTCTACGTGATGCTGGCGCTGCGCGCGGAGCTGCGCCGCCGCGGCGCCTTCGCCGGCCGCGAGGAGCCCAACCTCGGCAACCTGCTCGACCTGGTCGCGCTCGGCACCGTGGCCGATGTGGTCAAGCTCGACCACAACAACCGCGTACTGGTGACCCAGGGCATGCAGCGCATCCGCGGCGGCAAGCTCACGCCGGGCCTGCGCGCGCTGTTCGCCGCGGCCGGCCGCGAGCCGGAGCGGGCCACCTCCTTCGATCTCGGCTTCGCCATTGGCCCGCGTCTGAACGCGGCCGGCCGGCTGTCCGACATGTCGCTGGGCATCGAATGCCTGATCACCGACGATTTCGCGCGCGCGCTGTCACTGGCGCAGCAGCTGGACGCGATGAACCGCGAGCGGCGCGAGATCGAACAGGGCATGCAGGAAGAGGCGGAAGCCCAGCTGGCCGGCATCGACATCGGCGAGTCGACATCGCTGGCGCTGTTCCACCCGGACTGGCACCAGGGCGTGATCGGCATCGTCGCCTCGCGCGTCAAGGAACGCGCGCACCGGCCGACCATCGCCTTTGCGCGCGGCAACGAGGGCGAGATCAAGGGCTCCGGCCGCTCGATACCGGGACTGCACCTGCGCGACGCGCTCGATCTGGTGTCCAAGCGCGAACCCGGCCTGCTCATCCGCTTCGGAGGCCACGCGATGGCGGCCGGCCTGACCGTGCACGAGCACGATTTCGAGCGCTTCCGTGACGCCTTCGAACAGGCGGTCGCCGACATGGTGGAACCTTCGGCGCTGACCCGCACCATAGAAACCGACGGCGCGCTCGAAGCTTCGCTGATGAACCTGCACGCGGCCACCCTGATGGAAGCCGAAACCTGGGGCCAGGGCTTTCCGCCGCCTGTTTTCGCCGACCGTTTCGAAGTGCGCAACCAGCGTCTGCTGAAGGACAAGCACCTGAAACTGTCGCTGGCAAAGGACGGTAACGTGTTCGATGCAATATGGTTCAACCGCGCCGAACCACTGCCCGAACGGGTGACCGCCGCCTACCGGCTGGACATCAACGAGTACCAGGGCGTGCGCCGTGTGCAGCTGATGGTGGAACACGCCGAACCGGCCTGATACGGACGGAGCGCCGGCGCGACCTTGCCCTGTCAGCGGCGGCGATCTTCCAGCGTTATCGCTGAAGACCTCAACGAAGGACGACGACCATGTCTCACGACCGCTTTTTCCGCCGCGAAATGAGCCGCCGCGACTTCCTGTGGCTGTCCGGCATCGCCGGCGCCGCAGTGACGCTGCCGCAGCTGTCCGGCTGTGCCACCGACCCGATCACCGGCCAGCAGGTGCTGGTCGGCCTGTCGGAGCAGGACGAGATCGGCATCGACCGCAAGCACTCGCCGCAGCAGTTCTCGTCCGACTACGGCGCGGTGCAGGACGCCGAACTGAACCGCTACGTGAACGACCTCGAACTGTCGCTGGCGAAGCACACGCACCGGCCCGACGTGCCCTACAGCGCGCGCGTCGTGAACGCCAACTACATCAACGCCTACACCTTTCCTGGCGGCAGCATGGCGTGCACGCGCGGCATCATGCTGGACATGGACAGCGAGGACGAGCTGGCCGCGCTGCTCGGCCACGAGACCGGGCACGTGAACGCGCGCCACAGCGCCAAGCAGGCCGGGCGCACGATGATGGCGCAGGTCGGCGCCACGGCGGTCAATGTGGCGGTGGCGATGTCCGACTATCGCGGTGCCGCGCCGCTCGCCAACATCGCCACCCAGGTTGGCGCCAGCGCGCTGCTGGCCGGCTACTCGCGCGCCGACGAACGGCAGGCCGACGCGCTCGGCATGGAATACATGACGCGCGCCGGCTACAACCCGGACGGCATGGTGAATCTGATGGACATGCTGCGCAGCCAGCACAAGGAAAAACCCAGCCTGCTGCAGACCATGTTCTCATCGCACCCGATGTCGGACGAGCGCTACGCCACCGCCGAGCGCGAGGCGCTGGACACCTACGGCAGCCTGCGCAACAAGAAGCTGTCGCGCGAGCGCTACATGGACCACACGGCAGGCCTGCGCAAGCTCGCGCCGGCGATCAAGTCGCAGCAGGAAGGCGAGTCGCTGATGGCGAAGAAGTCGCTGGACGACGCCGAGACGCGCTTCGCGCAGTCGCTCAAGGTCGCGCCGGACGACTATTGCGGCAACGTGCTGATGGGCAAGTGCCTGCTGGCGCAGAAGCAGTACGCCGACGCCGACCGCCACTTCGCGCGCGCCGCCGAGGTGTATCCGGGCGAAGGTCAGGCCATGTACCAGCGCGGCGTGTCCAGGCTGGCACTGGGCCGGGCCCCTGAGGCGCTGGCCGCCTTCAACGCCTACGATCGCGTGCTGCCGGGCAACCCGACCACGCTTTTCCTTAAAGGCGTGGCCTACGAAACGATGCAGGACAAGCGCGCCGCCAGCCAGCACTACGCCGCCTACATCCGCAGCGGCAGCAAGGACGCACAGGCCAAGTTCGCCTACCAGCGGCTGCAGGCCTGGGGCGTCGTCAAGTAGCCCGACGCAGGCAGCGACGAGGATCTGCATACATTTGTGTCGGACACCGGATAAGCGCGGCCAGCCGGTCGCACGCCGCGGCGCCGCAGGGCGCGGAGCGCCGGAAAAAGGGCATTCCGTCGTCACGCTGCAGTGCGCCTTGTGACGGATTCCCGGCAGGGTTAGCATCGCGCGGCGTCGTTTTTTGTCCGTTGCCGGCAACCCCCTGCAGCGGACAGTACGAAGCACCCACCACCACGAGGAGGAGCATCAACCATGTCAGAACAGAACAAGACGCAGTCGGCCCGCCGCAACTTCCTGGCCAAGGCTGCAGGCACCGCTGCCGGTACCGCGGCAATCGCCTTCCCCAGCATTTCCGTCGCCCAATCCCCGGTCACCCTGCGCTTCCAGTCGACCTGGCCGGCGAAGGACATCTTCCACGAATTCGCGCAGGACTACGCCAAGCTGGTCAATGACATGTCCGGCGGCCGCCTCAAGATCGACGTGCTGCCCGCCGGTTCGGTGGTGAAGGCCTTCGACCTGCTGGACGCGGTCAACAAGGGCACGCTCGACGGCGGTCACGGCGTGATCGCCTACTGGTACGGCAAGAATTCCGCACTGGCGCTGTGGGGCTCCGGTCCGGCCTTCGGCATGGACGCCAACATGCTGCTGGCCTGGCACGAGTTCGGCGGCGGCAAGGCGCTGCTGGACGAGATCTACAAGAGTCTGAACATGGACGTCGTGTCCTACATGTACGGCCCGATGCCGACCCAGCCGCTGGGCTGGTTCAAGAAGCCGGTCACCAAGGCCGAGGACATGAAGGGCCTGAAGTTCCGTACCGTCGGCCTGTCGATCGACGTGTTCACCGACATGGGTGTGTCGGTCAATGCACTGCCCGGCGGTGAAATCGTGCCGGCGATGGACCGCGGCCTGCTCGACGCAGCCGAGTTCAACAACGCCGCCTCCGACCAGGTGCTCGGCTTCCCCGACGTGTCCAAGGTGTGCATGCTGCAGAGCTTCCACCAGGCCTCGGAACAGTTCGAAATCCTGTTCAACAAGAAGCGCCTCGAAGCACTGCCGGCCGACCTGCGCGCCATCATCGCCAACGCGGTGCCGGCCGCGTCGGCCGAAATGTCGTGGAAGGCCATCGACCGCTACTCCACCGCCTACCAGGAGATGCAGGAAAAGCAGGGCGTCAAGTTCTACAAGACGCCGGATGCCATCCTGAAGGCACAGCTCGCCGCCTGGGACAAGGTGACCGAGAAGAAGGCGGCCGAGAACCCGATGTTCAAGAAGGTGCTGGAATCGCAGCGCGCCTTCGCCCGTCGCACCGCGAAGTGGCAGAACGACACGACGGTGAACTTCAAGATGGCCTACGACCACTTCTTCGCGAAGAAGGGCTGAGGCCATCAAGCTGCAAACGAGCCGGCGTCTCCAAAAGGGGCGCCGGCTTTTTTGACTCCAAAAGAAAAGGACGGGCACCCACAGGTGTCCGCTTGATGCCATGCAGAAACTTCTCCTGCGCGTAGACCAGTTCAACACACTGGTCGGCCACGCCTTCGCGTGGACCATAGTCGGACTCACGCTGCTCATCACCTGGGAGGTTTTTTCGCGCTACGTGCTGAATTCACCGCACGCCTGGGTATTCGACGCCACCTACATGCTTTACGGCACGCTGTTCATGATGGCCGGCGCCTACACACTGGCCACCGGTGGCCACGTGCGCGGCGACGTGCTGTACGGCTTCTTCCGGCCGCGCACGCAGGCCACGCTGGACCTCATCCTCTACTTCGTGTTCTTCATCCCCGGCGTGCTCGCGCTGTGCTGGGCAGGCTGGGACTTCTTCAGCGAATCGATGGCGATCAACGAACATTCGTCGGTCACCTCGGATGGCCCGCCGATCTATCCGTTCAAGGCCATCATCCCGCTGGCCGGTGCGGTGCTGATGCTGCAGGGCGTGGTCGAAATCCTGCGCTGCATCGTCTGCATCCAGCAGGGCGAGTGGCCCTCGCGCACGCACGACGTCGAAGAGGTCGATGTCGAAAAACTGCGCCACATGGTGCATGCCGATCTGCCGGAAGGCAGCGAAGGAGCGTCCAAATGAGAAAGGAACTCCGTTTCGGCTTCGGACTGATGGCGATCATCATCGTCGCCACCGCCGTACTGATGCCCGCACCGTCGGAATGGACCGGCGGCCACCTCGGCCTGCTCATGCTGGCACTGGTGGTGGTGGCCATCATGCTCGGCTTCCCGACCGCGTTCACGCTGATGGGCATGGGCGTGCTGTTCTCCTGGCTGGCCTACCGGATGCAGAACCCGGACATCGCCACCCAGCAGACGCTGGACCTGATGGTGCAGCGCGCCTTCTCGGTCATGACGAACGACGTGCTGATATCGATCCCGCTGTTCGTGTTCATGGGATATCTGGTCGAGCGCGCCAACCTGATCGAGAAGCTGTTCAAGAGCCTGCATCTGGCGCTGGCCCGGCTGCCCGGTTCGCTGGCGGTCGCAACGCTGGTGACCTGCGCCATCTTCGCCACCGCCACCGGCATCGTCGGTGCGGTGGTGACGCTGATGGGTCTGCTGGCGCTGCCCGCCATGCTGCGCGCCGGCTACGACGTGCGCCTGTCGGCCGGTGTAATCACTGCCGGCGGCTGCCTGGGCATCCTGATCCCGCCTTCGGTCATGCTCATCGTCTATGGCGCGACCGCCGGCGTATCGGTGGTGAAGCTCTATGCCGGCGCGTTCTTCCCGGGCCTGATGCTGGCCGGCCTCTACATGCTGTACGTGATCCTGATGGCCAAGTTGCGACCCGACTTGGCACCGCCTCTGCCAGACGCCGAACGTCACGTCGAACTGCCGCCATCGACGGCGGGGGTGGCTAAGCAGTACGGTCAGCGCGCTCTGCCAGCGCTGCTGGCTGCGCTCAAGGGCCCGCGCAACGCCGGTGTGGCCACCGGCACGATCATGCGCCAGCTGCTCGTGACGCTGCTGCCGCTGATCGCGGTCGCGGTGGCGCTGACGGCGATCCACGGCAACCTGACGAAGGCCGATGCGGTGGCCGACGTGCTGCCCGACAGCCTGCAGTCCTTCGACAGCGACTATTCCTCGGGTGGCGATCTGGCCGAACCACCGGCAGACGAAGGGGGATTGCAGGAGCCGCCGGCCGATGAAGGCGGGCTGCAGGAGCCGCCCGCTGCCGACGGCCTCGCCGAACCGCCGCCGTCCGGTGGAGATCTGGCTGAGCCGCCGGGCGCGCAATCCGCCGCTCCGTCGCTGGCCGAACCTGCCGCCGCCGAGGCCGCAGCGGCACCGGCAGAGGCGGCCGAGGCGAAGTCGGCACCGCGCGGCTTCTGGATCGCGGTTGCCGTGTGCGCGGTGCTGATGCTCGCCTACTACGCGATGCTGAGCTTCGAGCGGCTGGAAATCTTCAAGATGCTGCTGTCGTCCTTCTTCCCGCTGGCGATACTGATCCTGGCCGTGCTCGGCACCATCGTGTTCGGCCTGGCAACGCCAACCGAGGCCGCGGCGATCGGCGCCTTCGGTGGCGCCTTGCTGGCGGCAGCCTACGGTCAGCTCAACTTCGGCGTGGTGAAGGAGTCGGTGTTCCTGACCGCCAAGACCTCGGCCATGGTGTGCTGGCTGTTCGTCGGCAGCGCCATCTTCTCGGCGGCATTCGCGCTGCTGGGGGGGCAGGAGCTGGTCGAGCGCTTCGTGCTGTCGATGGACCTGACGCCGATCCAGTTCATGATCCTGGCGCAGTTCATCATCTTCGTGCTGGGCTGGCCGCTGGAGTGGACGGAAATCATCGTCATCTTCATGCCGATCTTCATCCCGCTGCTGGCGCACTTCAACATCGATCCGCTGTTCTTCGGCCTGCTGGTGGCGATCAACCTGCAGACGGCCTTCCTGTCGCCGCCGGTGGCGATGTCGGCCTTCTATCTGAAGGGGGTGGCGCCGCCGCACGTGACGCTGAACCAGATCTTCGCCGGGATGCTGCCCTTCATGGGCATACAGGTGATCGCGCTGATCCTGCTCTATCTGTTCCCGGGCATCGGCATGTGGCTGCCCAACTATCTGTACAACTGATCGCAACGGTACAGATCAGGGTGTTATGACGACGACGGCGCTGCGGCGCCGTCGTTTTTTTGGCCACAACGTAGAATCGCCCCGATGCTCTCCGCCGAACACACCCGCCTGCTGATCCGCCTGCGCTGGACAGCTTTCTTCCTGCTCGCCGGCGCCTACGTGCTGGTGTTCTTCCACCGCACCGCGCCGGCAGCCATCGCCGGCGAACTGGCGCGCGACTTCAACGTCGGCCCGGCCTCGCTCGGTGCGCTGGCATCCAGCTACTTCTGGATCTACATGGTGATGCAGATCCCGACCGGGGTACTCGCCGACACGCTGGGCCCGCGGCGCATCGTCGCGCTCGGCGGCGTGATCGCCGGCATCGGCTCGATCACCTTCGCGCTGGCCGACACGCTGTGGGTGGCAGTGATCGGGCGCACGCTGGTCGGCCTCGGCGTGTCCTTCCCCTTCATCGCTCTGCTCAAGATCAACGCCGCCTGGTTTCCGGAAAGCCGCTTCGCTACGCTGAATGGCGTCACCATGTTCATCGGCAATCTGGGCGCCGCCAGCGCAGCCTTGCCGCTGGCCTGGGTGGTGACGCTGGTGTCCTGGCGCACGGTATTCGTCGCACTCGGCCTGCTGTCGATGCTGCTGGCACTGGTGACCTGGCTGCGCGTGCGCGACCGGCCGGAAGATGCCGGCCTGCCGACGATGCGCGAACTGGACGGCAAGCCGGCGCACGCGCCGCTGCCGGTTGGCGACTGGAAGGCCGGTCTGGCACAGGTCGCGCGCAACCGCGCCAGCTGGCCCGGTCTGTTCGTCAATGCAGGCATCGCCGGCAGCCTGTTTTCCTTCGCCGGTCTGTGGGGCGTGCCCTACCTGATGGCGGCGCACGGCATGGAACGCGCGGTCGCCGCGCAGCACACCACGCTGCTGCTGGTCATCTTCGCCTGCAGCTGCCTGGGCATCGGCCGGCTGTCCGATCACCTGCGCCGGCGCAAGCCGGTCATGCTGAGCTATGCCGCGCTCTACGTCGCCGGCTGGCTGCCCTTCGTGCTCGCCGACGGCGCGCTGCCGCCGCTGGCGACCTACGCCACGTGTGCGCTGATCGGTGTTTCCGCCGCCGCCTTCTCGCTGACCTGGGCCTGTGCGAAGGAAGTGAATCCGCCGGCGCTGTCCGGCATGGCGACCAGCCTGGTCAATGTCGGCTGCTTTCTCGGTGCGGCACTGCTGCAGCCGCTGGTCGGCTGGGTGATCGAGCTGTATTCGCCTTCGATCGCCGAAGCGACGCACGAAGCGGTGACCATGGGCATACGGGTGCTCGCTGTCGCGGCGCTGGGTGGCTTCGTCGCCGCCTGCTTCATCCGCGAAACCGGCGCCCGCAACCTGACGGAGTCGCACGGATGAACGCGCTGGTCGGCCTGATGGTGCAGGTAATGCTGCCGCTGTCGCTGCTGGTGGCGGCCGGCGGCTGGTGGGCGGCGCGCATGGGTGAAGGACGCGACGCCGACGTGCTGCGTGCGCAGCTGAACCGGCTGGTGCTCTACGTGTTCTACCCGGCCATCCTGTTCGCGGTGGCGGCCAGCACGCCGATCAGCGTGGAGCTGCTGACCGTACCCTTCCTGGTCGGCGTCGGCACGCTGGCCAACGGCGCCCTGCTCTATCTGCTGCTGTGGAAGACGCGACTCGGGGCGAAGCTGCACGACACCACGCGCGCCGCCATCATGCTCGGCGGCATGTTCGGCAACACCTTCAACGTCGGCGCGCCGGTGCTGGAGTTCTTCTTCGGTAACGGCGCGATGCGCTACGCCATCTTCAACGACATGTTCATGACCATGCCCTTCGTGTGGACACTGGGCGTGTGGATCGCCACCCGTCTCGGTTCGCACGCCGAGGGCGAACGGCCGGACGTGCTGCGCACCGTGCTGATGATGCCGCCGATCTGGGCCTTCGTGCTCGGCCTCGGCGCGCAATACACCGGGCTGGCCTACCCGCCGCTGGTACAGGCGGCGCGCTTCATCGGCCAGGCGGCGATTCCGGTCATCATTTTCGTGCTGGGCATGACCATTCCGTGGCGCCGGTTGGTGCCGCGCACCGAAATCCTGGTCGCCTCCGGCGTCAAGCTGCTGGTCGCGCCGCTGCTGATCTGGGGGCTGGTGCTGCTGGTATCCGATACGCCGAACGAGGCACAGCGCGCATCGCTGGTCGAGTGCGCGACGCCCACCTTCATGACCTCGCTGCTGCTGGCCGAGCGCTTCAAGATCGACGCCGCGGCGTCGGCGCTGCTGATCGGCTGGAGCACGCTGCTGTTCTGGCTGTCGTTGCCCTTGCTGATGGGGCTGGGCCTGTTCGGCTGACGCCCGCTGCCAGCGCCCTACCGCCGGGACTGCGTGCTGCAGCGGGCCAAGGCAGACTTTGCACCATCGTCGCCTGGATCGATCAACGGCAGCAGCGCGGCCAGCGGATTCACCAGTGCCAGCGCCGCCGCCGGCAGCAGACGGGCCAACAGAGGACCTTTTTCAAGCGACACCTCAGGCTGGGCGAAACGGCCGGTGATCCGCACCGGCGTGCGCAGGCTGAGCGGCGATACGTCCTTCGGCGCAGCGCGCGCCACCAGGTCCAGCCTTTCGTCGACCAGCGACAGCGAACCGTCGACGCCGAGCGTCGAATCCGCCGTGTCGACGCGCGCGCCCGCGACCGTCACGCGGCCCTTGCGCACCTGCAGATCGGCGACGCCGCAGGTCACCGGGAGTGCGGCGTCACCGCTGAGCATGACGCCCAGCGCCTGCGCGACGTCGATGCCGGCCGCTTCCACCGCCAGGTGCGACACACGGCCCTGCGTCCACACCAGCGCCGCATGACCGTCGGACGACGCCAGCAGTTCGGCGGTTGAACGCCCCTGACCGCGCAGTTCGATACGGCCACCGACCCGTCCAGCGACGTAGGGCGGCGCACCGTCGGCGCGCGGCTGTCGTATCCACTCCTCCAGCCGCAGCCCGCCGCCGCGCAACTGCACGTCCCACTGCGCAATGTCGGCACGACCGTCGAGACCGATGCGACCGGTGAGCCAGCCGTGCGCGAGCCGTGCTTCGATGTCGCGGATGTCGAGCACGCCATCGGCAAGGCGCAGGCTGCCGCGCAACGGTGCAATCGCCTGCAGCGAGTCGCTGCCCGATTCGAAGCGCTCGATGTCGATGCGTACGTCGGCATTCATGGCGCGCAAGGACGGCAGATCGAAGTGGCGATCCGGCAAGACGCGTCCGTTGCGCCGCGCGGAGGACTGCTCGCCCTCGGTTACGCCCACAGCCGGACCGAGATCGGCCAGCCAGAGTACGCTGCCATTCAGCGTGCCGCCCAACCAGGGCAGCCCGTCGCGCCCCGTCTCATAGCGGAACTGGCCCGCCAGCCGGCTGCGGCCGATGCGTGCGGTGTCGATCGCCGTCTGCCAGGCATCGGGCTTGCGCTGCAGTCTGCCCTGCAGCGAGAACGCGGGGGTCGATGGCAAGGTCATCGCGAGAGCGTCGCCCAGCGCCGCGAGCGAAGGGCCGCTCACCGTGTAGCGCCCGTCCAGTCCGCGCTGCGTCAGCAGATCCTGCACCCGACCGTCGAACGACAGTGCGGCACGACCAAGCTTCAGCGCCAGCGTGATCGGTACGGCCGGTACATCGTCTTCGCCGGACAACCAGGGCAGCGTGGATCCGGTGCTCAGGGTCGCCGTCAGCGGCGACTGCCGATAACGGCCGTCGATCATCGCCCGGATGCCAAGGTCGTCCCGCGCGTCGCCGGCCCGCTCGCTGCCATCGCGCATCGAGAAGTTCGCCGTCAGTGCCAGCGTGAGCGGCGCATCGTCGACCACGAGACGCCCCTGCGTCACTTCGACGTGTGCCGGCTGCACCCAATCCAGCAGTGGTCGGGCCGGTTCATTGCCCGTTCGCTCGAACTGCCAGTTGGCGCGGCCGTCATCGCCGCGGGCGAGGTGGAGGTCCAGCCCTTCGGCGACCAGGCTCTCGATGCGCAGCGGCGCACCTCTCAACATGCGGAACACGTCCGTATAGCGCAGCTTCAGACGGGCTTCACGGGCATCCATCAGCGCCGGCTGCGGCGCCCATTCCGGACCGCCGATGCGCAGACGGCTGACGCGAAGGTCGATGCCACCGAGAAGCCGGAGCGCGAAGGTGTCGCGCCCGCCGAGGTCCACCGGGCGGGCGACTGCAGCCGTCAGCCAGCGCTCGGCCGGCTCGGCCAGAAAGAACCAGCCACGCCATTCGCTCCATGCGAACAGCGCGGCCAGCAGACAGCAGGTGGCAAGGAAGAGACGGCAGGCCAGGCCTGCAGCGATGGAACGCGCGCTCATCTGCCTCTCCGGCTCGCCGCGTTCCCGCTCACGCATCAGCTCTGCTTGGCGCGGATCTGGATCGCGTTCTTGACCGACTTGGCGCCCTTGACGCTCTTGGCGATGCGCTCGGCCTCGGCCTTTTCGGTGGCGTCCTTGGCGAAGCCGGACAGCATCACCTCGCCGTTCAGCGTTTCGACGCTGATGGCCGCCGCGTCGACCGCCTTGGATTCAACGAACTTGGCCTTCACCGACGCGGTGACGGTCGCGTCGTCGATGTATTCACCGACCGAGGACTGGTCGCGCGTGACGGCGCAGCCCGGCAGCACGGTCAGGGCAGCCAGGGCGGAGAAGGCGGTGGCGAGCATGAGATTGGAACGCATGATGGACTCCCTTGTAATGAACGCTGGTCGCCGGTCGCGACCGCTGCGCAATGAACGGAACCGATCTCGACGGCGCCCGGAACCGGGCAGAAGTCATGCATCCGTCAAGTCGATGACTGCAGTCTAGGGGGGACGCATCGGCCCGCCCGTCGGACAAGCGCCGTCCGCCGTGTAGGACAGCGCCGTCCTACCACCAGCGTTCGAACAGCCGCGCTGCGCGCTCCTGCAGACGCGGCCACAGCGGTCGTCTGCGCCAGGTCTGCGCGTCGATCGCCTGCGACGCAGCGACGTCACGCTCGAACATGCGCGTCATCGCATCGCCAAAGTCCTCGCCGAACACCACCGCATTGACCTCGTTGTTGGCGACGAAACTGCGCCAGTCCATATTGCTGGAACCGACCGTGGACACCACGCCGTCGATGACCGCCGTCTTCGAGTGCAGCACCGCGTCCTGCAGTTCATGAATGCGCACGCCGGCGTCGAGCAGTTCCTGGTAATAGCTGCGGCCGGCATGCAGCACCGGCGAGAAGTCGCTGACCGACGGCAGTACCAGCTGCACGTCGACACCGCGCCGTGCAGCGTCGGCCAGCGCGTCGACCATGTCCTGGCCAGGCGCGAAATAGGCCATGGTCAGATGCACGCTGCGGCTGGCGGCGTCGATCGCGGTGAGCAGCAGCGTGTAGATGCGATTCTGTCCGTCGTCCGGCGACGACGGCACGATGCGCACCGCGTGCGGGCCTGCGGCCTTGCCGGCCGCCTGCTCGAGGGGCGGAGGAAGTGCCGGCTCGCAGCGCTGGTTGCGCCAGGTGTCGCGTACCAGATCGTCGAGCGCCGCGGCGGCCGGGCCGCGCAGTTCGATCTGCGTATCGCGCCAGCCGTTCTGCTCCGGTGCGCGCGACTTCCTGCCGAACGAACCGGAGGAATAGACCGCGCTGACGTTGATGCCGCCGGTATAGGCAACATCCCGATCAACCACCAGAATCTTGCGGTGATCGCGGTGAGTGATGTCCTGATAGCGGCGCTTGCGCAGCGGCGACAGCGGATTGAATTCGCAGACGGCGACGCCGGCCGCGCGCAGCACTTCGAAATAGTCGCCACTTGTGCCGAAGGAGCCGACCGCGTCATGGATCAGCGCGACCGACACGCCCTCGGCACGCTTGCGCACCAGCAGCGCGGCGAGATCCTGCGCGATCTTCGCGTCATCGATGATGTAGCTTTCGAGCAGGATGGAGCTGCGCGCGCGCGCGATCGCGCCGAACATCGCATCGAAGGTGGCCGGCCCGTCGATCAGCAGGCGGGCGGCGTTGCCCGCGTACAGGTCGACGTCACCGAACTCGGCCATCGCGGCGAGCTGGCGCTTCAGCGGCGAACCGGCACCCTCGCGGCCGATGCGCTCGACCAGTCGCGCACGCTGATCGTGGTCGAGCCGTCCGCGCGGCCCGGTCACGTCCATCTTCGCAACCACCTGGCGTGCAGCCGGAGCCGGGCCTTCCGCCTTCGTCTGCAGCGTGCGCGCGGACGGCAGCGACGCCGCGCATCCGGCCGCGCAGATCGCCAGCGCCGCGAGCAGCGTCCGGCCGCGACGCCTCGACGCGCACATGACCGTGGTCAGCGCTGCAGCGGACAGGCGGCTGCAGGCAGTTGCAAGGACGGGATGAGGAAGGGCAGCGCGCATTCGCAGCCCCACAGCGCCTGCACATCGTCGCTGTCTGCAGCGGGGCGGAGCGTCGGCTGTTCGAGTTCGGTCGTCATGCTGTTCATCGGCGATCTCCTCCAGAAGCGATTCGACAGCGGCCGCGTTGCCGCGTCGTGCAGCCACTGTACGGAGCGCGGGCGCCGCATCGTGTCGGCGGAGACCGGGCCGCGTGTAGGAATTCATCCCGGTCCGCGTACGCAACCGTCGTTCGCTGGGACAATCGAGGAACTCCCCTGCGCAAGTTCCGCCCCACTGCCATGCTGCTGAACGATTCAACGCTGCTGCACACCCACTGCCTGATCGCTGGCGTCTGGACGCACGCCGACGACGAAGGCGTGATCGAAGTACGCAATCCGGCGAGCGGCGCGCTGCTTGCGACCGTGCCGCGCTGCGGTGTCGCGGAAACACGCCGCGCCATCGACGCCGCCCACGGCGCCCTGCCGGCCTGGCGCGCGCTCGGCGCACACGAGCGCGCACACCGGCTGCGTGCGTGGTTCGCGCTGATCAACCAGCACGCGGACGATCTTGCGCGGCTGATCACCGCCGAGGGCGGCAAGCCGCTGAACGAGGCGCGTGGCGAAGTGCGCTACGGCGCCTCCTTCGTCGAGTGGTTCGCCGAGGAGGCGAAACGCACTTACGGTGAGACCATCCCGTCGCCGGATCCCGGCCAGCGTCTGCTGGTGATCAAGCAGCCGGTCGGCGTCTGCGCAGCGATCACGCCGTGGAACTTCCCGCTCGCCATGGTCACGCGCAAGGCAGCGCCGGCGTTGGCTGCCGGCTGCACCGTGGTGCTCAAGCCTGCCGAAGCGACGCCGCTGACTGCGCTGGCGCTGGCCGATCTGGCGCTGCGCGCCGGCATCCCGCCCGGCGTGCTCAATGTGCTCACCGGCGAGCCGGCCGACATCGGCGGCGAGCTGTGCGCGCATCCCCGGGTGCGCAAACTGTCCTTCACCGGATCGACCGCCGTCGGGCGTCTGCTGATGACGCAGTGCGCGCCGACGCTGAAGAGACTGTCACTCGAACTGGGCGGCAATGCGCCCTTCATCGTGTTCGACGACGCCGACCTCGAACTCGCTGTCGACGCGGCCATCGCCGCCAAGTACCGCAACAGCGGCCAGACCTGCGTCTGCGTGAACCGCTTCATCGTGCAGTCGGGCATACACGACGCGTTCGCCGCCCAACTGGCGGCGCGGACGGCGCAGCTGAAGGTCGGCGATGGCATGGAGGACGGCGTTCAGCAGGGCCCGCTGATCAATGCGGCCGCGCTCAGCCGGGTCGAGGAACAGGTGGCCGACGCCATCGCGCGCGGCGCCACCGCACTGTGCGGCGGACGCCGTCACGCGCTCGGCGGCAACTTCTTCGAACCGTCGGTGCTGGTCGGCGCCCGGCCCGACATGGTGCTGGCGCACGAGGAAACCTTCGGGCCGCTGGCGCCGGTGTTCCGCTTCGACAGCGAGGACGAGGCGATCGCGCTCGCCAACGACACCGAATCCGGTCTCGCCGGCTATTTCTTCACGCGCGACATCGACCGCGCCTGGCGCGTTGCCGAAGCACTGGAGTGCGGCATGGTGGGCATCAACACCGGCCGGCTGTCGAACGAGGTGGCGCCGTTCGGCGGCATCAAGCAGTCCGGCTTCGGTCGAGAAGGTTCTCGCTATGGCATCGAGGAATACCTGGACATCAAGTACCTGTGCTTCGGCAAAGGCCGTTGAGCGCGGATCAAACCGCGTCGTAACCGGCCGCCTCGACCGTCTCCAGCAGCCGCTCACGCGGGAGCGCCGCGTCGTGCTCGATCTCCGCGTCGCCGTGTTCGAAATGCACGGTCACGCGCCCTACCCCGGGCAACGCGGCGAGCGTGGCTTCGAGGCCCGCCACGCATTTCCTGCAACGCATGCCGACGATGCGGATGCGCGTGCGCACGGTTGCCTCAGCCGCGCAGCGAGAAGGGGTTGAAGTCGGTATCGCGGTCATAGTAGTCCTCGTTCTCGGCCCGCTTCAGCCAGGCAACGATGCGATAGGTGAGCGGCGTGAAGGCGACTTCGACCCCGACCTTGGCGACGAACTGCGCCAGCATGACCGCGGGCAGCTGTTCGTCCGGAATGATGCCGGTGCCCCAGAAGGCGAGCGGGTAGAACAGCAGCGAATCGACGCCTTCGCCGAACAGCGTCGACCCTATCGTGCGCATCCACAGCCGGCGCCCGGCCATCCACAGCTTCATCTTGGCCAGCACGAAGGAATTGACGAACTCGCCGCAGCAAAAGGCGATCAGCGACGCGATGGACACGCGCCAGGCCGAACCGAAGGCGACTTCGTACGCCTGCTGGTTGTGCCAGAACGGCGCTGGCGGCAGCGCCACCACCACCGCCGCCATCGTCGAGGCGAAGGCCAGCGCGGCAAAGCCGGTCCAGATGACGCGACGCGAACGCGCGTAGCCATAGACCTCGGTCAGGATGTCGCCGAACACATAGCTGATCGGAAAGAACAGCACGCCGGCACCGAAGGTGAGCGTGCCGAGCAGTGGCGCGTCGACCTGCGCGATCTTGGCCGGGCCGATCAGGTTGGAACAGACGAGCACGGTCACGAAGGCGACCATGACCCAGTCGTAGTAGCGGTATTGACGTGCGGTCACGTGCGCGGCCCGATGAATGCAGACCGCGATTGTGCATCGCCACAGGCGGTCCGTCAGCCCGGACCGCCCAGGACTCAGACGCTTTCGAGGAAGCCCAGGTGGAAGGCCGACACGCGGTCGAGGCCGATGCGACAGACGACCGATTCATTGGCCGGCACCGGGTCCTGCCCCGGCGTGAAGTACATCGCGTCACGCAGATGGATGAAGGCGCGCGCTCCGTCGTCGGTCGGCGAGCCCGCCGCCAGCGCATCCTTGATGCCCTGTTCGATCGACGACGTCAGGACGTGGTGCTGCATGTACTGCGCCCGGCTGATGACGAAACCGGAGATGAGGAAGCCGTCGACCACGAGCGTGACCGCCGTTTCAAGCTGATTCTCGGATTCGGCGAACTTGACGATGAGTTCGAGTATCGGGTCTTGCATGGTCTGCTCCTCCGTATCGATGAGCACAAGCCGCAGGCGTCGGCTCGCTCAGCGCGACAGCCTACGCCTGTTTGGCTCTGGTCGCCGATACGGTCAAGCGGCCGCCGTACGCCGCACCGCGACGATGAGCACGCAGGCTCCGGCGAGCAGCATCCAGACGGTCGCCGGCTCGGGAACGGCCGGCAGCGGCGCGGTGCCCGGGAACAGACCTGAGGACGAGTAGGCGACCACGTCGTCGGCCGCGCTGAAGCGCGCCAGCAGCGTGTTGCCGAAGTCGGCGGACACAGCCGTATTGCTCAGCGACGCATCCAGTTCGGCCACGCTCTGCATCATGACCAGCCACTCGAAGGTGTCCGGCGCATCGAAGGAGACGTCGATCACCGTGGGTGTTTCGCTGTTCGGCACGTAGACGTCGACCGGCGCCATCGAATCGAGGTAGTCCTGGCGTTGGGCTGTTACGGCGTCGAGAAACAGTGCGCCTGAGGTGGTGATCTCCAGGCCCTGGATCTGCGCATACAGCGTGTTTGCCGTGTTGAAGTCCATGTTCTGCAACGCGTCGTCGTACTGGCGCCACAGATCCAGCGCGCCGGTCCGGTAGGCGCCGAAGAAGAAGCCGGTGGACAGCTGGCTGTAGCCCTCACCCGCCACGAAGGGTCCGCTGACGGTGATTTCGCCGGTCAGGTCGAAGGAGAAGGTCACCGTGCCGCCGCCGATCGACGAGAACGGACTGCCGTCACCGAGTGCCAGCGTGAAGCGGTCGCCCATCCAAGCCGAGGCGCGACTGTAGAGCGTACCCGTACCGGGCGCCAGATCGGGGCCACTGACCTGCGCGCCGAAAGCGGCTCTCGCAACCGTCGCGAGGCGACCGGCGGCGAGTTCGCTCTCGGCGCTGCGCGAAACATCGGCGACCTTGTCGGTGATGGTGAAGGGATCGGAGTTGTAGCCGACCAAGCCCTGGTAGCTGGTGGCCGCGGCACTGTAGCCGCCGCCGAGATCCACTGTGCGATCCGCCGCCTGCGGGCCGCTTCCATCGACCGCCACGCCCGAGTACGTCTCCGTCGCAGCTGGGCTCGTTGTCGCGAACAGCCCGCACAGGACCGCACACAGCAGATGAGTTTTCGTCCTCACTCGGCACCTCCTCACGATAGGGAATTCGATTGCACACGAAGCACGGTGCAACGCGCGGACGGCACAGCAAGATCCGAACCCGACCTGAAAAATCGACTTGAATTCAATAACCTGCGCTCCCGCACTCTCGTCCCCGTCAGTTCTCTGTAAAGCTCACCGACACTGCACTGCGACGTGACAGGGACAAAAAAACCGCGTGCCGCTCTCGCGGACACGCGGTTTTGCCGGCGGTGGAACAGAGTCAGCTCTTCCAGTGGAAACTTGGCTGCGACCCCGATTACCTCCGCATTCGCATCTCCATGGGTGTTGTTCAGGCAACCGTCCGGGCTGACGGCAGCGGCACATTGTGTGCCCACCACCATGGGGTCGGCGATTCTGTTCTACCCTGACCCGAGACGGACGCAGGGCCCCAGGCCGCAGCGGGACGTCACGCTGCGCTACAAATAAAAAAGGCGGGCAACAGGGCCCGCCTTGGCACGTCGGGCCGGGCCTTCCGGCCCGACACCGTGTCCGATCAACTCTTGAGCGCCACCAGGATCTCGTCGAGCATCTTCTTGGCGTCGCCGAACAGCATGCGGTTGTTGTCCTTGTAGAACAGCGGGTTGTCCACGCCCGCGTAGCCGCTGGCCATGGAGCGCTTCATGACGATGCTGGTGCGGGCCTTCCAGACTTCGAGCACCGGCATGCCGGCGATCGGACTGGTCGGATCGTCCTGCGCGGCCGGGTTGACGATGTCGTTGGCGCCAATGACCATGGCCACGTCGGTGTCCGGGAAGTCCTCGTTGAGTTCGTCCATCTCGAAGACGATGTCGTAGGGCACCTTGGCTTCGGCCAGCAGCACGTTCATGTGGCCTGGCATGCGGCCGGCCACCGGGTGGATGCCGAAGCGCACGTTCACGCCCTTCTCGCGCAGGGTGCGGGTGATCTCGAACACCGTGTGCTGGGCCTGCGCGACGGCCATGCCGTAGCCGGGAACGATGATCACGTTCTTGGCCTCGCGCAGCATCTCGGCGGTCTCGGTGGCGCTGACGGGCGTCACCTCGCCCTGAGGCTCGGCGGCAGCGCCGTCGGCCTTGGCGGCCGGCTTGCCTGCGCCGCTGCCGAAGCCACCGGCGATCACGCTGATGAAGTTGCGGTTCATCGCGTTGCACATGATGTAGGACAGGATGGCGCCCGATGAGCCGACCAGCGCACCGGTGACGATCAGCAGGTCGTTGCTGAGCATGAAGCCGGTGGCGGCTGCCGCCCAGCCCGAATAGCTGTTGAGCATGGACACGACCACCGGCATGTCGGCGCCGCCGATGGCCATGACCATGTGCACGCCGAACAGCAGCGCGATCACCGTCATCACGATCAGCGGCGTCATGCCGCTCTGCACGTCGTGCGCGTTCAGGAAAACCCGGCCGAACCCGATCACCACCAGCAGCGCGATCAGGTTGAGCCAGTGACGCGCAGGCAGCAGCAGGGGCTTGCCGCCGATCTTTCCGTTGAGCTTTCCGAAGGCAATCAGCGAACCTGAGAAGGTGACCGCACCGATGAGGATGCCCACGTAGATTTCGACTTCATGGATGGCTTTCTCGACACCTTCGAGTTGCAGCGAGGTGTCGACATAGCTGGCGAAGCCGACCAGGCAAGCGGCCAGACCGACCAGGCTGTGCATCAGCGCGACCAGCTCGGGCATCTGGGTCATCTTGACCGTTTTCGCGGCGTACAGGCCGATGCTGCCGCCCACCACCAGCGCGCCGACGATCCAGGGAATGCCGGCGGGTGAAACGCGCGGCCCGAAGACCGTGGCGAGCACAGCCAGCGCCATGCCGACCATGCCGTACAGGTTGCCGCGGCGCGATGATTCGGGGTTGGACAGGCCGCCAAGACTGAGGATGAACAGGATGGCGGCTCCGAGGTAGGCCACCGTGGCAAGGCTTTGGGACATGGGTGTCTCGTCTCTTTCTTGTCTTGATCGGTCGGGGACGGAGCCGAAGGTCCGTCCCCGGGGTCCTTACTTCTGGAACATCGCCAGCATGCGGCGCGTCACGGCAAAGCCGCCGAACATGTTGATCGCGGTCAGCACGATGCCGGCGAAGGCGAGCCAGAGGATGAGCTGGTCCGGTCGACCGTTCGCACCGGCATCGGGCGGCGCGATCTGGATCAGCGCACCGATGACGATGATGCTGGAGATGGCGTTGGTCACGCTCATCAGCGGCGTGTGCAGCGCGGGCGTGACGTTCCAGACGACCATGTAGCCGATGAAGCAGGCCAGCACGAACACCGTGAAGTGGCCCAGGAACGCGGCCGGCGCGAACGAACCGATGGCCCCGAACACCAGAGCCCCCAGGGCGAAGATGATGGCCAGCGTCTTGGCGGGCATCGGGCCGCCGGGGCCGTGCCCATGACCGCTCTTCTTTTCAACCGCTGCCGCGGCCGGCTTGGGCGCGGGCTTCGGAGCGGCGGCGATGGGCGGTGCCGGCCAGGTGATCTCGCCGTCCTTGATCACGGTCAGACCACGGATTGCATCGTCGTCCATGTTGACGTTGATGACACCGTCCTTGGTCTTGCACAGCTCTTCGGTCAGGCGGAACAGGTTGGTGCCATAAAGCGTGGACGACTGGCGTGCCATGCGTGAGGCCAGGTCGGTGAAGCCGACGATGGTCACGCCGTGCTTGACGACGGCCTTGCCGGGCTCGGTCAGTTCGCAGTTGCCGCCCTGCTCCGCCGCCATGTCGACGATCACGCTGCCGGGCTTCATGCTCTTGACCATCTCGGCCGTGATCAGGCGCGGCGCGGGTTTGCCGGGGATCAGCGCGGTCGTGATGATGATGTCGCACTCCTTGGCCTGCTGCGCGTACATTTCGCGCTGCGCGGCCTGGAAGCCTTCGCTCATGACTTTGGCGTAGCCGCCACCGCCCGAGCCCTCTTCCTCGTAATCGACCTTGACGAACTCGCCACCCAGCGAGACGACCTGGTCGGCCACCTCGGCGCGGGTGTCGTTGGCGCGCACGATGGCGCCCAGGCTGGCCGCCGCACCAATGGCGGCCAGGCCGGCCACACCGGCACCGGCAATGAACACCTTGGCCGGCGGCACCTTGCCCGCGGCGGTGATCTGGCCATTGAAGAAGCGCCCGAAGGCATTGGCCGCCTCGACCACCGCGCGGTAGCCACTGACGCCGGCCATGGAGGTCAGCGCGTCCATCTTCTGCGCGCGGCTGAGCGTGCGCGGCAGCGCGTCGATGGCCAGCACGGTGACCTTTTTCGCCGCCAGCTGCTGCATCAACTCCGGGTTCTGCGCCGGCCAGACGAAGCCGATCAGGGTCTGCCCTTCGTGCATCAGCGCCACCTCGTCGGCGGTCGGCGGACGCACCTTGAACACGATGTCGGCGCTGCTCCACAGCTCGGTCGCAGAGCCGGCGATGCTGGCGCCCGCTTCGCGGTAGGCGTCATCGGACAGGTCGGCCAGATCACCCGCGCCGGTCTCCACGACGACGCCAAAACCCAGCTTGGCCAGTTTGGTCACCACGTCTGGCACGGTGGCCACGCGCTTTTCGCCCGGGAAGATCTCTCGGGGGACGCCGATGCGCTGCGGCGTGGGGGCTGCCGCGCTGGCCGCGGCGTTGTCGTTCGATGCGCCAGAACTCATGGGTAGGTCCTCGGTCGGTTTGTTGGAATTTGGTCAGTTGCTGCGCGATGGGCGTATCAGGGAGCGGAAGCAGTGGCGGAACCGTCGGCCTGCGCCGAACACTGAAGACGCTGCCCGTCGCGGCCTTGTGCAGTTGGCGCCCTCAGCGCATGCTGGCGGCGGACACGCCCTTCGGCAGCGGTTCTGTCGATGGCCCAGAGGTGCCGGGGATCACGGGCAAGGCTTCGGGCACCACAAGGCCATCAAATCCACGAAGGCGGCGTTGTAAGGATCGTACCCTCCCCTGTTCGAAAACGGCCCCTGGCCGCACATGACCGGTACGGCGACAGGCGCATGACAGCCCGCTCGGCGCACCTGCCGGTGCGTCTTCTCCTGCCTTCCGGAGCGCGCAGTCTAGCGTGTCGGGCTTCACGGCGCAGCACTTTGTGCCACAAAAGATGCACGTTGCGCCGCAACACGCTATAGCCGCGCAATGTTCTTGACAAAGGGCAAGGCCATGTGCTGCGGCGCAGCACATGCAGAGCCTCGTGCGATGACGATCAACAGGGGATGCAGCAAAGGGACGCGCGGCGAGATGCCGCGGCGGGTCAGGCGGGGAGTTTGCCGAGCTTGCGACGAGCGGCGTCGAGACGCTCTTTTTCGGCCTTCTGGCGGGCTTCGACGTCCACCAGCTTGATGATGATGAGCGACACGTTGTCGCCGGTCGGGCGACCGCGTTCGCGGGCGCGCTTGATGAACACCTCGGCCGCCTCGCGCGCCGAATACACCGACAGCACGCCGCCCATTTCCTCGTCGGAAAAATACGCCCACAGACCGTCGGAACAGATGACGAAGGTGTCGCCATCGGACAGCGTGTCGGTGCCGCCGAAATCGATCACCGGTTCCTTCTGCGCGCCGAGGCAGTGCAGAAGCAGGTTGCGCTGCGGGTGCGTCTTGGCGCCCTCTTCGTCGAGGCGCCCCTGACGCATCAGTTCGCCGACCAGCGAATGGTCCTTGCTGCAACTGACCAGCTTGTCGTCGCGGAAATGGTAGATGCGCGAATCGCCGCAATGCGCCCAGTCGGCGCGGCCACCGTTCATCAGCAGCACGCAGGCGGTGGAATGCGGATCCTGCTCGGACGTGAAGCGGGTGAGCTTGATGACGACGTGCGATTCCTCGACCACGCTGCGCAACAGCTCCTGCGGCGACTCGATCGCCGGAGCGAAGCTCTCGAAATTCTCGCGCGCCTTATGTACGACCTGCTCGGCCGCCATCGCGCCACCGCTGTGGCCGCCCATGCCGTCGGCGAGCACGGCCATCAGCATTCCCTTGTGGCGGGAATGCGGAAACACCGCTGCGCGATCCTGCTGTTCCTTGCGATCGCCGATGTGCTGCGCGACGCAGCTGTCTAGTTTGAGCGCCATGAAGCTTTCCGGATACCTGTAGCCGATTCTAGCTTCTCAACAGCACACGCTCGTGTAAGCAGCTGTTCATGTCTGCAAGCACAGGTGCAATTTCACGATTCTTCACACCGAGAAGCTCACGTGCTGTTCGTTGATCTCGTCGATGTACTCGTCGAGCGCACTCGCGTGTATGCCCAGTTCTTCGAGCACTTCGCCCGAACGCATGCTCCAGATCGGATCCGGCAGGCCCTTATTGCGCAGATAGATGTGCGTGGCCAGCGCGACGATGCCTATCGTGCTGCGCAGGCCGTAGGTGTCGTCCTCCGGCATTTCGTGGTGATAGCGGATGGCCTGCACGATCAGTTCCGGCAGCCCCCAGTTGCGGGCGACCCAGTAGCCGACCGTCGCGTGATCGAGACGGTAGCGGACGTTCTCCATCCCGGTATCGACCCAGTAGGACTCCTCGTCCAGATTCAGCGTCTTCCAGTAGTCGGCGTAGCGCAGCATCAGCAGGGGAACGCCGCAGTCGTGGAACATGGCGGCCAGATACGCTTGATCGGGAAACACGTTGCAGACCGCGACGCGTTCGCCGGCGATCTGCGAGGCCAGGCTGGCAATCGTTTCGCAGCGTTGCCAGAAGCGCTCCATCTGCGGCCCCGGACCGCCTGCCGCCTGTCGGATCGAAATGCCGCGCACCAGATTGATGGTCTGGTTCAGGCCGACCAGCATCAGCACCTGTTCCGCATTGGCGGGCGCACGTCCGCGCCGGTAGGCGGGCGAGCGACATACCTTGAACAGCGCAGCAAGCACCCCCGGATCGCGCGAAATGCTGTCGGCCAGGAAGGCAACCTCGAAATCCGGGTTGCGCATCAGGTTCTCGATTTCCTGCAGCAGTCGGGGCTTGGGGGGAAGAAGGACGGCGGACGATTCGAGTACTGCATCGATGACTTCGGGTGCGGGTACGGCTGCATGCTGCATGGCGGGCTCACTCGGAACTGTATTGCGGGCTGCGAGCATTAACGGCCGCTGCCGACAGTACTTGAGCAAGAAAATGCAACGGATCCGCGGCAAGCGGACCCGGGCCGGTTGCCGCTTCAGGCGCCCCAGGGTCTGTTGCAATTGAATCGCGGGCCGCGCGCGATTCCCGATGCGTCCAGATCAAGGCGGGCCGACGCCGGCTGACTGGCCGTCAGGCCAGGAGGCCCCACGCGGAGCTGGGCGCAACGGGGCTCGCGTCCTTCGGGTTTGCAGCGTGCGAGGCAAGGACCGCGTTGCGCTCTTTGTCGAGACGGCCAGTCTCGACTTCGTCGCACGCCGTGCACGTGCCTCGCAGCTGCAAACGCGGCCCGCGATTCAATAAACAGACCCTAGGTGAGCGCCTGATCGAGCCACTCTATCCAGTGGCGCACCGGCGTCGCGGTCCCAGTCTGCAGGTGGGCAATGCAGCCGACGTTGGCACTGGCGATGCCGGCCGGCTGTTCGGCCTGCAACGAGCGCAGCTTGTTGTCGCGCAAGGTCGTCGCGAGCGCCGGCTGCAGCAGCGAATAGCTGCCGGCCGAACCGCAGCACAGATGACTGTCGGCGACCGGCTTCAGGTCGTAGCCGGCGGCGCGCAGCAGCGCTTCGGCGTGTCCGCGCACCTGCTGACCGTGCTGCAGCGAACAGGGCGGGTGGTAGGCAAGAGGACGACGCCCGGTGCCACCGGCGGCGAACAGCCCTTCGATCTGTACGCGCTCCGCGGCCAGGATTTCCGACAGGTCGCGGGTCATCGCCGCCACCTTCGCCGCGCGCTCGGCGTAAAGCGGGTCATCGGCCAGCAGGTGGCCGTACTCGCGCACCGTGCTGCCGCAGCCGGAGGCCGTCATCACGATGGCTTCGACGTCGCCGCGCTCGATCGCCGGCCACCAGGCGTCGATCAGCGCACGCATATCCTGACGACCGCCGTCCTGGTCGTTGAGGTGGAAACGCAGCGCGCCGCAGCAGCCGGCGCGCGCGATCTCGACCAGCGAAATGCCGAGCAGATCGAGCACGCGCGCTGCCGCGGCGTTCACGTCCGGCATCAGCGCGGGCTGCACGCAGCCGGCCAGCACCAGCATGCGGCGCTGATGGCGCACCGGCGGCCAGGCGCCGGCGCTGCGCGCGTCGGCCACCTTGGCGGCGAGCGGCGCCGGCAGCAGCGGCTTGGCGAGCCGACCGAGCGCCAGCGCGGTGTTGAACACCGCCGGGCGCGACAGCCCTTCGCGCAGCAGCCAGCGCTTCGCGCGCTGCGCCAGCGGGCGCTTTGCACGCCGCTCGGCCACCGCGCGACCGATATCGACCAGTTCGCTGTAGCGCACCCCGGACGGACAGGTCGATTCGCAGTTGCGGCAGGTGAGGCAGCGGTCGAGGTGAGGCAGCACGGTGTCGGCAGGCACCTCGCCTTCGAGCATCTGCTTCATCAGATAGATGCGACCACGCGGACCGTCGAGCTCGTCGCCCAGCAGCTGGTAGGTAGGACAGGTGGCGTTGCAGAAACCGCAGTGCACGCACTTGCGCAGCAGGGTGTCCGCGGCGTCGCCTTCGGGGGTGTTGCGGATGAAATCGGCCAGTCCGGTCTGCATCAGTCGGCGCTCACAGTTCAGCGTACAGGCGTCCGGGGCTGAACACGCCGGACGGGTCGAAAGCCTGCTTCAGGCGGCGATGCACCGCCATCACTTCAGGCGCCAGCGGCTCGAACACGTCGCGTTCCCGATCGACGGCCCGGCCGCCGCGGAACAGCGTCGCGTGACCGCCGACGGCGTTTACCGCATGACGCAGCGCGTCGGCGTCGACATCGCTGCGCAGCCAGCGCTGCATGCCGTTCCACTCGATCAGGCGGGCGCCGTCGAGCGGCAGTACCGGCGTCATCGGCGGCAGCGACAGACGCCACAGCGGTGTGTCACCGGCGAAGAAATCGTGCGTCTGTTCGCGCATCGACTGCCACAGCGCAGCAGCCTCGGCCGCATCGAGCAGGTCGCCGCCGATGTTGCGCACGGCCGCGTCGAGCGCGGTCTGCGCGCCGGACAGTCGCACCGCCAGCCGGCCATCCAGCCAGGCCGTGGCTGACACCGGCAGTGGCTGGGCGCCCCACTCGCGCATGCGGGTCAGCGCCTGCGCCTCGTCGAGCGCGAACACGCGGGTCTGTTCCGCCTGCGGCCGCGGCAGCACCTTCAGCGTCACCTCGAGCACCAGGCCCAGCGTGCCGAAGCTGCCAGCGATCAGGCGCGATACGTCGAAGCCGGCGACGTTCTTCATCACCTGCCCGCCGAAGCGCAGCACGCGGCCCTGGCCGTCCATCAAAGTGACGCCGAGCACGAAGTCGCGCAGGCTGCCGGCACTGATGCGGCGCGGCCCGGACAGTCCGCTGGCGACGGCGCCGCCCAGCGTGGCGTGGGCACCGAAGTGCGGCGCCTCGAACGCCAGCATCTGGCCGTGTTCGGCCAGCAGGCTTTCGATGGCCGACAGCCGAGTGCCGGCGTGCGCGGTGATGTAGAGCTCGGACGGTTCGTAGGCGATAACGCCCTGGGCACCGCGCATGTCCAGCGGCATGCCGTCGAGCGAGCGGGCGAGGAAGTCCTTGGAGCCGCTGCCATGCGGGCGCAGCGCGCGACCGTGCGCGGCGGCCTCCAGCACCTGCTCGCGCAGCACTGCATGAAGAGTGTGGGTCATGGTCAGAAACGCGGCAGTTCGGGATGCGGCAGCTCGCCGTGATGCACGTGCATGCGGCCCATTTCGGCGCAGCGGTGCAGCGTCGGCACCGCCTTGCCCGGATTCATCAGGCCGGCCGGGTCGAAGGCGGCCTTCACGCGGTGGAACATGTCGAGTTCGTCGGAAGCGAACTGGCTGCACATCTGGTTGATCTTCTCCAGCCCCACGCCGTGCTCGCCGGTGATGGTGCCGCCCAGCGCCACCGACAGTTCGAGGATTTCGACGCCGAAGGCTTCGGCGCGGTGCACCGAATCCGGGTCGTTCGAATCGAACAGGATGAGTGGGTGCAGGTTGCCGTCGCCGGCATGGAACACGTTGAGCAGGCCCAGGCCGTACTTCTTCGCCATGACCTCCATCGCCTCAAGCATTTCGGCCAGCCGCTTGCGCGGAATGGTGCCATCCATGCAGTAGTAGTCGGGCGAGATGCGCCCGGCCGCCGGGAAGGCCGCCTTGCGGCCGGCCCAGAAGCGCAGCCGTTCCGCTTCGTCGCTGGAGATGCGGATTTCCGTCGCGCCCGCGGTGTCGAGCAGCGCACGGACGCGGGCGATCTCGTCCTGCACCTCCTCCTCGGTGCCGTCGGACTCGCACAGCAGGATGGCCGCCGCGTTCAGCGGGTAACCGGCGTGCACGAACTGCTCGACCGCGGCGGCGGTAGCCTGGTCCATCATTTCCAGCCCGGCCGGGATGATGCCGGCGGCGATGATGTCGGCCACCGCCTGACCGGCGCGGCGGATGTCGTCGAATGCAGCCAGCACGCAGCGTGCGACGCGCGGCTTGGGTACCAGTTTCACGGTCACTTCGGTGACGACGCCGAGCAGACCTTCCGAACCGATGGTGACCGCCAGCAGGTCGTAACCGGGGCTGTCCGGCGCGGCGCTGCCGATTTCCATCACTTCGCCCGCCATCGTCACCATGCGCACACGCAGCACGTTGTGCACGGTCAGTCCGTACTTCAGGCAATGCACGCCGCCCGAGTTCTCGGCCACATTGCCGCCGATGCTGCAGGCGATCTGCGACGACGGGTCGGGCGCGTAGTAGAGACCGTAGGGCGCCGCCGCCTCCGACACCGCGAGATTGCGCACGCCCGGCTGCACGACGGCCTGCTGGGCGAGGCGGTCGACCGACACGATGCGGTTCAGCCGCGCCGTCGACAGCACCACACCCTGCTTGTGCGGCGTCGCTCCGCCCGACAGGCCGGTACCGGCGCCGCGCGGCACCACCGGCACGCCCAGACGGTGACAGGTGCGCAGCACCGCGATCACCTGCGCTTCGGTGGTCGGCAGCGCGACCGCCAATGGCATCTCGCGCATCAGCATCAGGCCGTCGCATTCATAGGCGCGCAGACGGCCGAGGTCGGTGATCAGACAGTCCTCCGGCAGCACGCGGGCCAGTTCAGCGATCAGGGCCGGGCGGTCGGTACTTCCGGGTGGCGGAACAGCGGTGGCTTCGTGGGCCTGTGGCAGAGCGCTCATGGCGGCTTCCGGTGGGGCAGAGAGACAGGCGGCAGATGATACCCGCAGTGCCCCGGCGGCGCCTCCTGCAGCGCGGGATCGCTGTCCGTGGAAGTCACCTCTGCTCGTAATGCGGCGTCGGAAACCGCGCCGGCTCCCGATACAGGCCGCTGGCGGGGTCAGAAGACCCCTCCCACAAGACCCCGGCTCGCGACTGCGCTTCCGGAGGCGGCAAAAGAAACGGCGCCCGCAGGCGCCGTTTCCGGGGAGAGCCGAGGTCGTTCAGACCTTCTTTTCGACGTAGATGGCGCGGAAGTCGTTTACGTTGGTCAGCGTCGGGCCGGTCACGATGAGGTCGTCGATGCCGAGGAAGAAACCGTAGGCGTCGTGCTGGTCCAGCATCGTGCGGGCGTCGATGCCGGCGGCGCGGGCGCGGGCCAGCGTGTCGTCGGTGACGATGGCGCCGGCGTTGTCCTCGCTGCCGTCGATGCCGTCGGTGTCGCCGGACACCGCGTGGATGCCTTTCATGCCGTCCAGCGCGATCGCCAGCGACAGCAGGAATTCGGAATTGCGGCCGCCGCGCGGCTTCTGGCCCGGCTTGATCTGACCCAGAGTGACCGTAGTTTCACCGCCCGACAGCAGCACGCAGGGCGGTTGGACCGGCGTGCCATTGATCGCGCAGGCCTTGGCGATGCCGGCCAGCACCTTGCCCGCGTCGCTCGATTCGCCTTCGATCATGTCGCCCAGCACCAGCGGGGTCACGCCGTGCGCGCGCGCCACTTCGGCGGCCGCCAGCAGCGAGGCCTGGGCAGTGGAAATGACCCGGGTTTCGCAGCGCGCCAGTCGCGGATCGTCGGCCTTCGGCGTTTCCGATTCCGGCTTCGCCAGCCAGGCCATCACGGCCGCCGGCACTTCGATGTTGTAGCGGCGGATGATGGCCAGCGCGTCCTCGCGCGTGGTGGTGTCCGGCACCGTCGGACCGGAGGCGACCACGGCCGGGTCGTCGCCCGGCACGTCGGAAATGACCAGCGTGAACACGCGCGCCGGATAGGCGGCCTGCGCCAGCCGGCCGCCCTTCATCGACGACAGGTGCTTGCGCACGCAATTCATTTCCTGGATGGCGGCGCCGCTGGCCAGCAGCGCGCGATTCACCGCCTGCTTGTCCTCCAGCGTCAGGCCTTCGGCCGGCGCCGACAGCAGCGCCGAGCCACCGCCGGAGATCAGGGCGATCACCAGATCGTCTTCGCTCAGGCCCTGCACCTTGTCGAGAATGCGCTTCGCAGCCTGCTGACCGGCCGCATCCGGCACCGGGTGCGACGCCTCGACCACCTCGATGCGCTGGCACGGCGCGCCGTGGCCGTAGCGGGTGACCACCAGGCCGGACAGGTCGCCCGACCAGTTCTTCTCGACCGCCAGCGCCATCGACGCCGCGGCCTTGCCAGCGCCGACGACGATGGTGCGGCCCTTGGGCGGCGGCGGCAGATTGGCCGGCACGCACAGATCGGGATTGGCAGCGTCGAACGCCGCCTGGAACAGCTTGTTCAGGAAATCTTTCGGTTCGGGGGTACTCACGGCAACTCCGTCTGTTCTGTTCATTTGCGGGGGATGTGTGGTCTGCGTGTATGTGCATGAACCGCGCAGCGCTGCCGGGTGATGGCCGCCCGCATATCCGGCTGTCGCGGGGTGGGCGCCAGCATGGGATGATGTGCAATTCTAGCGTGCGCCGGCCTTATATTTGCGCGCACTTATAATCAATACCTCTTATCCAAGTCATCACACGCCATGGGTCATCGACTATCCAAGATTGCCACCCGCACCGGCGACGGCGGCGAAACCGGCCTCGGCGACGGCACCCGGGTTTCCAAATCCAGTGCGCGGATACACGCGCTCGGCGACGTCGACGAACTGAACAGCGCTATCGGCGTGCTGCTGTGCGAGGACATGCCGGCCGATCTGTCGGCGCTGCTGACCGAAATCCAGCACGATCTGTTCGACCTCGGTGGCGAACTGGCCATCCCCGGCTACCACCTGATCAAGACCGAACAGGTGGCGCGCCTCGATGCCGAACTGGAACGCTTGAACGCCGAGCTGACGCCGCTGAAGGAATTCATCCTGCCCGGCGGCACCCGCGCGGCAGCCCACGCCCACCTCGCCCGCACCATCTGCCGTCGCGCCGAACGCGCGGTGATCGCTGCGGCCGCCGAAGGCAAGGTGTCGGAGGCGAGCCGGCAGTATCTGAACCGCCTGTCCGACCTGCTGTTCGTGCTCGGCCGCACCTACAACCGGCTGGCCGGCTGCGGCGACGTGCTGTGGCAGCGCGGCCGCGCCCACGACGGCGCAACGGACTGAAGGGATGGCCGCGGACACGTCCGCGACCGAGCACTGCCCGTGACCAGCACTCCCGACGCGCCGATAGGCGTATTCGACTCCGGCCTCGGCGGCCTGTCGGTGCTGCGCCATGCGCGCGCGGCGCTGCCGGCCGAGGATTTCCTGTACGTCGCCGATTCCGGCTTCGCCCCCTATGGCGAGCGCAGCGCCGACTGGATACGCGCACGCAGCGCCGAGTTGGGCGAATTCCTGATCGCACGCGGCGCCAAGGCGCTGTTGATCGCCTGCAACACGGCCACCGCGGCGGCCGCGCAGGCGCTGCGCGAGCGCTGGCCGGCGCTCCCCATCATCGGCATGGAACCGGCGGTCAAACCGGCGGTGGCGGCGACGAAGACCGGCACGGTCGGCGTGCTGGCCACCACCGGCACGCTGGCCAGCAGTCGCTTCGCGGCACTGCTCGACACCTTCGGCCGCGACATCCACGTGGTGACCCGTCCGGGCAGCGGTCTGGTGGAAGCGGTCGAGCGCGGCGACTTCGACACGCCGGCCACGCGTGCGCTGGTGGCCTCGCACGTCGAACCGCTGATCGCCGAGGGCGCCGACGTGATCGTGCTCGGCTGCACCCATTACCCCTTCCTGCGCCCGCTGATCGAACAGTCGGCCGGGCCCTCGGTACGCGTGATCGACACCGGAGATGCGGTCGCCCGCCAGCTCGCGCGCGCGCTCGGCCGGGCCGGTCTGCTGCGCAGCGGCCACCACGGCGGCGAACGTTTCTGGAGCAGCGCGCCGCCAACGCAACGCAACGCTGCGCTGCAGCGGCTGTGGGGGCAGGACGCGACGGTCGAACCGCTGACCGGCTGATCAGCGCAGGATGAGGACGGTGACGACCACCCAGCCCGCCATCGCGACGATCAGGTGGACATCGCGGAACAGGTCGTGCGACGGATCGCCGCCGCCGCCCTGCCGATGCAGCAGATAGAGGTAGCGAAACAGGCCGTACAGCACGAAGGGCAACGTGTAGATCAGGTCGCCGGTGCCGTGGGTGCGCACCGTGTCCTCATCCACCGTGTACAGCGCGTAGGCCACGACGGCGCAGGCGCCGCTGATGGTGATGAACTGGTCGAGCAGTGCGGCCGAATACTGGTCCAGCACCTTGCGGTGGGCGCCGCCGCCCTCCTCCATCAGCATCATTTCGGCGCGCCGCTTGGCGAAGCCGAGGAAAAGCGTCAGCAGCAGGCCACACATCAGCAGCCAGTTCGACGGCGGGATGCCGAGGCCGGTCGTGCCGGCCAGCAGGCGCAGCATGAAACCGGCGCTGATCAGGAACACGTCGAGCACGACCACGCGTTTCAGGCCGTAGCTGTAGCCGAGGTTGATCAGCCCGTAGATGCACAGCAGCCACACCAGCATTTCGCCAACCTGCCAGGCCAGCGCGAGCGAACTGGCGGACAGCGCCCCCATCAGCAGCACCGCTACCGAGGGTGACAGCGCGCCGGACGCCAGCGGACGCCGCCGCTTGACCGGGTGCAATCGGTCCTGCGCGACGTCGCGGAAGTCGTTCAGCGCGTACACGGCACTGGACATCAGGCAGAAGGCGGCGAAGGCCAGCAGCGCCGACTGCACCATGGCTGCCTGATGCCAGGCGTGACCAAACAGCAGGCCGAAGAACACGAAGCCGTTCTTCACCCACTGCTTCGGACGCATCAGCTGCAGGGCGGCGACGATCATCGCGGTCTCAGTTGAAATAGCGTTCCTCGAAATAGCAGCCGCAGTCCGGCAGCCATTTCGGTATTGCGTACCACAGGCGGCGCGCCGGCTCCAGCACGCCTGCATGGTAGGCCGCGTAGTCGAACCCGTGGCCGCGGATGCGCCAGAAGGTGGCACCCCGCACCTGCAGCGTGTCCTCGCTCACCTCGCGGAAATAGGGCGTGTAGTCGGCGAGGTCCGGCTTCTCCTTGCTCAGGATCAGGATGTCGCGGCCGGCCAGCGCGCGGAAGTCGGTCAGCACGTCGTCGTGCCGCGCATGGCTGGACGCCGGGCCGAACACCGGCCAGTAGCGGCCGTGGTTGTAGCCCAGCGTGACCGAGGGCGAATAGCCGTCGGTCATCAACACGTAGCGGTCGACGTCGCTGCCCAGCGCGGCGATCACCTCGTCCGCCTTCACTGTCTGCACGACGCCGGCGTACTTGCGCGGCCCCAGCCGCTGCGCCCAGCTATCGACCGGCTGCGTCGCCACCGCGACCACACCGGCCACGTGCAGCAGCGCCAGTACCGCGGTGATGTTGCGGGTACGACGCAGCATGCCGTCGGGTACTGCGCGCGCATACATCAGGAAGGCCAGCGGCACGAAGGAGAACACCCAGTGCAGGCCTATGGTCTTGACCAGCGACAGCAGACCGAACACCGCCAGCGGCACGACCACCAGCGCCGGCAGCGCGGCCTGGCGCATCCAGGCGCCGGGCGCACGCAGCAGGCGCCACGCCACCATAGGCGTCAGCAGCCACAGCATCATGCCGGCGTACAGCAGCGGCGTCTTCCACGACAGCCCGGCACCGCCGTGTCGATTGAACACGTTGAACATGACGTTGGCCCAGCAGTGCTGGCTGTTCCACCACGCGTTGTACAGACCCGCCGGCAGCGCGCACAGCACGAGCAGCGCCAGCCCCTTCCACTTCCACGCCGCGGGGCGCCACAGCGCCCACACGATGTAGGCCAGTCCTAGCAGCACGGCGAAGTACTTGGACAGGAAGGCGCCGCCGAGCAGCAGACCGGCCAGTGCGAAAGCCGGCATCGACCGTGTGCGCTGCGCGTGCAGGAACACCAGCGCCGAGGCAACGCTGAAATACACCAGCGGGATGTCGGTCGTGATCAGCACGTCGAGCACGCTGGCCGGCGCCAGCAGCATCAGCGTCGCCGCGCCCCAGCGTGTGGCGGCGGCATCGTCGCGCAGAAAGCCGAGCAGCATGAAGGACAACAGCGCCGGCTGCAGGATGGCCGGCAGACGCAGCCACCACTCGGCTTCCGACACCGATATCAGCGCCGCCAGCCACCAGCCCACCATGGGCGGATGGTCGTAGAAGCCGCCAGCCGGAATCTTGCCCCACCAGTAGAAGTAGGCTTCGTCGCCGGTAAAGGGCAGCACCGCGCCCAGCCAGCCGCGGAAAACCAGCGTCAGCAGCAGGCTGATGAAATAGAAACGGCGCCAGCTGGAAGCCGGCGCCGTAGCGAACAGCGTATTCACCGATCAGTCGCGGTCGGCGAGCGCACGGCGACGCGCGCGCACGGCTTCGGCCAGGATGTCGAGCAGTTCGACGCTCTTTTCCCAGCCCAGGCAGGCGTCGGTGATGCTCATGCCGTATTCCGGCTCCTTGCCGGCGACCAGATCCTGACGGCCTTCCTTCAGATGCGATTCGACCATGACGCCGAAGATGCGGTCCTCGCCGCAGGCCATCTGCGCCGCGACGTCGCGCGCGACGTCCATCTGCAGCGCGCACTGCTTGCGGCTGTTGGCGTGCGAGAAGTCGATCATCACCTTGGCCGGCACGCCGGCGGCGGCCAGTTCGCGGCACACCTTCTCAACCGCCTCGGCATCGTAGTTCGGCTCCTTGCCGCCGCGCAGGATGACGTGGCAGTCCTCGTTGCCGGCGGTCGACACGATGGCCGAGTGGCCGGCCTTGGTGACCGACAGGAACACGTGCGGCGACTGCGCCGACTTGATCGCGTCGGAGGCGATGCGCACGTTGCCGTCGGTGCCGTTCTTGAAACCGACCGGGCAGGACAGGCCGGACGCCAGTTCGCGGTGCACCTGGCTTTCCGTCGTGCGCGCGCCGATGGCACCCCAGGCCACCAGGTCGGCCGTGTACTGCGGCGTGATGGTGTCGAGGAATTCGGTGCCCGCGGGCAGGCCCTGCTCGTTCACTTCCAGCAGGATGCGGCGCGCCAGGCGCAGGCCGTCGTTGATCTTGAAGCTGTTGTCCAGATAGGGGTCGTTGATCAGCCCCTTCCAGCCCACCGTGGTACGCGGCTTCTCGAAATAGACGCGCATGACGATTTCGAGGTCGGCCGAAAGACGCTCGCGCTGCGCTTTCAGCAGCTTCGCGTATTCCATGCCGGCCTTGTAGTCGTGGATCGAGCACGGGCCGATCACCACCAGCAGGCGGTCGTCGGCGCCGCGCAGGATGCGGTGGATGGCCTGACGCGCGGCAAACGTCGTTTCGGACGCCACATCGCTGGCCGGCAGTTCGCGCAGCACGTGCGCGGGCGGCAGAAGTTCGCGGATTTCCTTGATGCGGACGTCGTCGGTGATCTTGTGCATGGGAGCGTTCATGGCTACGTTGTTCGGTACCGCGCCGGCAGGTGTGCCGTTGCAAAGCGGTGGATTCTAACCCGGCGCGGGGTTTCCTTCGTTCAAGCGCATCCTGGCCGGCTCAGTTGCGGCGCTCGCGCCACAGCAGGTGGACCGCAAAATAGCCGATCACCGAGGCGCTGCAGGCCATGATGAACAGCCCGGTCACCAGCGGCAGGCCGGCTGCGCTGAGCCAGATCCAGAAACCTTCGAGCCAGCCGGTCGCCAGTTCACCGATCTTTTCCGCACTCTGTTCGATCTGCTGCGATTCGCGGACCGACGCCGGCTTGGCGAGCACGAAGCTGCCCAGTTCGTAGGCCGCCCAGTAGATCGGCGGAAAGGTGAAGGGGTTGGTGATCAGCGTGCAGCCGGCGCTGATGGCGATGTGGGCACGCAGGAAGAGCGCGGTGGCGATGGCAAACAGGAACTGGGCGAACGGAATCATCAGCCCGAAGAACAGGCCGATCGACACCGCCTTCGCGACGCTGTGGCGGTTGGCGTGCCACAGTCTGTCGTCGCGCAGGTGATGGGCGAACGGCGCGACGACGCGGGAGGCGAGGATCTGCTCGCGCGTCGGGAACCAGCGTCTCAACCAGGTAGGCATGCTGCAACTGACCGTCAGGCCGTGCCTCCGACGGTGAGCCCGTCGATGCGCAGCGTCGGCTGACCGACACCGACCGGCACACTCTGACCTTCCTTGCCGCAGGTGCCGACACCGCTGTCCAGCGCCATGTCATTGCCTATCATCGACACCCGTGTCAGCGCATCCGGCCCGTTGCCGATCAGCGTCGCGCCCTTGACCGGATAGGTCACGCGGCCGTTCTCGATCATGTACACCTCGGCACCCGAGAACACGAACTTGCCGCTGGTGATATCCACCTGGCCGCCACCGAAATTGACCGCGTACAGGCCTTTCTTGACCGAACGGATGATCTCTTCCGGCTCGCGGTCGCCATTGAGCATGTAGGTATTGGTCATGCGCGGCATCGGCAGATGGGCGAAGCTTTCGCGCCGGCCATTGCCGGTCGGCGCCACGCCCATCAGGCGGGCGTTCAGGCTGTCCTGCATGTAGCCGACCAGGATGCCGTCCTCGATCAGCGTGGTGCAGCGGGTCGGGTTGCCCTCGTCGTCCACGGTCAGCGAACCGCGGCGGTTGGGCAGCGTCCCGTCATCGACCACGGTGACGCCGCGCGACGCGACCTGCTGGCCGATGCGGCCGGCGAAGGCGGAACTGCCCTTGCGGTTGAAGTCGCCTTCCAGGCCGTGGCCGATCGCCTCGTGCAGCAGGATGCCGGGCCAGCCCGGGCCGAGCACCACGCTCATCGTGCCGGCCGGTGCGGGGCGGGCGTCGAGATTGACCCGTGCCTGATGCACCGCCTTTGCCGCGTAGTCGCGCAGCACCGCGTCGCTGAAGTAGCCGTAGTCGAAGCGGCCACCGCCGCCACTGGAGCCCTGCTCGCGGCGATCGCCGTCCTGCATGATGACGGTGACCGACACCCGCACCAGCGGGCGCACGTCGGCCGCCATGTGACCGTCGCTGCGCATCACCATCACCACCTCGTGCGTGCCGGCGATGTGTGCCATCACCTGGGTGACGCGGCTGTCCTCGGCGCGGGCGTAGCTTTCGAGCCGTTCGAGCAGCTTCACCTTGTCGGTGTCGCTGAGCGAGGCGTGCGGATTGCGCGACGAATACAGCGGCACCGGCGACGCCGAGGTGACCGTGCGTGCGCTCAGGCTCTGCCCCTGCGAGGCGATCGCGCGGGTTGCGCGGGCGGCCGCTTCGAGCGCCGGCAGGCTGATTTCGTCGGAATAGGCGAAGGCCGTCTTCTCGCCCTGGATCGCGCGTACGCCGACGCCCTGTTCGATATTGAAGCTGCCGGACTTGACGATGCCCTCCTCCAGGCTCCAGGCCTCGCTGCACTGGTGCTGGAAGTAGAGATCGGCGTAGTCGATGCGGTGGCCGCCGAGCAGACCGAACACGCGGTCGAGTTCGCCGCGGTCGAGATCGAAGGGGGCGAGCAGCGTGGCACGCGCGGTGCCCATCAGGTCGGCGCCGGTGAGCGCAGTCGGTTCGCGGGTCGTGACGGTGGAGCCGGTGGTCATGAATGCATCAGTCCTGGTTCAGTTGCGCGCCGGACGCCCGAGGCGTTCGGCGATGGCGTCCTCTTCCTGGCGCGGGAAGAAGTACTTGTACATCGATTTCTCTTCCTTCAGATCACGCCAGCGGCCGCCCAGTTCATCGACACGGCTGCGATAAAGCTCGCGCGTCAGCCGCAGCAGGATGGCCGGCGCGCCGACGCGCTTGCACATGCGCTCCTCGGCGGCCGGGACGAAATCGAGATATTTCTCGTAGAAGGCGCGATGGCGCGGGTTTACCTCGATCAGCACGTCGTCGCAGTCCTGGATGCGGAAGGCGTAGATGCACATCAGGTGGAACAGCGTGCCCATCAGCCGCTTCGAGCGCACCGACTGCTCGACCGCGAACTTGCCGAACTCGCACACCTTGCGACCTTCGTCGCGCAGCGCGTGCATCACGTCCGGATAGGTTTCGTCGGCCGACAGGCCGGTGTCGGAGTCGAGATTGACCGTGATGGTGCCGTAGATGTGGCCGTCGAACTCGGCTACAAGGGTGATGCGGTTCGGCGCCTCGTCGATCTGCTTCTTCGTGTGATAGCCGCGCCACGAGTACATCTTCTCGATCAGCAGGCTGGTGCCCTCGCGCTTCTCGTTGTCGCTGCTCAGCAGGCGCACGCGGAACTTGTCCTTCTGCTGCGCCATTTCGCGCGTACCAGGAATGTCCTCCTGCTCGATGCACATCGAGCGCAGCCGTTCGACGTCCATGACCGTCACTTCCGCCAGCGTGTGCGGAAATTTCGACGGATTCCGAGTGGTCTGGTCATTCATGCGGGGAGACCTCAACAAGCGATGCGCCGGTGGCCCAAAGCAGGAAGATTCTGCCTTATTTCAACAAGATAGTCCGAATCCAGATCACCTATGACCACGCCCGGACCACGCGCCAGGCGATTGATCACATTGCCCCACGGATCGATCAGCATCGAGTCACCCCAGGTGCGCCGGCCGGACGGGTGCACGCCGCCCTGCGCCGCCGCCAGCACGTAACACTGATTCTCGACCGCGCGCGCACGCAGCAGAAGCTCCCAGTGGGCCCGGCCGGTGGTTTCGGTGAAAGCGGCACCGAGCACCAGCAGCTTCATGTCACCGAGCGCGCGGAAATACTCCGGAAAGCGCAGGTCGTAGCAGATCGACAGGCCGACCCGGCCGAAAGGGGTCTCGATCGACACCGGCTGATGGCCGGCTTCGATCGTCCGCGCCTCGTCGTAATTCTCGGTGCCGCGGGTGAAGGCGAACAGATGGACCTTGTCGTAACGGGCCACCTGGCTGCCGTCCGGGCCGTAGGCGAGGCAGGTGTTGCGGACCTTGTTCGCGGCATCCGCCACCAGCGGCACCGAGCCGCCGATCAGCCAGATGCCGTGCCGGCGCGCGCAGTCGGCGAGGAAACGCTGGATCGGGCCTTCGCCCTCTGATTCGCGTATGCCTATCTTGTCCGCTTCGTCGCCGGAAATCAGCGGAAAGTACTCCGGCAGCGCCACCAGCTGCGCGCCCTGACGCGCCGCCTCGGCAATCCAGTGCCCCGCTTCCTGCAGGTTGTCCGCCACCACCGGGCCGGACACCATCTGCACGGCAGCAACGCGGGTCTTGGTCGTAGTGTTCATGACGCACCTTTCAATCGGATGACAGGCTCATTCGGCCGCCGGCGCCGTCGACAGCTTGGCCACCAGCGGATCCTCCCACGAGCCGGTGACGGCGTAGCGGAACGAGAATATCTGGCCGAGCGGATCCTTCAGCACCTTCTGCGCCAGATAGGTCGCCACCCCGACCGCCGGATTGGCGATCAGCGCGCCGACCGACACGCTGTCGCTCAGCGCCGGCTGGACGTTCACCGTCAGGTTCTGGGTTTCGGCAGCGATGTTGGCACTGCCGCTGATCTGCACGCGCGCGGCCGGCCCGGCCAGTTCGAGATTGTCGGTGTTCATGATGCCACGCTCGACCGCCACCGTTCCTTCGATGCGATCGAAGGCGAAGCCCTCGCTGAACACGTCGCGGAAGTCCAGCGTGATGCGCCGTGGCAGCGACTGCAGGCTGAGGATGCCGAGCAGGCGACCGGCGCCCGGATTGATCTTGCTGAACTGGCCGTTGCTCGCCTTCAGCTCGAACGATCCGGACAGCGACGGGTAGTCGATCGACAGCGGACTGCCCTGCCAGCGCAGCATGCCCTTCATGCCGGCCGTACCGCGGCGCAACGCGCCGGCGTGACCGAGGCGGTCGAGCAGCTTTCCAGCGTCCTCGCTGTCGATGACGAAATCGAGCCGCGTCTCGCGCGTGCCGCGCAAGCCGGCCAGCGCGCGGCCCCAGGCGCCGCTGGCGACGAAGCTGCCCTCGGGCATGGTCAGCGCCAGCCGGTTGATCAGCCAGGCGCGGCGCTCGTTGCTGGCCTGCAGTTCGAGCCGGCCGAGGTTGCGGCCGTCGAGCACGAAGCGCTCGGCCTCGATGTCCAGCGCCGGCAGTTCGTCCAGTTCCTCGTCCGGCTCGACGCTGCTGACCTGGGCGCCCGCCTCGTCCGCCGTGTCGATGCGCAGCTGATCGAAGCGCGCTTTCACCTGACCCTTGCCCTGCGCGTTCCAGCTCACGCGACCGCGCGCCTGGGTGCTGGCAAGATCGATGTCCCACACCTCGCCACGGCGCGTCGCATCGATCTTCACCGCCTCCAGCCAGTGCCCGGACAGGCGCAGATTCTTCGCGTCGAGCTTCACCCGCGACACCGGCAACGCGTCACCCGTCGTGCCGCCGGCAGACGTCGGCGCGGCAAAGGCGCGGCGCAGCGCGTCGAGATCGACGGTCTCGGTGCTCAGCGCCAGCGCGAGGCCCTGATCGGGAAGAGCGGGCATCTGCGGCAGGCCGACCGCGCCACGCTCCAGCACCCAGCCGGCCGGCGTCGAGCGACGCACGAGGTCGGCGCTGCCGAGCCGGCCGGCGTCGATGTGCAGCAGTTCGCGTTCGGCACCGAGCGCCGGCAGGCCGCGCCGTGCCGCTTCGCGCGCATCGAGCGTGCCAAGGCGCTCGACCTTGAGCGCCAGCGCTTCGCCGACCGACTTGCCGAAGGGCGCCGGCAGCGTCGAGGCGACCTGCGACAGATCGGCGTCCAGAACCATGTCGGTGCCGTTGCGGCGCACGCCCAGCCGCGCCTGCCAGCCGGCGACGCCGGACAGCGCCGCCATCCACGGCTGGCCGAACTGGGCGCGCAGCGCGTCCATCGAGGCGCGGCCGCGCACGTCTACATTGACCGTGCCACCGCCGCCGGAGCCGACATCCAGCGTCATCGGAAAGCCGAGCACGCTGGCCTGGGCGCCGCGGATGGACAGCGAGCTGTCGGTAAAGGCCACCTTGCCCGACGCGTCGGTCAGCGGCGGCAGCGTGCTGTCCAGCACGAGCTTGTTGGCGGTGAAACTGTATTCGCCCTCGACCTTGGTGTCCTTCGAATGGCGCAGCGGGATGGTGAGTGCGATCGCCAGCTTGCCGTTGCCTTCGGCACGCATGGTCGAGGTGAAGCCGTCGATGCGTTCGGCCACCGGGCTGGCGTCGATGTAGCGCAGGAAATCTGCGGTCGCACCGCTGGTCGAGCCTTTCACCAGCAGCAGTTCCTCGGCCGCGTCGAGATCGGGAATCTCGGCCGTGGTCGGGCCCAGCTTGGTGTTCATGATGCGGCCGTCACGCGAGGTGATGAGCATGCGCGGCCCCTCGAACAGCACATCGGCGCGCAGGCCGGTCAGCGGCGGCCAGCTGGGACCGAAATCGACGGTCACGTCCTCGGCCTTCACCTTCACCTGGAAGATGCCGGGCTGGCCACGGTCGAACGGGAAATCATCGAGCCGGCCGCGCAACTTCAGCGTCGCCTCCGGCGCGCGCCCCGCGGTCAGCGCAGTGCGCAGCCAGTCGCGCGTGTCGGGTCCGATGTCGAGCGGCAGATAGCGCCACACCGCCCGCGCGTCGCCGTCGAGCAGCTTGGCTTCGATGTCGATCTCGCCGGCCGTGTTACCCGCCGTGCGGTAGCGCCCGCGCGCCTGACCGTGTACGTCGTCGTTGCGGAAGGCGAGCGATTCGATCACCACCTCGGTTTCGCCGTCGCTGCGCGACCAGCCGGCGCGTGCCTTGAACTGTGAGAACGGGATTTCCGGCTGCGGGAACACCGCCGGCAGGTCGAGCACCAGCTCCGGCGCGTCGATCTGCACGCTGCCGCGCACGTCGCTGCCCTCGATGCGGCCACTCAGCCCGCTGACCCCGGGCAGTGCGCCGTCCGCGCGCAGACCGACCCGGTCCAGCCGCGCGCTGACGCGGAAGGCGGTCGGCGCCGACAGCGGGCCGGTCCACCCACCGTCGAGTTCATGCACGACGCCCTGCGCCGCGTGACGCAGCAGCCGGTCGCGCACCGGGTCCGGCAGCGGAAGGTAGGCCGACAGCCGGGTCAGCGCGTCGAGATCGAGCGCGCTGGCCGACACCTCGCCACGCTCCACTTCATTGCCGGCCGCCGCCTGCCAGCGCAGATCGACGCTGGTCGGCGGGACGCGCAGTCCGTCGCGGGTCGCCAGCTGCAACTGACGGGCCGAGGCGACGACGCGCTCCTGGCTCAGTTGTTCGGCGCTGACGCGGCCGGACAGGCTGACCAGATCGAGCAGCGGCAGATCGGGCGCCAGGCGCAGCCGCACGTCGGCCAGCGCCAGTTCGCCAGTCCCCTCGGCCAGCCGGGCGCCGTCGAAACGCGTCCATGCACGCGCCGCACCACGCCCCTGCGACAGTTCGAGCGGGTAATCGACCCAGGTCTGCCAGACCGCCATATCGGCGCCTTCGAGCGACACGAACAGTTCGCCCGACGCGCTGCGCCAGTCCTCGCGGTCGGGCAGCGTCACGTCGCCGCGGATGTCCAGTCGCTGTGCCAGCTCGCTCGGCGGCCGTGCCGACAGGCCGAAGCGATGGTCGCGCCCGGAATTGTCGAGGCGGAAATCGACCTGGGTGAGCTGCAGCGGCGGCGCCGTCTCGCGCAGCGCGTCGTCCCACTCCAGCCGCGCGCCCCGGATATTGATCTGACCCTGCGACAGCAGCCAGCGCATGAAGCCGCCCCGCTCGCCGTCCTGTCTTATCTCCAGACCGGCGACGAAGAAGCGTCCGTCCGCTTCGCGGCGTATCCAGAGATCGGGGCCGTTGATGTCGAGCCGGTGCAGATGCAGTTCGCCGCGCACCAGCGACGAAAAGCCGAGCGCCGCTTCGACCTGTTCCAGCCGCAGCGCCGGCTGGCCGGCTTCGTCGAGCAGGGTCAGACCGCGCAGCGACAGCTGCGGATGCAGACCGCTCCAGTCGGCACTCAGGCTGTCGATGCGCACCTGGCGCTGCAGTGCGTCGCCGAGCGACTGTTCGATGCGTGCGCGGTGCTGATCCACCTCGGGCAGCACCCAGTGGCGAGCGACCAGCACGATGCAGGCGACGACGACGTAGGCGATCAGCGCCGCGTCGAACAGCCGCCCGGCGATGCGACGCCACATGGAGCGGGCCGCCGCCGCGCGGACGGTGGCGACCGCGGCGGCGAGTTCAGCGTGGGCGGAGTCGGACAAGATTTGCGGGCAGTCAAACCGGCGATGACTGCATTTATGGAACGATGCGGGAGTTTACCCGCAACGCAGGCGCTGTCGCGCTTTGTAAGGCCATGCTTACATGCCGGCCCGCAACGCGGTTTTTTGCATAATCGACATCTTCATACCGGAAAACCTCTCATGGACGCCCCCGCCGCCATTGCCCACGCCCGCCGCCACAGCCGCTACCTCGCCCGCCTGCTGGACGCGCGGCCGGCGCTGGAAGACGCGCTGGGCAGCACGCTGCAGGCCCAGATCAGCGCGGCCCTGCTGGGCGAATGGCTGACGCAGACGCCGTTCGGACACGGCGACGAGGCGGCGCTGAAGTCGGCGCTGCGCCGGCTGCGTGCCCGCACCATGGCCCACCTGATCGTGCGCGATCTGGCGGGTCTGGCCGATCTGGACGAGGTGACCGAGGGCATGACGCTGCTGGCTGAACAGACGGTGCGGGTGGCGGTCGATCAGGCGCGCGCCGCGCTGGTCGAGCGCTTCGGCGAGCCGCGCGGCGAGGCGGACAACGCCGTGCAGCCCTTCATCTGCATCGGCATGGGCAAGCTCGGCGGGCGCGAGCTGAACGTCAGTTCCGACGTCGATTTCATCTTCGTCTACCCGGAATCGGGCGAAACCGACGGCGAAACGCCCACCGGCCCGGGCAAGCGCATCGACAACTTCGACTTCTTCACCCGCCTCGGCCGCAAGGTGATCGAGCTTCTGGCGGACGTGACCGCCGACGGCTTCGTGTTCCGCGTCGACATGCGGCTGCGCCCGAACGGCGATTCCGGCCCGCTGGCCTGCAGCTTCGACATGCTGGAGAACTACTTCGTCACGCAGGGCCGCGAGTGGGAGCGCTACGCCTGGATCAAGGCGCGCGCGCTGACCGGCGGCGTCAATGACGAACTGGAATCGCTGCGCAAGCCCTTCGTGTTCCGCAAATACCTCGATTTCGGCGCGATCAACGCGATGCGCGACCTGCACGCGCAGATCCGGCGCGAAGTGGCGCGCCGCGACATGGCGGACAACATCAAGCTCGGCCCCGGCGGCATCCGCGAGATCGAGTTCATCGCCCAGGTATTCCAGCTGATACGCGGCGGCCGCGAGAGCGCGCTGCAGATCCGGCCGACGCAGAAGGTGCTCGACCGGCTGGCGATGCGCGGCGTGCTGGGCGAGGACGCAGTCGAGCAGCTGCAGTCCGCCTACGTCTTCCTGCGCCGGCTCGAACATCGGCTGCAGTATGTCGAGGACGCGCAGACGCACAAGCTGCCGGCCACCGCCGAAGACCAGGCGCTGATCGCCTCGGCCATGGGCTTCGGCGATTACGCCGCGCTGCTGGACGAACTGGACCACCACCGCGGCCATGTGAGCCGCCATTTCGACGCCGTATTCGGCGCGCAGGACAGCTCGACCCCGACGCCGCGCGCCGTCTGGCAGGACATCGGTCAGGACAGTGCCCCGTGCGACGACTGCCACAGCGCGCTCGATGGCATGGGCTTCGCCGACACCGAGCAGCTGGCGCGCCGCCTGTCCGCCTTCAAGTCGGGCAGCCGCTACCGCCAGTTGCCCGACAGTTCGCGCACGCGGGTCGACGCGCTGGTACCCAAGCTGCTCGAAGCCTGCCGCGATACGCCGCAGCCCACGGCCACCGCGCTGCGCGGCCTCGACCTGCTGGAAACCATCAGCCGGCGCGCCGCCTATCTGGCACTGCTGGCCGAGTTTCCGCAGGCGCTGAGCCAGGTGGCGCGGCTGATCGGTGCGTCGAGCTGGGCGGCGAACTATCTGGTACGCCATCCCATCCTGCTCGACGAACTGCTGGACGCCCGCCTGCTCACCGCCGAACCGGACTGGCCGGCCTTCGAACAGGCGCTGCGCCAGCAGCTGGACGAGCTGGGCGACGACACCGAGCGGCAGATGGACACCATGCGCGACGCCCACCACGCCCAGGTGTTCCGTCTGCTGGCACGCGATCTGGCCGGCGAGCTGTCGGTCGAACGCCTGTCCGACCACCTCTCGGCGCTGGCCGACGCGATGCTGCGCATCACGCTGGACATGTGCTGGCGCAAGCTCACGCGCCGCCATTGCGACACGCCGCGCTTCGCCGTCATCGCCTACGGCAAGCTGGGCGGCAAGGAATTGGGCTACGCGTCCGACCTCGACGTCATCTTCCTGTTCGACGACCCGCACGAGTCGGCGCCGGAAACCTATGCCCGCCTCGCGCAGCGCATGCTCACCTGGCTGTCCAGCCATACCAGCGCCGGCATCCTGTTCGAAACCGACACCCGGCTGCGACCCAATGGCGAATCGGGGCTGCTGGTCAGTTCGATCGAGGCCTTCCGCGACTACCAGCAGAAATCGGCCTGGGTGTGGGAACACCAGGCGCTGACGCGCGCCCGCTACTGCGCCGGCGATACGGCTGTCGGCGAACAGTTCGAGGCGATCCGCCGCGAACTGCTGACCCAGCCGCGCGATGTCGCCGCGCTGCGCCGCGAAGTGCTGGACATGCGGCAGAAGATGATGGACGGCCACGCCAACAAGTCCGAACTGTTCGACATCAAGCACGACGCCGGCGGTCTGATCGACCTCGAATTCGCCGTGCAGTACATGGTGCTGGCCCACTCGGGCGCGCATCCCGAGCTGACCGGCAACCTCGGCAACATCGCGCTGCTGCGCATCGCCTCCGAAGTCGGCCTGCTGCCGGCACTCGATGCGGTCGCCGCCGGCAACGCCTACCGCCGGCTGCGCCACCTGCAGCACGGCCTGCGGCTCAACGATGCGCCGAAAGCCCGGGTGCCGAAGGACGAGGTGGTGGCCGAGCGCACCGCGATACGCGCCGTATGGTCGCGCCTGTTCGACGACGCGTCGAACTCGGGCGACGTCGAGCGACTCTGACGCATGGATACCTGATGGAGTCACGCATGCACACGCTTACCCTGCGCCGCAGCCTGCTGCTCGCCGGCCTCACGCTCGCCCTTGGCGGCTGCGTCACTGCGCCGCCGCGCCCGCCGGCGCCGACCACCGACGAAATCGTGCAGATGTCGAAGGACGGCATCCCGCCGGCGGAAATCATCCAGCGCCTGGAGGAGAGCCGTGCGCTCTACCCGCTCAAGGCCTCGCAACTGGCGAAGCTGCGCGAGGAAGGCGTGTCGGACGAGGTGATCGACTACATGCAGCAGACCCTGATCGAAACCGAGCGCATGCGCGAGGCGATGCGCGAGCGCGACCGCATGTGGATGTATGGCTATCCCTATTACCCGGCCTACCCCTGGGGCTACTGGCGGCGGCCTTACCGGTAGTACGGCCTCGCCCCGGGCGACACCTGCCGATAAATACCGACCGGTGATATCTATAGAACTAAATATCACTTTTTTGAATAAGCATTGCTGACTAGACTGCGCGCTCCCTGAGATATCGAGCGACGCGCAGTGAAAATCCGCCACATCGACACCCGGCCCACCGAGGTCGGACAAGCCCACGAAGCGCTCGGCCTGCCGCCGGTCGAACAGGTGATAGACCGCGCGCACGCGCACCCGCTGGCCACCGTCGCCAGCTGGTTCATGGGCTTCACGCTGTTCGGTCTGGCCGCCATCCTGCTCGCCCGCGGTCTGCCACTGGGCGACCCGTCGGCGGCGCTGGACATCGTGATCGGCGTCGTCACTTCGGACGAATTCCTGAAGGCGGCCGCCGTCGGCTTCATCGCGCAGAGCATCGACGGCGCGCTCGGCATGGCTTACGGCATTTCCGCCACCACCTTTCTGCTCGGCACAGGTGCGTCGCCCGCGGTGGCGAGCGCCAGCGTGCACATCGCCGAAATCTTCACGACAGGCCTGTCCGGCCTGTCGCATCTGCGGCTGGGCAATGTCGATCGCAAGCTGATGCTCAAGCTGCTGATACCGGGCGTGATCGGCGGCGTACTCGGCGCGCTGGTGGTGACGAAGTTCGACGGCGCCGCGCTGAAGCCGTGGATTTCCGGCTACCTGCTGGTGATGGGCATCTACGTGCTGGCCAAGGCCTGGCGCCATCGCCGCAAGCCGGCGCAGGAGCCTAAGCATGTCGCCAAGCTGGCGCTGTTCGGCGGCTTCGTCGATGCAGCCGGCGGCGGCGGCTGGGGACCGGTGGTCACGACCAGCCTGGTCGGCGCCGGCCAGGACCCGCGCCGCACCATCGGTTCGGTGAACTTCGCCGAATTCTTCATCGCCATCGCCAGCGCCGGTGCCTTCGTCATCTTCATCGACGCCGCCCCGTGGGCGACCGTGGCCGGTCTGGTCGCCGGCGGCATGTTCGCCGCACCGCTGGCCGCCTTCCTGTGCCGCGCGCTGCCGGCGCGTGCGCTGCTGGTGCTGGTGGGCACGCTGATCAGCGGCCTCAGCGTCTACAACCTGATGAAGGCGCTGGGCTGAGCGCCGCCGGAGGCGTATCAGGCGACAGGTATACTTGGCGCCTGATCTCCGGACCGTGAGCATGACCCGTTACGCCAACACCGCCGCCTACCGCTTCGTCCGCCTCGACGACCGCGAAGCGCTGCGCACTCGCATCCACGAAGCGGCGCAGTCGCGCCAGCTGCTCGGCACCGTGCTGCTCGCCAGCGAAGGCATCAACATCTTCCTCGCCGGACTGAAGAGCGACCTGCGCGACTTCTTCGCCGACCTCGGGCAGGACCCGCGCTTCGCCGCACTCGACGTGAAATGGAGCGGGTCGGACACGCTGCCGTTCAAGCGGCTGCGCGTGCGTCTGAAGAAGGAAATCGTCACCGTCGGCGCGCCCGACTTCGACCCGACGGAGACGCCGGCGCCCTATCTGCCGCCGGCCGAACTGAAGCGCTGGTACGACGAGGGGCGGCCCTTCGTCATCATCGACACGCGCAACCGCTGGGAAGTCGAGCAGGGCAGCTTCGACAACGCGCTCGATCCCGGCGTCGACAGCTTCGGTCAGTTCCCGGCCGCGCTCGAACAGTACGCCGACCTGAAGGACACCCCCATCGTCACCTTCTGTACCGGCGGCATCCGCTGCGAAAAGGCCGCACCCTTGATGAAGAAGGCCGGCTTCAACCAGGTGTGGCAGCTCGAAGGCGGCATCCTGCGCTATTTCGAGGAAGTGGGCGGCGCCCACTGGCACGGCAACTGCGTCGTGTTCGACGACCGCGGCGCACTGAAGCCCGATCTGAGCCCGGTCTGAGCCCGGTCTGAGCCCGGCCAGCGGAGTCCGCGCCGGGTCAGGCGGTCGCGCTGCCGCGCAGCTTCTTGGCACCCAGCACCACGGCCAGCGTGATCGCACCGGCGACGACGCCGGTCAGCGCGTCGGCGACGAAGGGCAGCAGCACGCCCAACACCGAACCCACCGCTTCCGACAGATGATGTATCCGGTCGTGCAGCGCCGGGATGCCGTGTGTCAGGATGCCGCCGCCGACCAGGAACATGGCGGCGGTACCGGCCACCGACAAAGCCTTCATCAACCACGGCGCCAGTGCGAGGATGCCGCGACCGAGCGCACGCGTCGCACCCGAGGCGGCGCGGCTGAGGTAGAGGCCGGCGTCGTCCAGTTTGACAATGCCCGCCACCAGTCCATACACCCCGACCGTCATGATGGCGGCAATGCCCGCCAGCACCGCGACCTGGGTGCCGAAAGGCGCGTCGGCCACGGTACCCAGCGTGATGGCGATGATTTCGGCCGACAGGATGAAGTCGGTGCGGATGGCGCCCTTCACCTTTTCCTTCTCCAGCGCGACCAGGTCGACCTGTTCGTCGGCCAGCGCCTTCATGTGCTCGGCGTGGTGCGCGGCGTCTTCATCGGCGCTGTGCAGGAATCTGTGCGCCAGCTTCTCGACGCCTTCGTAACAGAGGAAGAGCCCGCCTATCATCAGCAGCGGCGTCACCGCTGCCGGCAGGAAGGCGCTGATGGCGAGCGCCGCCGGCACCAGGATGAGCTTGTTGCGTACCGAACCCATGGCCACCGCCCACACCACCGGCAGTTCGCGATCGGCCTTGACGCCGGCCACCTGCTGCGCGTTCAGCGCCAGGTCATCGCCAAGTACGCCGGCCGTCTTCTTGGCGGCGACCTTGGTCAGGACGGACACGTCGTCCAGTACGCTGGCGATGTCGTCTATCAGTGCGAGAAGGCTGGCTCCGGCCATGGCGAAATCCTGTGAATGTTGTCGGGATCGATCCGTACGGCATGGATCGCGCGGCGCATGCTACCGGAAGTCGGCGATGAGACTGCAGTCGATCAGCGCGCCCGCGGTCGGCGCAGGTAAAGATCGCATCCGTGCGCCACGCCGGACGCCGCCAGCCAGAACAGCACCAGCGTCGCGCCGCCGCCGGTGAGGGCTGCGCGCAGGGCCAGCATCAGGCACAGGCCAGCGGCCAGCGTCGGCAGCCAGCGGCCCGGCGCGAAGCCCAGACCGCGCCGGCGGTGCAGCAGCGCCAGTGCCGCCGCTTCGAACAAAACCCCTATCATGATCAGGTCGATCAACAAACCATTCGCCAACAGGTCGGACATGCGAGCGCTCCACGCTGAGATCGGCAGCAGGCTGCCGCATCCGCACACCGTACACGACTGACAGGCCGAAACACCTCTCCCATGCACGCCACCGAACAGCCCCCGCTGTCGCAGCGCCTCAGACAGGTGACGGCGGCACATCACGCACGCGCCGAGCGCAGCGGTCCGATGCCGGCGCTGCTGCGCGGCGAACTCGGTCTTGCCGCCTACTGCACCCTGCTGCGCAACCTGCACCCGATCTACCGCGAACTGGAGGCCGCGCTGAGGCAGCATAAGACCCACCCGGCCCTGGCCGGGCTGGACATCGACGGGCTGGCGCGCAGCGCCGCGCTGGAAGCCGACCTGGCCACACTGCACGGCGACGGCTGGGGACACGCGCTGCCGCTGGTCGACGCGGCGGCATGCTACGCGGCGCGCCTGCGCGAACTGTCGGCACACCGGCCGGAACTGCTGCTCGCGCACATGTATGTGCGCTACCTCGGCGATCTGCAGGGCGGCCAGATCCTGCAGCGCATCGTCGCCCGCTGCTACGCGCTGGACGGCGAAGCCGGCACGCGCTTCTACCGCTTCGGCGCGCACGCGCCGGCCGAGCTCAGCGCACGACTGCGCGCCGCACTCGATGGCCCGTCGCGCGACGACGCCACGCGGGCGGCCATCGCCAGCGAAGCCGAAGCCGCCTTCCTGCGTCACGTGGACATTTTCGAGGCGCTGCCGGCCGGCGACGCCGCCGCGCTCAGAGTGGGCGGTTGAATTCGCGCAGGCGGGCATAGACCGCCGCGGCGCGCGTCGCCGACGCCTCCAGTTCCTCGATCAGCGTAGCGACCGGGATCGACGCCGTGGTGTCGGTCAGTTCCATCGCCGCCACGCTCGCATTGGCCAGGATGGCGCCCATCACCTCGTCGGGCAGGCCGCGCGCCTCGCGCGTGGTCAGCTGCGCATCGGCCTGGCCGGTCATCGTCAGCGACTGTTCGAGATGGCGACGCGCCGCCTCGGTGCGCTTCGCATCGGTGAGGTCGGTGAAGATCAGGATGCAACCGAGCACGGCATCGCGCGGGCCCGGCACGACGTCGGCGCGCACGCCCAGCGCAATGCCACCGCTCATCCGCCACTCGCCGCGCCACGACACACGTCCTTCGCGCAGCGACCTCAACACATCGCGCACAGAGGCCTGATCTTCGAACAGCGCCGCCAGTTCGTCGAAATTCGCCGGCTGCCGGCAACCGCCCGGCAGGATGCCGGCGAGCGCCGGACTGGGAAACAGGATGCGACCGTCGCCGTCGGCAACCAGCAGGGGCTCCGGCGACTCGTCGACGGCAGTGCGAAATTTTTCAAGCTGGTGCTGGGCGATGAGCAGGCGCACCGCCTGCGTCTGCATGATCACATCGCGCAGCGAGGCGCCGATCGCGCGCGCCAGCGCCAGATCGGCGCGCGACCACGGGGCCGCGGTGCCGCGCACGATTTCCGACCACGCCTCGAAGGAGCGCCGCGGCGACAAGGTCAGCGGATCGTTGTCGACCATGGGCTTCGCGGGGTCGCCGGCCCAAGTCAGCTTGGCACGCTGCTCGCGCCGGAACCACATCAGCAGATTGCGGCCGCGCGTCGACAGATCGATCGCCAGCACGCCGCACACCACCGGCGTCAGGTAGGCCAGCGCCGGGTTGGCGCGCTCGACCGAGGCGCAGCTGAACAGCATCTGCTTCATTTCGCCGGACACCCAGCCGGCCAGCGCGCGCACCGCCTCGGTGGACGGCACCTCGCCGGCGGTCAGCAGTTCGCCGTCGTGCAGCAGCGCGACACCGCTGGCGTCCATCGGCAGCAGCAGCGTGCGCGCGTTGCGCATCAGTGCCGCACGCCAGTCGCCCTCGGTCGACGTCGCCTCGATCAGCCGCAGTTCCATGCGCCGCACCAGCACGTCGACCTGGGTGCGTACATAGTTCTCGATCGCCGCGATGCGCGTCGACATCACCTCCGCCAGCACGTCGACGGCGGCGCGCTGTGCGTAATGGATACGCCGCGGCGCATAGTGATGACAGGCGATCAACCCCCACAGCCGCCCCTCGCGCACCAGCGACACCACCAGCGTCGCGGTCACGCCCATATTGCGCAGGTACTGGATGTGCAGTGGCGACATGCTGCGCAGGTGGCACATCGACATGTCCAGCTCTTCGCCGCTGTGCGGCAGCCGGCGCGGTTCGACGGCGACCGGCAGGTAGCGCGCATCGACCAGCACGCGCACCCGGTTGCGCAGATAGAGGTCGCGCGCGCGCTGCGGAATGTCGGTTGCCGGATAGCGGTGACCGAGCAGGGTGTCGAGCCGGTCGTCGCGCGCCTCGGCGACGATTTCGCCATGGCCATCGGCATCGAAGCGATACACCATCACGCGGTCGTAATGGGTCAGTTCGCGTATCGACTGCACCGCCGTGTCCGCCAGCGCATCGACGCTCATCGCCTCGCTGAAGCGACGCACCGCCGTCGCCAGCAGCGCCTGTGCCGCGACATCTTCGGCCGGTGGCCCGGCGGTTTCGAGCTCGACGATCAGCGTGCCGGACTGCCCGCGATGCGCCATGCCCTCGAAATGCCGCAGCAGCCCGCCGTGGCCGGTGCTGCAGTGGAAGGGCGTCAGTTCGACTTCCGTCAGCGTCCGGCCCAGTTCGCGCACACGCGCCGCCAAGTCGCCGCCAAGCGCCGGCAGCGGCGCCTCGACCACCGCCGCGTGCGGCACGCCCAGCCACTGTTCGGTATTCAGGCTGGCCTGCAGCACCTGCAGGTCGGATTCACGCACGACCAGCAGCACGCCGTGCGGCTGTATCGAGCCGGCAAGGTGGATGAGCTCGCGCTCGCAGTTGGTCAGGTCGGCCTGACCGAAAGGCGGACTGTAGAGAGGATCGTTCACTTTGCGCGACACGCTCAGTGCATGCGACCCCTGACCCCCACGCCGGGACCGCGCGGCTGCACTGCGCGGATGATGAGACCGATGGTGTTCGAGTCTCCGTTATGGATCAGTACTGCCGACAGTTCAACATCGACGTCGTGCCCGCGCTCGTTGCGCATGCGCGTCGCCAGACGCAGCGTGCCGCTCTGCCGCACCGCGGCGAGCAGACCACCCAGTCCGTCGCTCTCGCCCGACAGCCACGCCGCCATCGAGCGGCCACGCAGCGACGCCATGTCGACGCCCTGCACCAGCTCGACGAAGGCCGGGTTGGCACTCAGCAGCACCCCCTGTTCGTCGGTGAAGGCGACCGCATCAGGTGTCAGGCGCACCAGTTCCGGCAGCATCGCATCGTCGACCGCCGGCGGCATCTGCCCGCCTTCGGGCCAGGCGCGCATCAACAGCAGCGTGCTGCCCTCGTCGCGGAACAGCGATACCCAAGCGTGGATGCGGCCGCCCGACGCCAGGTCGAGCATCGCGTCACCCGGGCGCTCGGACACCCGTACCGTGCCCAGTAGCTCCTCCAGCGCGGGCAGCGAGGACGGCGCCAGCGCGTAGCCGGCCTGACGGCCCGGCATGTCCTGCACCGTGCCGCCGAACAGACGGCCGGCGGCACGGTTGGCATCGACGATGCGCAAGGTGTCGGCGTCCACCACCAGCACTGCGTCGGTGGCGATCTGGAACAGCAGGCGGTAGCGGGTTTCCGCCTGGCGCATGCGCCAGTAGTCGCGCTCCATCGATTGCTGGGCGTCGACCAGCCGCTGCTGCATCGCCGAGACGGCGCGCAGGTCGCGTCCGACCACCAGCAGCGGACCGCCGTGGCCGAGGCGCACGGCGGTGTAGGCCACCGGCAGATCGCTGCCGGCCAGCGACGGGTGGTTGATGTGGCGGGTGCGCGAAACGCCGGACTCGGCCGCCTCGCTCAGCAGGTCCTCGACCTTGCGGCGGGTGTCCGGCGTCACCGTGTCTATCCACTGGCGGCCCAGCCATTCGCCCGCCGCTGCGCTGACCGGCTCGGTGCCGCCCAGCGCAACACTGCGGATGACGCCCTTGTCGTCGATCACCAGCGCAATGTCGCTGGCGACCGACACCAGCATGTCGGCCAACTCCGGTGCCACATCGGAGAAGGCGCTCAGGTCTCCTGGATCGTTCGGTAGCTTGTTCACGGCATGGGCCTGGTTAGCAGGACGGAGAGATACGGGACCGACCTGCTGCAAATTTCGGGCCCGGCCTGGACCGGGACATGCGCTGCCGCGTGGTTCGGAAAAGCCCGGTACGCGCAATTCAACGGAAGCACACCCGCTGATCACCGGACTGCCGACGGCGCAATCGCGACAACGCCTTCAATTGCTTGAGTTTAACGCCTGCATGCTACGGCAAGTCGCTTGCCGGCACACGTGACCGGCGTCAAAAAGTGCGGCGCGTCAGCCAAAGGGGGCATTCAGGCGGACGATGGACAGATTCAGCGCTGCCGCAAACGCGACCCACACCGCATACGGCAGCAAAAGCGCGGCCGCACGTGCGGACCATGGTCGCAGGCGGACCATCAGGAACACCACCGACAGCCACAGCAGCACGACTTCGGCCAGCGCCCAGTCGGGACGGCGCAGATGGAAGAACAGCGCACTCCACAGCACGTTCAGGCCACCGTTGGCGGCGAACATCGCCAGCAACTGGCGACGCCCTCGCGCGTCCGGCGCATGGCGCCAGCCGAGCACACCGGCGGCGGCGGCAAGACCGAAGATGAGGGTCCAGGCCGGCCCGAAAGCCCAGTCCGGCGGCTGCCAGGAGGGTTTGGCGAGCGCACGGTACCACTCGCTCAGATCGGTCATGGCACCGCCCAGGCCGGCCACCGCAAGCGCGGCAAGTGCAGCGACGGCCACCGGCTTCCAGCGCGTGGCCGTCCGGGCATTCATGGCGACACGATGCCGCAGAGGTGCGCGAGGTCCTTGAAGAAGATGCGCATGTGCGCCAGCGGCCGCGCGCGGACCAGCCGCTTGTGCATATAGGCCTGCCAGGTGAGCTGCTGCACGTCGGGATCGCGGCAGATGCTGACGAAGCGTTCGCGCCGCTTGTCGCTCGCGTACCAGAAGCGCTGCATGATGCCGAGCACCATGAACACGCGGCCGTGCGCCTTCATGAAACGCTTGCGCGCCAGCCTCAGCGCGCGCGCATCGCCGGTGACCAGATAGGCATCGACCGCCTCGGCCGCCAGCCGGCCGCCACTGAGCGCGTAATAGATGCCTTCGCCCGACGCCGGCGCGACGACGCCGGCCGCGTCGCCGGCCAGCACGACGTCACGCCCGTTGTCCCAGCGCCGCAGCGGGCGCATCGGAATTGGCGCGCCTTCGCGGCGAACGGTGCCGGCGGCGCCGAGGCCGGCGCTGTCGCGCAAGGCGCTGACGCCGCCGCGTATCGAGAAACCCTTGCGCGCCGAGCCGACGCCAACACTGACCGTGTCGCCGTGCGGGAACACCCAGCCGTAGAAATCGGGCGACAGCCGGCCCTGGTAATAGACATCGCAGCGGCTGCCGTCGAAACCGGTTTGCGGCGCGCGCACGATCTCGTGGTAGGCGAACACGCAGGGCACCTGGTCGGCGCCCGGCACACACTGCCGACCGACCGCCGACAGCGCACCGTCGGCGCCGATGATGGCGCGGGCGCGCACGCAGCGTTCGCCCTGCTCGCCGACGCGGTAATGCACGACAGCCGAGCCGGCACCGTCGCGGCTCACCCGCTGAAAGCTGCCGGTGCGCCGATGCGCGCCGGCGAGTCCGGCACGCTCGCGCAGGTATTCGTCGAACTGCTCGCGATCGACCATGCCTACGAAACCGCCGTCGATCGGCATGTCGACCTCGCGCCCGCTGGGCGCCACCATGCGTGCCGAACGGGCACGGGCGACCAGCAACTCATCCGGAATGCGGAACTCCTCGATCGCCTTCGGCGGTATCGCGCCGCCGCAGGGCTTGATCCGCCCGCCGCGATCGAGCAGCAGCACCGCGTAGCCGCGGCGCGCCAGATCGGTCGCCGCGGTGGCCCCGGCGGGCCCGCCGCCGACCACCACCACATCGTAGTTTTCCATGATCAGGCCTCTCCTTCCGCGCGTGGCATCAGCGGCAGCGGCGCAGCCGGCGCACGCGCCGCCACGGTCGCCGGCTGCAGGCCGGAAATCCGCATCGCCATGGCGGCCGATACGATGAACAGCAACGCCTCGCCGGCGAACACCAGCGCGTAGGCGACGCCCGGCTCGGCGATCAGGGCGCGCGTCAGATCGACCGCGACAGTGCCGGCGAAGCCGCCCAGTGCGAAGGCGATCGCCTGCGCCGCACCCCACAGACCCATGCGCACGCCCTCGCGACCGGCGCCGCCCTGGCCGGCCAGGCGCATCATCGACGCGATCGCCGCCACCGCGAACGCGCCATTGGATACGCCGAGCAGGAACACGGTTTCGCGCAAGGGCCAACCCTGGCCGCTGAAGCCGGCGGCGGTCAGGCCCGCCAGCGCGCAGGCCGAGGCGATGCAGCCGCCGATGATCCACAGCCGCAGCGAGCCGATCTGCCGCCCGCCGAACACGGTGCCGGTCAGCGCCACCAGCAGCATGCCGGCGAACACGCCGCCGTGCTGCAGACCCGACAACTGGGTCGACTGCCCGGGCGAGTAGCCGAACACAGTGCCGGCAAAGGGTTCGAGTATCAGGTCCTGCGCGCTGTAGGCGAGCATGGACACGAAGACGAACAGTGTAAAAAGCCGCGCATGCGACTCGCCCCAGACCTGGGCCAGTGCAGCGCGGAATGGGGTGCCTTTGGGAGGAGAGTGCGGCAGCCCCGTCGAAACCGGTTTGGTTGCGGGGCTGACGCCCTCGACGCCGCGCACGGCGACGAGTGCAAGCATGAAGGCGCAGACCGAGGTGCCGGCAACGACCTGCAACAGCCGCTCGCCGGAGAACGGATCGAGCAGCTTGCCGGTGATGCCGGCCGTCACGGCGAAGCCGAGAATCATCATCATCCAGACGATGGTGGCGGCGGCCGCACGGCGGCCGTCGTCCACGCGCTTGGCGAGCAGCACCAGCAGCGAGGTGCCGGCGGCGCCGACACCGACGCCGATCAGCATGAAGGCAAGCACCGCCAGTGCGACACCGGCGACGAAGTGGTCGGCCATCAGCACGGTGGCGAGCGCGGCCAGCGTGCCGCCGGCGGCAAGCACCGCCATGCCGCCGATGATCCAAGGCGTGCGCCGCCCACCCAGATCCGAACCGTGCCCGAGGCGCGGCCGCAGCATCTGCACCGCGTAATGCAGCGCCACCAGGATGCCGGGCAGCATGGCCGGCAAAGCCAGTTCGACCACCATGACGCGGTTCAGCGTCGACGTGGTCAGCACGACGATGGCGCCGAGCGCGGTCTGCACCAGACCGAGGCGGAAGATGCCGATCCAGCCGAGGGCCTGGTTCATGTCAGTCGCCTCCGAGCGCGCGCAGCGCGAAGGCGCTCACCAGCATGCCGAGCACGTAGAGCGTAATGCCGGTGCCGTTGTACCAGGGCGCGCGAGCGCGCGGGTCGTCCAGCAGCCGGGACATCAGCATCAGCTGGGCACCGAGCAGCATGCCCACCAGCGCAGCGTGCGCCGGCGCCCCCCAGTGCGCGAGCAGCGCGACGACGACGACCTGCGGCACCGCCATCACCCAGCAGGCGACCCGACCGGCGCGCGCAACGCCCAGTTGTACCGGCAGCGAAGCGATGCCCATGCGGCGGTCGCCATCGACCGACTTGAAGTCGTTCAGCGTCATGATGCCGTGTGCGCCGGCGCTGTACAGACCGGCCAGCAGCAGACTGCGCAGGTCGGGCATGGCGCCGCCGGCCATCACCGCGGCACCGGTGACCCAGGCCAGTCCTTCGTAACAGAGCGCGCAAGCACTGTTGCCCCACCAGCCGTTGGCCTTCAGCCGCAGCGGCGGCGCGCTGTAGGCCCAGGCCAGCAGCAGGCCAAGCGCGGCGGCGGCAAAACCCCAGGGACCGAGCGCGGTCGCCACCAGCAGCGACAGCACCGTCCAGACGACGGCGATATAGAGGCCCCAGTGACCCGGCATGCGACCGGATGGAATCGGACGCTGCGGTTCGTTGATCGCATCGACGTGACGGTCGAACCAGTCATTCACCGCCTGGCTGGTCGCGCAGACCAGCGGCCCTGCCAGCAGCACGCCGAGCAGCACGACCTGCCAGCGCTCTCCGGCCGGCAGGCCGGAGGCAACGACGCCACAACCGAAAGCCCACATCGGCGGAAACCAGGTGATGGGCTTCAGCAGTTCGGCAACGGCAGAGAGGGCTGGACGAGTCATGAGCTAACAGTAGGCTTGACACACGAGAGCGTCAAGACAAACTTACACTCAGCCAGTCCATTTTGATTGACACCGGACGCAAGGCCGCCGTCCGTGCCTCACGACAGGTCCGCGCGGACGCGGTCGGCGGGGCCCGGCCCGGCCGACCGACCCGCTTCGGATCACTCCTCGCCCGGCTCCTGCCCGCCGTCGTCGCCCTGATCGGCGTTGAGATCGCCGATGCCATAGCGGCGCAGCTTCACGTACAGGCTCTGCCGGCTCAGGCCGAGCATTTCGGCCGCCGACGCGCGGTTGTCGTGCGTCATGTCGAGCGCCGCCTCGATGCACAGCTTCTCGATCAGATCGGTCGATTCGCGCACCAGATCCTTCAGCGACACGCGCCCAACCAAGCCGGTCAACTGCTCGACCGAACGCGGCATCTCGCGGCTGATTCGCGGTTCCGGCTCGATGCGGCGGCTGACGCCGCGCACCGTGAAACCGATGCACGGACGCTCACCGCGGTCCACCGCGACCGCCGACACCTCGACGTCGACGTCCGAACCGTGCTCGCCGCGCAGCACGGTCGAAAACAGGCGGATCGAACCGTGCTGGCGCACGTTCACCATCAGCACCTTGAAATCGACACCGGGACGGCCGAGCCAGCGTTCGAGCGACTGCGTGCGTGCCTGCTCGATGCTCGCCAGCTGGGCGAGATCGACGAAGGCCTGGTTGGCGGTCAGGATGACGCCGTCCTCGCCGGTCAGCACGAAGGCGTCCGGCACCATTTCGACCGCATCGGCCACCGACATCCGCTCGCCGGATTCGGTGCCGGAGGCACCGACCTGCGACAGCCGCACCAGATACAGCGATGTTGCGTCCTGTCGCACCAGCGAAGCGGCCACCAGCCAGTCGCTGCCGCCCGGCCCACGCACGCGGACGTCGTCGGAACGACCGTTGGCACGCACCGCGGCGAACAGCCCCTGCACCGCCTGGTTGCCGGCGTCGTCCAGCCCTTCCGGGAAATTGCGCCCGACCACACTGCGCGCGTCCTCACCCAGCATCCAGTTGGCGGCGGCATTCGCCTCGACGATGCGCTGGCTGACGGTATCTACCACCAGCACCGCTTCCGACGTCATCTGGAACAGCAGGCGGTAGCGCGCCTCGAGCTGGCGCAGGCGCGCGTAGTCGCGCTCGATCGACTGCTGCGCGTCCACCAGCCGCTGCTGCAGCATGGACAGCGCCGTCAGGTCGCGGCCGAGGGCGACGACGGTGCCGTCGTGGCCGATGCGCACGGTCGAGTAAAGCAGCGGCAGATCGCTGCCGCCCTGCACAGGATGATTGACGTGCCGTGCACGGCGGCTTTCGCCACTGGCGGCGTCCTGCAGCAGCGCCTCGACCTTGGGGCGGCTTTCGACCGTCACCACCTCGGTCCACCGGCGCCCCAGCCAGCGCGCGCCGGCTTCGGGCAGCAGCGCGCCGTCGTTGAATGCAAGGTCGCGGATGACGCCCTTGTCGTCGAGCAACAACGCAACGTCGGAGGCGGCGGCAATGAGTCGTGCAGCCGACTCGGCATCGACGCCATGTAACAAACCCATCGGCGAATCAAAAGGCTTCACCGTCAACCTTCCCGCATCGGCGTCCATTTTCGCGATTTGATCGCGCCCCTGCTCCGAACCCAATCGATACCCTCCAGAAACTGATCACCCATGCGCAAATCGCACAGGCAGCAATGCCTCGGCCACATCGACCGCGGCACTCGCATCGCGCGCCGTCGCGTCGGCGCCGACCAGCGGCACCCACTCCGGCCGGCTGGCGAAGATCGGGCCGCCTACCATCACCACGAGGTCGCGTTGCAGCGACACGCGGCGAGCGGCGGTGATCCACTCCGCCAGTTCGTCGAAGCGCGTTTCGCTGCCGAGTGACACGCCCACCAGATCGAAGCGCTCGGCGCGCAGCAGGCGCAGCGCTTCGCCGCGCGGACCCGGTGTGTCGAGGCGCACATCCCAGCGGCGCTGGCGGAAGAAGTCGGCCACCATGGACATGCCGAAGGTGTGCTGCTCCCCCGGCAAGGTGGCGAGCAGCACGCGGCGGCCTGTCTCGCCCGAATGCAGATCGCTGCGGAAACTCGGGCTGACGTCGTGCAGCACCTGCTGGATCCGCCACAGGCCGAGCGTGACCTGAGTGAAATCGCACAGATCCGCTTCCCACAATTCGCCGAGCCGGCGCGCCGCCGGTGCCAGCAGGTCCAGACAGATGACCCGTGGCTCGACGCCGCGGGCGCGGATCGCCTGCACGCAGCTGCGTACGACGCCGGCATCCTGTGCCAGCACGAGATTGGCGAACTCGTGGATTTCGCGCGCCGAGATGGTTGTTGCGCTGACCCCGGCCGGCGGCAGATCGACCAGATCACCGTGCGCCAGCATCAGCCGCGGAATGATTTCCGCCTCTATCGTCTGCGCCAGATCACCCAGCCAGTCAGGGGCAGCGAACACCGGCGGGCCGATCGGCGGCCCGCCGAACTGACTGACCCCGCCCTGCTCCTGCGCGGACAAACCCTCACCCGACATCTGCGCCCTGCGGGCGCTTCGCTGCGTCATCCCGGCCATCTTCCTGCCTCCTTGGGTCTTTTTGTCGTGCCCCGGCCGTGTCGGATGCGCCCCCGGTGGACGCCCCATGGATGCGGACGGGCTTTACGGCTGCTGCGGGTGGTGAACCCAGTGTCCGTGGTGGCACTGACGACGAGGGTGAGCAAGTCTCTGGGCAGGAAGGCGGGGTTCGAATCTGTCTGCAGAACTGGACGCCAACATTGTAGGAATAGAGCGCGGCACCCCGCACTGTCAAGTTAACTTGTCAATTTTGATGACGCTCCAGCCGGAACGGGCCTCTGGACCACGCGCACTGTCATCCGGTCGATGTAATTTCGTCGTGACGTCAATTTACATTGACACTTTGTCCCCAGCCGTCTAGATTCGATTACGAGGACAGAGGAGACGCGACGATGCGCAACAGAGAGGCCTCACCGGCGATGCGGCACACACCGCTTTACACGCCGGAGGAACGCCGCCGGCGGGACGAATCACCCTGGACCCTGGTTCAGGGGGTGCTGGCGCCGGTGCAGTTCGTCGCCTTCGCGATCAGCCTCGTGCTCGTGCTGCGCTATCTGTGGTCCGGCGAGGGCCTGCAGGCTGCAACCTGGTCGGTGGTGATCAAGACCCTGCTGCTGTACGCGATCATGGTCACCGGCTCGATCTGGGAGAAGGCGGTGTTCGGCGTCTGGCTGTTCGCCCGCCCCTTCTTCTGGGAAGACGTATTCAGCTTCGCGGTGCTGGCGCTGCACACCGCCTATCTGGTCGCACTGGCGACCGGCACGCTGGACGGAACCGGCCTGATGTGGCTGGCGCTGGCGGCCTACTTCACCTACGTCATCAACGCCGGACAGTTCCTGCTCAAGCTGCGCGCCGCGCGGCTCGACACGGCGAGTCCGGCGGCCGGCAACCACGGCGCGGTGGTGCAGGCATGAGCAATCTGCACGACATTCCGATCGCCACCCGCAGCGGCTGCGACGAGCGCCCGGTGCTGCGCGAACGCGGCCAGCGCGAGGTGTTCTGCGGTCTGACCGGCATCGTGTGGCTGCACCGCAAGCTGCAGGACGCCTTTTTCCTGGTGGTCGGCTCGCGTACCTGCGCCCACCTGATCCAGTCCGCCGCCGGCGTAATGATCTTCGCCGAACCGCGCTTCGGTACAGCCATCCTGACCGACCGCGACCTGGCCGGCATGGCCGACGCCAACGACGAACTCGACCGCCTGTGCGTCACGCTGCTCGAACGCCGGCCGGAAATCCGCACGCTGTTCCTGGTCGGCTCCTGCCCGTCGGAAGTGATCAAGCTCGACCTCGCGCGTGCCGCCGAGCGGCTCAACGCCCGGCTGCTGCCGCAGGTGCGCGTGCTGAACTATTCCGGGTCCGGCATCGAAACCACCTTCACCCAGGGCGAAGACGCCGCGCTGCGCACCTTCGTGCCGCTGATGCCGCACACCGACGCGCGCCAGCTGATGGTGGTGGGCTGTCTGCCGGACATCGTCGAGGACCAGTTCCGCCGCCAGTTCGAACAGCTGGGCATCGCCAACGTCGTATTCCTGCCGGGCCGCCGCGCGGCCGACGTGCCGGCGATCGGTCCGAACACCGACCTGCTGCCGGCCCAGCCCTTCAATGGCGACACCGTGCGCGCACTGGTCGCCCGCGGCGCCCGGCTGCTGCGCGCGCCCTACCCTTTCGGCGCCGAAGGCACGACCGCCTGGCTGCAAGCGGCCGCCCGCGCCTGGGGCGTAACCCCGGCCGCATTTGACGCGGTGACCGGCCCGGCGCGTGCGCGCACCGAAACGGCACTGGCACGGCAACGCCCGCTGCTGGCCGGGCGCAGCCTGTTCATGCTGCCCGACTCGCAGCTCGAACCTTCGCTCGCGCGCTTCCTGCACCGCGAACTGGGCATGCGACTGATCGAGGTCGGCACGCCCTTTCTCGATCGCCAGATGGTCAGTGAGGAACTGGCGCTGCTGCCGGAGGACATCGTGCTCAGCGAAGGCCAGCACCTCGATCGCCAGCTCGACCGCGTGCGCGCCGCCCGCCCCGACCTCACCGTATGTGGCCTCGGCCTGGCCAACCCGCTGGAGGCCGAGGGGCTGGCCACCAAATGGTCGATCGAACTGGTGTTCTCGCCGATACACGGCTACGACCAGGCGGGCGACCTGGCCGAACTGTTCGCCCGCCCGTTCGCGCGCCGCGCACGGCTGGCCGTCTGAAGGGGCACGCGATGCAGCTCACGCTCTGGACCTACGAAGGACCGCCGCACATCGGTGCCATGCGCATCGCCACCTCGATGCGCGACCTGCACTACGTGCTGCACGCACCGCAGGGCGATACCTATGCCGACCTGCTGTTCACGATGATCGAGCGGCAGGACCGCCGGCCGCCGGTCACCTACACCACCTTCCAGGCACGCGACCTCGGTGGCAGTACCGCCGAGCTGGTGAAGGCAGCAGTGGCCGAGGCTTTCGAGCGTTTCCGTCCGGCCGCGCTGCTGGTCGGTGACTCCTGCACCGCCGAACTGATACAGGACCAGTCCGGCGCGCTGGCCGCCGGCATGCAGCTGCCGATACCGGTGGTGGCGCTGGAACTGCCCGCCTATTCGAAGAAGGAAAACTGGGGTGCCGCCGAAACCTTCTATCACCTGACGCGCACGCTGCTCGCCGACCAGGTGCCCGCGCCCGAAAGCAAGCGCCCGGCGCGTGACCCGGCACGCCGGCCGCGCGCCAACCTGCTCGGCCCGACCGTGCTCGGCTTCCGCTGTCGCGACGACGTGACCGAAATCCGCCGCCTGCTCGACGCGCTCGGCATCGACGTAAACGTTGTGGCGCCGCTCGGCGCCTCGGTCGACGATCTGCGCCGCCTGCCGGATGCCGACTTCAACATCGATCTCTACCCGGAAGTATCGCGCACGCTGACCGGCTGGCTGAGCCGCAGCTTCGGCATGCCGGCCACGCGGACCATTCCGATGGGCGTTGGCGCGACGCGCGACTTCATCGCCGAAGTCGCCGCCCTGGCCGGCGTCGATCCGTCGCCGCTGCTGGCCGCCGAAACGCCGGGCGCCGCCGGCCGTGGCAGCTCGGCCTCACGCCAGCCCTGGTATGCGCGCTCGGTCGACTCGACCTATCTGACCGGCAAGCGGGTGTTCATTTTCGCCGATGCCACGCACGCCATCGCGGCCGCGCGCATCGCCGCCGAAGAGATGGGCTTCACCGTGGTCGGCCTCGGCTGCTACGCGCGCGACTTCGCCCGTGACGTGCGCGAGGCGGCGGCGCGTTACGGCGTCGAGGCGCTGATCAGCGACGACTACCTCGAAGTCGAAAAGGCCATCGCCGCCGCCGCGCCCGAACTGGTGCTCGGCACGCAGATGGAGCGCCACATCGCCAAGCGGCTGGGCATCGCCTGCGCCGTCATATCGAGCCCGATCCACGTGCAGGACGTGCCGGCCCGCTACAGCCCGGTGTATGGCTTCGAAGGCGCCAACGTGCTGTTCGACAGCTGGGTGCATCCGCTGGTGATGGGGCTCGAAGAACACCTGCTGCAGATGTTCCGCGACGACTTCGAATTCAACGATGCCGCGCCCGCCTCGCACCTGCCTGCCGTCGCCGCACAGACGATGGCGGTGGCCGAACTGGGCATGAGCGACGCGGACGACGCCCCGGCCTGGACCGCGGACGGCGAGCGCGAACTGAAGAAGATTCCGTTCTTCGTCCGCGGCAAGGCGCGCCGCAATACCGAAAGCTTCGCCCGCAGCCGCGGACTGAGCACCATCACGGTGGAGACGCTCTACGATGCCAAAGCTCACTTCGCGCGCTGAGCCCTCGACCGCCGATGCCACGCCCATACGCGTGGTCATCGTCACGATGGACACCCACCTGGCCAGTGCCACCGAGCGCGCACGCAGCGCGCTGCGGCGCGAACTGCCCGGTCTGGAACTCGAGGTGCACGCCGCCTCCGAATGGAGCGACCGGCCGGAGGCACTGGCGCGCTGCGAAGCCGCAATCGGCGCCGCCGACATCGTCATCGCCACCATGCTGTTCATGGAGGATCACTTCCGCCCGGTACTGCCGGCGCTGATCGCGCGCCGCGAGCACTGCGACGCCATGGTGTGCGCGATGTCGGCCGGCGAGGTCGCGCGGCTCACCCGCATCGGCCGCTTCGACATGAGCGCGCCGCCGAGCGGACCGATGGCACTTCTCAAGCGGTTGCGCGGCAACGCCGGCAAGGGCGGCAGCAGTTCCGGCGAACGGCAGATGCGCATGCTGCGCCGCCTGCCCAAGCTGCTCCGCTTCATTCCCGGCACCGCACAGGACGTGCGCGCCTACTTCCTGACGCTGCAGTACTGGCTGGCCGGCTCGCAGGACAACGTCGCCAACATGGTGCGCTTCCTGATCGACCGCTACGCCGACGGCCCGCGCGCCCACCTGCGCGGCCGCATGAAACCGGGCGCACCGTTCGACTACCCGGAAGTCGGCGTCTATCACCCGCGCATCGCCCAGCGCATCGCCGAGCAGGTCGCCGCGCTGCCGACTGCGCCGGAAGCGCGCGGTACGGTCGGCGTGCTGCTGATGCGTTCCTACCTGCTGGCCGGCAACGCCGCCCACTACGACGGCGTGATCGCCGCGCTGGAGGCGCGCGGCCTGTCGGTCATCCCCGCCTTCGCCACCGGCCTGGACGCACGGCCGGCGGTCGAGCGCTTCTTCATCCGCGACGGCCGCGCCGTGGTCGACGCGGTGGTGTCGCTGACCGGCTTCTCGCTGGTCGGCGGCCCGGCTTACAACGACGCGAAGGCGGCCGAAGACCTGCTGGCAAGACTGGACGTGCCCTACCTCGCCGCCCACCCGGTCGAGTTCCAGACGCTGGAACAGTGGGGTGCTTCCGAGCGCGGCCTGCTGCCGGTCGAGAACACCATCATGGTGGCCATTCCGGAACTCGATGGCGCCACCAGCCCGATGGTATTCGGCGGCCGTTCGGCCGGAGCCGGTGGCACCTGCGAGGGCTGCGCACGCCGCTGCAGCTTCCCGCCCAGTGAAGGCGGACGCGACATGCACGTGTGCGCCGAGCGCGCCGACATGCTGTCCGACAAGGTGGCGCGGCTGATCGCGCTGCGCCGCGCCGAGCGCGCGCAGCGGCGGGTCGCGGTCGTGCTGTTCAACTTCCCGCCCAATGGCGGCGCGGTCGGCACCGCCGCCCACCTGTCCGTCTTCGCCTCGCTGTACCGCACGCTGGGCGCGCTGAAGCGCGAGGGTTACCAGATCGACATGCCGGCCAGCGAGGCGGCATTGCGCGACGCGCTGCTGACCGGCAATGCCGAGCGCTTCGGCGCACCGGCCAACGTGCATCACCGGATACCGGCGGACGAACACGTGCGGCGCGAAACCTGGCTGGGCGAGATCGAGGCGCACTGGGGACCGGCACCGGGCCGCGACCTGAGCGATGGCCGTCACCTGTTCGTGCTCGGCGCCCGGTTCGGCAACGTGTTCGTCGGCGTGCAGCCGTCCTTCGGCTACGAAGGCGACCCGATGCGCCTGCTGTTCGAACAGGGTTTCACGCCGACGCACGCCTTCTCCGCCTTCTACCGCTGGCTGCGCGAGGACTTCGCCGCGCATGCCGTGCTGCACTTCGGCACCCACGGTGCGCTCGAATTCATGCCGGGCAAGCAGGCAGGTCTGTCCGGCGCCTGCTGGCCGGACCGCCTGATCGGCGCGCTGCCCAATCTCTATCTGTACGCATCGAACAATCCGTCCGAGGGCGCGCTGGCCAAGCGCCGATCCGGCGCCACGCTGATCAGCTACATGACGCCTCCGGTCACTCAGGCCGGCCTGTACGCCGGACTGGCCGAAATGAAGGTGTCGGTCGAACGCTGGCGCGCACGCGAACCGGGCAGCGAGCGCGAGGCACCGGCACTGGCCGCGCTGATCCAGGCGCAGGCGGCGGCGCTCGAACTGAGCGCGGCGACACCGCCGTGGACCGACGCCGAAGCCGCCATCGCGACGCTCGGCCTGCAGATGCATGAACTGGAGCGCACGCTCATCCCCTGCGGTCTGCACGTGGTGGGCGAAGCGCCGACAGAAACCGAACGCGCCGACCTGCTGCACGCGGTCGCCCAGGCCGGTCACGGCATCGAGCTGCCGCGCACCATGATTGCCGCCGTCATGCGCGGCGACAGCCCGGAGCGCATCCGCAGCGCAGGCAATCTGGCCGATGACGACGGCACGCGCGCACTGATTGCCGAACTGACGAAAACGAACAGCCTGCTGGCCAAGGACCACGAGGTCGATGCGCTGGTGCACGCTCTGGACGGCCGCTTCGTGCGTCCGGCCCCCGGCGGAGATCTGCTGCGCACACCGGCGGTGCTGCCGACCGGCCGCAACCTGCACGGCTTCGACCCTTTCCGCATCCCGAGCGCCTTCGCCGTCATCGATGGCGCGAAACAGGCGGCCCGCCTGCTTGCCCGCCACACCGACGACGGTCACCCCTTCCCGGAATCGATCGCCATGGTGCTGTGGGGCACCGACAACCTGAAAAGCGAGGGCGGGCCGATCGCGCAGGCGCTGGCGCTGATGGGTGCGAAGCCGCGCTTCGACAGCTACGGCCGCCTGGTCGGCGCGCAGCTGCTGCCGCTGGAAGAACTGGGCCGGCCGCGGGTCGACGTCGTGATCACGCTGTCCGGCATCTTCCGCGACCTGATGCCGCTGCAGATCCGCATGCTGGCCGAAGCCGCCTTCCTTGCCGCCAGCGCCGACGAGCCGCTGGCGCACAATTTCATCCGCAAGCACGCGCTGGCCTTCCAGGCCACCAACGGCTGCGACCTCGAAACCGCCGCGCTGCGCGTATTCGGCAATGCCGAAGGCGCTTACGGCTCGAACGTGAATCACCTGATCGAGAACAGCCGCTGGGACGACGAGGACGAGCTGGCGGAAACCTATACCCGCCGCAAGGGCCACGCCTACGGCCGCAGCGGCCGGCCGGTTGCCCGCAGCGCGCTGCTCACAAGCGTGCTGGCCGACGTCGAACTGGCCTACCAGAACCTCGAGTCGGTCGAACTGGGCGTGACCACGGTCGACACCTATTTCGACACGCTGGGCGGCATCTCCCGCGCGGTGCGCCGCGCCCGCGGCGCCGACGCCGCGGTGGCACCGGTCTATATCGGCGACCAGACCCTGGGCGAAGGATCGGTGCGCACGCTGGACGAACAGGTGGCGCTGGAGACGCGCACCCGCATGCTGAATCCGAAGTGGTACGAAGGCATGCTGGCGCACGGCTACGAAGGCGTGCGCCAGATCGAAGCGCACATCACCAACACCATGGGCTGGTCGGCCACCACCGGCCAGGTGTCGCCCTGGGTGTACCAGCAGCTGACGCAGACCTTCGTGCTCGACGAAAAGATGCGCAGCCGGCTGGCCGAACTGAACCCCACCGCCGCCGCCAAGCTCGCCAACCGGCTGATCGAGGCGCACGACCGACGTTACTGGCAGCCGGACGACAGCGTGCTCGCGCGCCTGCGCGAAGCCGGCGACGAACTGGAAGACCGCCTCGAAGGCGTGTTCCAGCGGGCCAGCGCATGAAGCACCTCACCCACCTTTCCAGGGCCGCACCGTGAATACAGTCACCACCACCCATGTCCCGCTGTCGTCGCTGAAGACGCGCCGCGGCCCTTCGCATCCTGACGGCGAAGGCAGCGTGCAGGTGCATCAGGACCCGGCGCTGCGCATCGGCACCGCCAAGGTGTTCGCCGTCTATGGCAAGGGCGGCATCGGCAAGAGCACGACATCGTCCAATCTGTCGGTCGCCTTTTCCAAGCTCGGCAAACGCGTACTGCAGATCGGCTGCGACCCCAAGCACGACTCGACCTTCACGCTCACCAAGTCGCTGGTGCCGACGGTGATCGACATTCTCGAGACCGTCGATTTCCATTCCGAAGAACTGCGGCCGGAGGACTTCGTGTTCCCCGGCTACAACGGCGTCATGTGCGTCGAAGCGGGCGGCCCACCGGCCGGTACCGGTTGCGGTGGCTACGTAGTCGGCCAGACGGTGAAGCTGCTGAAGGAGCACCACCTGCTCGACGAAACCGACGTCGTGATCTTCGACGTGCTCGGCGACGTGGTGTGCGGCGGCTTCGCTGCCCCGCTGCAGCACGCCGACCGCGCGCTGGTGGTGACCGCCAACGACTTCGATTCCATCTTCGCGATGAACCGCATCGTCGCCGCCATCCAGGCCAAGTCGAAGAACTACAAGGTGAGGCTGGGCGGCGTCATCGCCAATCGCAGCAACGCCACCGACCAGATCGACCGCTTCAACGAGCGGGTCGGCCTGAAGACCATGGCGCAGTTTCCCGACCTCGACGTGATCCGCCGCAGCCGGCTCAAGAAAGCCACGCTGTTCGAGATGGATCCGACGGTCGAGGTCGAGGCGGTGCAGCACGAATACCTGCGGCTGGCCGCCTCGCTATGGGCCGGCACCGATCCGCTGGAATGCGCGCCGATGAAGGACCGCGACATTTTCGACCTGCTGGGATTCGACTGATCATGGACAGCTCCTACCTCGAACGCCGTGGCGAGATCGCCACCTATTTCGACCGCACCGCGGTGGACGCTTGGAAGCGACTCACCTCGGACGCACCGGTAGGCCGCATCCGCGCCACCGTGCGCGCCGGCCGCGATCGCATGCGCGCCACGCTGCTCGACTGGCTGCCCGACGATCTGAGCGGCTGCCGCCTGCTCGACGCCGGCTGCGGCACCGGCGCGCTGGCGGTCGAGGCGGCGCGCCGCGGCGCCCATGTGGTGGCGATCGACCTGTCGCCGACCCTGATCGGACTGGCGCGCGAACGCATGCCACACGGCCTGGCCGGCCACATCGACTTCCGCTCGGGCGACATGCTGGACCCCGCGCTCGGCCACTTCGACCACGTGGTGGCGATGGATTCGCTCATCCACTACCGTCCGCGCGATGCCGTGCGGGTGCTGTCGGGCCTGGCCGCGCGCACCGCCGCCTCGCTCATGTTCACCTTTCCGCCCAGCACGCGCGCACTCGATGCGATGCACTTCGTCGGTCGCTTCTTCCCGCGCGGCAACCGCGCGCCGGCGATCGAACCGGTACGCGAAGCGGTGCTCGGCCGGCTGATCGCCGAGGAGGACGGCCTGCGCGCGATGGCACCCCTGCGCAGCGAACGCGTCGCCAGCGGCTTCTACACCTCGCAGGCGATGGAACTGGTGCGCACATGAACGCACCGCGCAGAGGGCTCGGCCTGCCCGCACTGAACGCCCGCGCCGCACGGCTGTGGACCGGTGTCGGCACGCGCTTCCTGCCCTTTGCCGACGCCGCCAGCGAGGCGCTGCCGCTTGGCCGCCTGCTGCGCCTGTCGCTGTTCCAGGTGTCGGTCGGCATGGCTACCGTGCTGCTCATCGGCACGCTGAACCGGGTCATGATCGTCGAGATGGGCATGGCGGCCTGGCTGGTCGCCGCGATGGTGGCGCTGCCGCTGCTGTTCTCGCCCTTTCGCGCCCTGCTCGGCTACCGCTCGGACACCCACCGCTCGGCGCTCGGCTGGCGCCGCGTGCCCTATCTGTGGATGGGCACGCTGGTGCAGTTCGGCGGACTGGCCATCATGCCTTTCTCGCTCATCCTGCTGTCCGGCGATACGCGTGGCCCCGAATGGGTGGGTCAGGCCGGTGCCGCGCTGGCCTTCCTGATGGTCGGCGCCGGCATGCAGACGGTACAGACCGCTGGCCTCGCGCTCGCCACCGATCTCGCGCCGCCGGCGGCACGGCCGCGCGTGGTGGCGCTGATGTACCTGATGCTGCTGGCCGGCATGGTGGGCAGCGGCGTCGCATTCGGTCTGCTGCTCGCGGACTTCTCGCAGCTGCGGCTGATCCAGGTGATCCAGGGATCGGCCCTGGTGACCATGGCGCTGAACATCGCCGCGCTGTGGAAGCAGGAGGCGCGCAGCGCGCGCAGCACCGACGCGCCGCGCCAGCCCTTCCGCGCGATATGGCAGCAGTTCTCGACGCACGCGCGTGCCACCCGCTACCTGCTGGCGCTCGGCCTGGGCAGCGCCGCCTTCAGCATGCAGGACATCATTCTCGAACCGTATGGCGCCGAGGTACTGGGCATGGGCGTCGGCGCCACCACCGCACTGACCGCGCTGATGGCCTGCGGCGCGCTGGCCGCCTTCGCCTTCGCGGCACGCACGCTGGCGCGTGGCGTCGATGCCTGCCGCGTCGCCGCCTTCGGCGCGCTGATCGGCATCGTCGCCTTCTCGACCGTCGTGTTCGCCGAGCCGCTGCAGTCGACCGCGCTGTTCCGCGGCGGCGTCGGCCTGATCGGCTTCGGCGGCGGACTGTTTTCGGTCGGCATGCTGACCGCCGCAATGGGCCTCGACAGCGGCGGCATGAACGGGCTGGCGCTCGGCGCATGGGGTGCGGTGCACGCCTGCAGCACCGGCCTGGCGATCGCCCTCGGCGGGGCGCTGCGCGACCTCGTGTCGACGCTGGCAACCGCCGGCGCGCTCGGCCCGGCACTCGCCTCGCCGGCCACCGGCTACAGCTTCGTCTATCACTGCGAAATCTATCTGCTGTTCGCCAGCCTGGTCGCACTCGGACCACTGGTGCGCAGCGCCCCGCGCGCGCCGGTCCCGGCCAGCGCGAAGTTCGGACTGGCCGATTTCCCCGGCTGAACATCCATCACACAGGAGAATGACCATGGAAACCGGCGCCATCACCCAGTACTTCGACGTCGCACAGATCGTGCTGTACGTCTTCTGGATATTCTTCGCAGGGCTGATCTACCACCTGCACCAGGAGAGCAAGCGCGAGGGCTACCCGCTGGAATCGGACCGTTCCGACAGCATCCGCGTGCAGGGCTTTCCGCCTATCCCCGACCCCAAGACCTTCCGCCTGCAGGACGGTCGCACGGTGACCGTGCCCAATGACTTCAGGTCGCCGCAGACGCTGAAGGCCACGCCCAGCGGCAACTGGCCCGGCGCTCCGCTGGACCCGACCGGCAACCCGATGCTCGACGGTGTCGGCCCCGGCGCCTGGGCCGACCGCGCCGACCTGCCCGACCTCACCTTCGACGGTTCGCTGCGCATCGTGCCGCTGCGCGACGCGCCCGACTACGACGTCGCGCACCAGGACACCGACCCGCGCGGTCTGCCGGTGATCGGTGCCGACGGCGCACAGGGCGGTGTGGTGCGCGACCTGTGGGTGGACCGTTCGGAAGCGATCTTCCGCTACCTCGAACTCGACGTGCCGGCAGGCGGCGGCACGCGTCGCGTGCTGCTGCCGATGAACTTCTGCCGCGTCGGCGAACGCGCGGTCAAGGTGGCGTCCATCCTCGGCCACCAGTTCGCCAGCGTGCCGCAGCCCAAGGCGGCCGATCGCATCACGCTGCTGGAAGAGGAAAAGGTGATGGCCTACTACGGCGGCGGCACCCTGTACGCCGAAGCGTCGCGCAAGGAACCCCTGCTGTGAGCGGCCTGCGCGCAGTCCGCCACGACGGCCACGAACACGAGTTCGAAGCCTCGCCCGGCCTGCCGGAGCGGCTGCCGTCAGACGAAACCCTGCTCTGGCAGGGTGGCCCGGACTGGAAGCAACTGGCACGCGAGCGCTTCCACGTGCGCGCGCTGACGCTCTACTTCGCATTCATCCTCGCGCTGCGCGCCGGTTTCGTCGTCGCCGACGGCGGCAGCTTCGGCGACGCAGCCAGTGCCGTGCTGATGCTGCTGCCGCTGGTGCTGGCCGCGCTCGGCATGATGACGCTGCTGGCCTGGCTGAGCGCGCGCACCACGGTCTATACGATCACCGACCGGCGCGTCGTCATGCGCGTCGGCATCGTGCTGAGCCTCACCTTCAACCTGCCGCTGAACCGGATCGAGGCGGCCAGGCTGAAGCTCACGCGCAAGGGGCACGGCAACATTCCGCTGCTGCTGGCCGCGCCCGATCGCATCGCGCTGCTGCACCTGTGGCCGCACGCCCGTCCGTGGCGGGCCGCCCGGCCGGAGCCGATGCTCTGCTGCATCGCCGACGCCGCCCATGTCGCCAGCCTGCTGACCGATGCTTGGCAGGCCGCGCGCAGCGACGCGCCGCAGACGGCTCCCGCAGCGGTCGCGCAGAGGGCCGATGCGCCCGCGCCGCGTGTCCGCCGCACCGGTCGCGCACCGCAGCTGGCCACTCACTGAGGAACGCGGCATGAGCGCACACACCGAAGCCGCACTGCCGCGTTGGCCGCTGCTCGCCATCGGCCTGATGCTGGCCGGCGTGCTGGCCGCGGTGGCGCTGGTCCGTCTGTCCGGGACGCCGATCGCGACGCCGGACGCCGCTGCGGTCGCGGTACGCGAGCTGCGCTTCGAGGACAGGCCGGACGGCAGCATCGCGGTGATCGATGCGCGTACCGATACGCAGATCGAATCCTTCGTCGGCGAACAGGGTTTCGTGCGCGGCACCTTGCGCGGCCTGGTGCGCGAGCGCCGCCGTCAGCAGATCGGGCCGGAACAGCCGTTCTCGCTGATCGCCCGCGCCGACGGCCGGCTCACACTGGTCGATCGGAGCACCGCGCGCCGCGTCGACCTTGAATCCTTCGGCCCGGTGAACGCCGGCGCCTTCGGCCGGCTGCTCGACGCCGGTCGCCCCACCCTGCATGCATCGGGAGCACAGCCATGAGCACTGCCACACAGCCTGCGCCGCAGGTCGCCGTTTCCGCCGAGGCCACCGACAAGGCGCGCGTCAGCACCATGCTGAGCCCGCGCTTCTACACCACCGATTTCGCCGCGATGAACCGCCTCGACGTCGGCCCGGTGCGCGCCGAGTGGGACGCGATGATGCTGGAGTACGAAGGCGACAACAATCACGACCACTTCCAGCGCAGCGCCGATTTCGGCGAACAGATCCGCGACCTGCCGCCGGCGCTGCACCAGGAGTTCATGGACTTCCTGATCAGCTCGATCACCTCCGAATTTTCCGGCTGCGTGCTGTACAACGAAATAAAGAAGAACGTCGACAACCCGGACATCAAGGCACTGATGGCCTACATGGCGCGCGACGAGGCGCGCCACGCCAACTTCCTGAACATGTCGCTGAAGGACTACGGCCTCGGCGTCGATCTGGGCAGCCTGAAGCGCACCAAGCGCTATACCTTCTTCAAGCCGAAGTACATCTTCTACGCCACCTATCTGTCGGAGAAGATCGGCTACGCACGCTACATCACCATCTACCGTCAGCTCGAACGCCACCCCGAACTGCGCTTCCACCCGATCTTTCGCTGGTTCGAGCGCTGGTGCAATGACGAATTCCGGCACGGCGAATCGTTCGCCCTCATCCTGCGCGCCCAGCCTCACCTGCTGCGCGGCGCCAATCTGCTGTGGGTACGCTTCTTCCTGCTCGCGGTGTACGCGACGATGTATGTGCGCGACCACATGCGGCCGCAGCTGCACCAGGCCATGGGACTGGAGGCCGACAGCTACGACTACGCGGTATTCCGCATCACCTCGGACATTTCCAGGCAGGTGTTCCCGCTGACGCTGGACACCGACAGCCCGTCCTTCCGCGCTGGCCTCGAACGGCTGTTTGCGCTGGCCCAGGCAAACGAGGCGGCGAAGCAGCAGGGCGGCATCACCGGTCTGTTCAAGCGCGGCGCCTGCGCAGTGGCCGCCTTCGGCACCTTCGTCCGCCTCTACCTGCACCCGGTCAAGCCAAACGCGGTGCCGGACGACGTGCGCATGTCGCCGGCCTGGTGAGCGCGATGGACGGCGCCCTGCCCGGCTGGGCGCTGCCCCTGCTCTACGCGCTGGCGCTGTGGTGGGCGGCCACCGGCGCCATCCTCTATCTGGACGGTCTGCCGCGACGCACCTTCCGCCTCAGCATGACGGTGGCCAGCGTGCTGGCGATCGCCGCGCTGGCCGGCCTGCAGCACAGTGCGCAGCTCGACAGTGCCCTCGGCAGCTACTGCGGCTTCACCAGCGCGCTGGTGGTGTGGGGCTGGATGGAAATGAGCTTCCTGATGGGCTGGGTGACCGGCCCGCGCAAACACGCCTGCGCCGCGGGTTGCGACGGCGTCGCGCATTTCCGTCACGCGACCGAGGCCATCATCCACCACGAACTGGCCATCGCCGGCGGCGCGTTGCTGATCTGGCTGCTCACGCTGGACGCCGTCAATGCGACCGCGCTGCACAGCTATCTGCTGCTCTGGGGCATGCGGCTGTCGGCTAAGCTGAACCTGCATTTCGGCGTGCGCAACTTCAGCGAGGAATTCCTGCCGCCGCACCTGCTCTACCTGAAGAGCTTCTTCCGCCGGCGCCGCATGAATGCGCTGTGGCCGCTGTCCATCGTCGCCGGTAGCGCGCTCACCGGCGAGCTGATCGGTCACGCCGCCGCGGCAGTACCCGGCAGCGCCGACGCCGTGGCCCTCACCCTGCTCGCCACGATGGCCGGCCTGGCCGTGGTTGAGCACCTGTTCATGGTGCTGCCGCTGCCGTTCAACGCGATCTGGAACTGGGGACTAAAATCTCGCGCTCCGGAAGAGGTGAAGCCGCTCTGACCGCGGGAGCGACCTCTGGTCGCGATGCGGCGATTGCGGACCGCCCAGACCGCTATCGCGAGCAAGCTTGCTCCCACAGAAACCTTGCCCATGCTGCCGACGCGGCGTGTTCTTGTGGGAGCGGCCCTGGCCGCGACAGGGCTTTCGCTGTCCGCCGGCTCCGATCAAGGTCGATGTCGGGGTCAGAAGACCCCTCCCACAGAAACCCGATCCCGGCGCCGGCCGCAGGGCAGACGCACCCCCTGTGGGAGCGGCCTTGGCCGCGACGAGGCTTTCGCTGCCCGCGGGCTTCGATCCAGACCACTTTCGCGAGCAAGCTCGCTCCCACCGGAGCCTTGTGCCCTAGCCGCCAATGCGTGCGAAGAACAGGCCGCGGTTGATGTCGCCGATGCTCACCATGCCGACCAGCTTGCCGTCGCGCGCGACCGGCATGCGGCGGAAGTTCTTGACGCCCATCCACGACGCCGCTTCGAGCACGGGCGTATCGGGTGACAGCGCCAGCGGGTTGCGCGTCATCACCGCGTCGACGCGCATCGCCAGCACGGCGTCGTAGCCCTGCTCCATCGCGAGAAAGTCACGTGTGCCGACGTTGTCGTGGATGTAGTCGCCGAGCTTGGGATACATCGGCAGCATGATGTCGCGCACCGACACGATGCCGACCAGGGTGCCGTCCGGCTCGATGACCGGGATGGCGCCGCAGTGACGGCTGAGCATGTGGATGACGACGGATCTGACGCTGTCGCCGGGTGCTGCGCTGAGCACGCCCGACGACATGACTTCGCTGACCTGCATGACTGTCTCCTCTGCGCGGAGTGCGGGAGGGGCCAGCCGACCCGGGCGCTGCGCGGTCCGGACGCACCGGGTGGCGCGCCCTGTCTGCGTGGTGTCCGGATCCGCTCCCGCAGAGGCGCTGTCTGGCCCAGCGCGGAGGAGAACTGCAGGAGCGGCCGAACGGGGTCGGGTCGGCGCACCGTGGCGCGCCGACCGTGGATCAGGGCTTCGCCGCTTCCGCCTCGGCGGCCGGTTGCGGCGCCTCGGCTGCGGCGGCAGGCGGCAGTGCCGCCTGCGCGCCCGGGGCGCTGAGCGCCAGGTAGTCCTTCAGCATCGGCGTGCCATAGAGCGGCTTGTAGGCGCCCTGGTGGCAGGTCGCGCAGTTCAGCTTGGCAACGTCGCCGGTCGGGCCGAGCCGATGCGCCGGGAAGGTCGCGGTCAGCGGCACCATGTACTCGTTGTTCAGGTCGCGTGCCATCCGTATGCCGTGCCAGGCGGTCTGCCGCTGCGGCGTGCTTTCGGTCCATGGCGCGAAGGCGCGGCTGTTGTGGCAGTAGGTGCAATTGACGCCGAGCGCGTCCGACATGTGCATCATCAGTCCGTAGGTGCCCTCGGTATCGGCCAGCGAACCATGCGCCGCGGTCGGCAGCGCGGTCACCGCATTGACGCGGATTTCCTGCCCTTTCTGCAGATAGCGGGTGAAGGCGTCGTAGGGCAGCGAGGCGTAGGCGACCGCGGCGTCCGGCGTGTTCTGCTGCATTTTCGACCCGGCCATGCGCGTCGCATGCTTCTGCGGCGGCGGCTGGAACCACACCTCGGCCGGTACCGGCATGCCGCGGTGGCAGGTGTAGCAGGTGACGCCGGTGTCGGCGACGTGCGGCTTCCAGTCGGCATTGATGTGCTGCGTCATCTGGATCATCCGCCGTGCCACCACCTTGGTGTACATCGAGTCGTCGGCCATGTTCTCCAGCTTGTGGCAGTAGGCGCAGCCCTGTTCCGGCGACACCCAGGCGGTCATCGCCACCATCAGCCGGGTGAACTCGGCCACGCTGACGTCGCCCAGCACCTTCACGTTCTGGAACACCTCGGACGCCTTCTGCCCTTCGCGCGGCGCCGCCGGTATCGGCTCCGGCACCACGTTCTTCTGCTGCTCGCCCTCGACGATGCGCGGGTTATAGACCTGGACCATGCCGGTGCCGCGCACGCCGCGCTGCACCGTGTCTATCGGCGGTTTCTCGCAGGCGGCGAGCAGCAGCCCCGCCCCCAGCATGGCGACGACACGCAGTGTTGCCTTCAGGGTGTTCATGGCTGCACTCCTTGCACGGTGGCGGGATCGACGACGGTGCCGAACACCGCCGGATACATCGGTGCAACGTGATGCTTGACGGCCCACAGATACCAGTTGTCGACCACGGTGCCGGTCAGCAGGATGCCGATGCCGCCGGTCAGCGGACACAGCACGGCGAACCACCAGGCCCAACGGTGGATGGATTCCATCGACGCGTTGAAGCCCATGGTCCAGCGCCAGAACAGCGCGGCGCGTTCCGACGCGGTGCCGCGATCGACGATCTGTTCGATCTCACGCTCGCCGCCGAAGCGACTGACCGCCAGGATGGTCGCGCCGTGCATCGCGAACAGCAGGGTCGAACCGTAGAGGAAGGCGATCGACAGCATGTGGAAGGGGTTGTAGAACAGGTTGCCGTAGCGGATAGAGAACGCGGCGGTCCAGTCCAGGTGCGGGAAGATGCCGAAGGGCACCGCCTCCGACCACGAGCCCATCAGCACCGGGCGGATGAAGCCGAGCACCAGGTAGAGCCAGATCGCGGCCGCGAAGGCCCACGCCACGTGGGTGCCCATGCCGAGTGCGCGTGCCCTGCGGTACATGCGCACCCACCAGAGCAGGATGGAAGCGGTGAGGAAGAAGCCGGCCATCAGCCACCAGCCGCCCTCGTTCAGCGGTGGTATCGACAGTCCGTAGTGCGGCGCCGGCGGCTCCAGCGCGAGCCAGAACAGCTGGCGCACGAACTCGATCGGATCCCAGTTCACCGAGGCCATCATGTTCAGGCCGATGATCTCGAAGGCGATGAAGCCGCAGATCAGCGACGCCAGCCCAAACCAGCCGAGATAGATCGGCCCGATCTGCGCGTCGCCGAGGCGACCGAACAGATGCACGTGGGTCGGCGTGCCGGTGCGTTCGCGGTCGTCACGACCGACCGAAACACCGGGGAAGGACGGTGCGTGCACCTGCACCTGCGTGAATAGATTCTGGTACTCGGCCATGATGGCACCCTCGCTTTCGTCTGTTATCGCCACACGGGAAGGTTGAGCCACCAGCTCCACCATTCCGGCCACCCGCGTGTCCAGAACGGACCGCTGATGACGATGCACACCGCGCTCCAGAAGCCGGCCGACAGCGCGAGGAAAAGACCCAGCCGATGCACGCCCAGCGTGCCGATCGAGTAGCCGATGGCGTCGCGGAAGAAGGTGTTTTCGTGGTCCGGCGTCTTGACCACACCGTCACCCGGCGGATTGGTCGCCGACAGGATGAGCGCACCGTGCAGCGACAGCGCCAGCGTGGTGGCGAAGAAGCAGCTCACCGCCAGCATGTGCGCCGGGTTGTAGTGGAAGTGCAGATACTGGTAGCCGGTGTTCGACACCCAGTCGAGGTGGCTCATGATGCCGTACGGAAAACCGTGGCCCCAGGCGCCGAGCAGCAGCGGCCGGAACACCACCAGCGTGACGTAGGCGAAGATGGCGAACGAGAACGCCACCGGCACGTGATACCCCATGCCGAGCTTGCGGCAGATCTCGACCTCGCGCAGCGCCCACGACACGAAGGCGCCGATCGCGCACACCGTGATCAGCTGCCACAGCCCGCCTTCCATCAGCGGTGCCATGCCCAGGCCGTACTTCAGGTCGGGCGGCGCGATGTTGATCTGCCAGAGATTCCAGGTGGTGCCCTGCGAGGCGCCCCAGATGATGAGCAGTGTGCCCAGCAGCGCGAAGAACAGGCTGGTGACACCGAAGAAACCGACGTAGAAGGGGCCGACCCAGAAGTCGAACAGGTCTCCGCCGAGCAGCGTCCCGCCACGGATGCGGTATTTTTTTTCGAAACTGAGCATGGACATGCCAACCCCCTTATCCGGAAGCGCGATGCCTCCGCGGTAGAGACGCGCTGCAGCGCTCATGCGAGGCCGGGCAGGCCCGGTCCCCGCACTCCTGCCGTCAGTGCATTTACTGCGTTGTCCGCATCGCGACCGGAGCCGGCATTGCGCTCTGGGCCGTTGCTGCGGGTTTCTTGCTCGGGCCTTCGATCCAGTTGAAGCGATCGGTGCTGAGCAGGATGAAATGGATCAGGAGCGCCAGCACCATGAGGAAGGTGAAGAGCGCGACCAGTGATCTGCGCGGATCGAAAAGCAACCAAATACGCCACATATCTGCGCTCCTATGCCTGGTAGATGTAAGGAATGACCGAGTAGGTCGCCGCCCTGACGCCTTCGATCAGAGACGCATAACCCTCGGAACCCGGCAGCCAGGGGCGCCAGTTCCAGACGAGGATGTGCGCGATGATCGCGACGACCAGAAAGACGATGAAACTGGTCATGAAAATGGCGTGGAATTCCCGCGCCTCGGAATCTGTCAGTCCTGACAGGGATCCGCTTCTAGTGCCATCAGCCATACCGATTACCTCCTGACGGGCCTTTCGGCCATTGCCGCGCAACGCCCGCGCGGCGGGGACTTCCGGGGCTGACTGCGCCCCGCAAGAGGGTGGACGGACGCGTGCTGCGCCCGCTCCGGACGGTGGCCAGACCGGTCCTCATGTCGTTTCCAGCGCACGCTGCACGCGCGCTGCGGTGATGCGTTGCTCGTCGGCGCTGCGTGCCGCCTCCTCCGCCTTGTCGCGCAGCCGCTTGGCAGCCGAGATGCGCACCAGGAAGGGCTGCTTGTCGAGGTACTGATCGAGCAGCCGCTGGGCGTCTTCGTCCCACGGCCGTGCGTCGGCGCGGGCCAGCCGCGACGGTGTGGCATCGACGCGATCCATGTCGCTGCCCAGCGGCAGGATGTGGAACAGCGCGTCGAACAGCGCGTTGCACACCTCCTGCACCAGATAGGTGGCGCCGGCGTAGCCCATGAAGGGCGTGCCGGTATGGCGGCGGATGATGGCGCCGGGAAAGGAGGCAGGGATGTAGCTGCCGCGTGCGCCGCACTCGGCCATGTACATGCGCTCGTTGTAGCTGCCGAACATGACCAGCGGTGCCTTGTCGCGCACCAGCGCGCGCACTGCGTCGTTGTCGGTCTTGGCGCCGGCCCGGCGCGACACCGCGAAGGCACAGGGCAGACCCATGTCCTCCTCAAGGAAGTGGCGGATGCCGCGTGCGTAGGTGTCGTTGGCGACCACAGCGAAGCTGGCGGTGCCGAAGAAGTCCTGCGTCACCGAACGCCACAGATCCCACAGCGGCTTGATCGTCGTGTGCTTCTCGCGCTCGATGAAGGGCTCCGGATCGAGTCCGGTCAGTTCGCCCAGTGCGCGCAGGAAGCGGGTGGTCGAGTGCAGGCCTATCGGCGCCTGCAGATAGGGCCGTTCCAGCGTTTCGCAGAGCAGCCGGCCGTACTCGCGGTACATGCAGATATTGACGTCGGCATCGACCAGTTTCGGCACGTCGGCCAGATGGCTGCCGAGCGGGAAGCTGAGGTTCACCTCGCAACCCATGCCTTCGACCAGGCGACGGATTTCCGCCAGATCGCTCGGCGTGTTGAAGCAGCCGTAGATCGGCCCGATGATGTTCACCCGCGGCTTCACGCCGTCGGCGCGCGGCTTGCGTTCGGGGATGCGCTTGACGCCGTACTGCGTCCACAGCCAGTTGATGGCGCGATTGGCGCACTGCCACTGGTCCTCGTCTATCGTGCGCGGCAGGAAGCGCTGGATGTTGGTGCCTTCGGGCGTCACGCCGCCGCCTATCATTTCGGCGATCGAGCCGGTCACGACCACCGCCGGCTGGTCCGGGTCCAGCACCTGGTGCGCTCGGCGCATGCTGCCTTCGGTACCCTCGCGGCCGAGCTGTTCTTCGGCCAGGCCGGTCACGACGATGGGCAGTTCGTGCGGCGGAAGGCCGTCGGTGTAATGCAGCACCGACGTGACCGGCAGGTTCTCGCAACCGACCGGACCGTCGATCACCACCTGCAGACCCTTGATCGCGGTGAAGGTGTAGACCGCGCCCCAGTAGCCGCCTGCGCGGTCGTGGTCGAGGATCAGCATGTCGCCACCTGCCCGGTGCGGGCTCGCTGCGCGCTCCGATTCGTACTCATATCGCCTCCTCGACGCTGCGCGCGCGGGCCAGCTTGGCCATCTTCGCGCGGTAGGCAGCGCGATACTCCGGCCTGTCCTTCGGCACGTCCTGCCACACGCCGCCGGCGTGACCGCTGCCGACGCCGTCGAAGAACTCGCTCATCGTGTCGAAGCGCGCCTTGTTGCCGATGGCACCATTGATCACCTGCGCCAGCGAGCCGGCACCGGCCGGCCCCATCAGCGGCCGCGCGGAAATCAGGTTGGTGAAGTAGAGCGCCGGGATGCGCGCCTCCTTCGCCGCCTGCACCACCGGCGTGGTGCCGATCGCCAGGTCCGGACTGAATTCGCGCATCGCGGCGAGATCCTGTTCGAGCGAGGCGCGGTACTGCACATGTACGCCGCGCGCACTCAGCCATTCGCGGTCGGCCGCGCTGTGCGGCGTCTGCGGGCAGGCGGTGCCGACGTAGCGCAGATCGGCGCCGCTCTCGACCAGCAGCCGTGCCACCAGCAGTTCAGAGCCTTCGTAGCCGGACAGCGTGATGCGCCCCCTGATCGGGTTGGCCGCGAGCGCGCCGCGTATCGCCGGCAGGAAGCGGTTCTTCGCCGCGTCGATCTGCGCCTGACCGACATTGGCCGCCTGGCCGATGGACTGCAGCCAGGCGTCGGTGCCATCGTGGCCGATCGGCGCCGAACCGACGATGGGTCGGCCGGCCGCCTCAAACTCGCGGAAGCTGGCGGTATAGAAGGGATGGATGGCGCCGACCACCGCGCAGTCGAGCGCGGCATACAGCTCGCGCCACTCGCGCGTCGGCACCACCGGGCCGGCCGCCAGACCCATCGGTTCGAGCAGCGAGCCGATGATGACTGGATCGACCGGGAACATTTCGCCCACCAGCGCCACCGTCGGCCGGTCGGCCACGCCGTTGCGCGGCGCCTGCACCGGCCCCTGCTCCGCCTCCTGGCGGGCATAGCGCAGCATGGCGCCGGCCAGCACGTCCTTCGCCTCGGCGTGGGTCGGTACGCCGAAGCCGGGCACGTCGATGCCGATGATGCGCACGCCGTCGATCTCTTTCGGCAGCAGCTGCAGCGGCACACCGCTGGCCGTCGGCACGCACAGATTGATGATGACGATGGCGTCGTACTGGGCCGGATCGGCCAGCTTGTACACCGCCTCGCGGATGTCCTCGAACAGCTTGCCGGTCACCAGCGTTTCGCTGTTGAAGGGCACGTAACCGACGCTGCGGCGAGCACCGTAGAAATGCGAGGTGAAGGTGAGGCCATAGACGCAGCATGCGGAACCGGACAGCACGGTCGCGGTGCGGCGCATGCGCAGGCCGACGCGCAGCGAACCGAAAGCCGGGCACATGCTCTGCGGCTGGTCGTGCGGGCCCTTCGGATAGTCGGCGGCGTAGCGGTCCAGCGTTTCGCTCTTGCCGGCCGCGCGCGCCGCGCCGTCCAGCTGTTCGCGCCCGGCGTGGCAGCCGATGCCGTCACCGTCGGCCGGCCGACGCTGCGTCGACAGCGCGTCGGTGTTGATGACCTGTGTATGCGTTGTGTCGGTCATGGTGGCCACCTCAGACGGTGTCGTACACCACTTCGAGCGACGGCCGGACCACGTCTTCGCGGCCCAGCATGTCGGCCACCGTGGCCGGCGTCATCACGTAGTCGCGACCGGTCACGTCGGCGGCGAACAGGCCGAGCAGGCCGTCCTGGGTCATCGGCTTCGGCCGCACCGGTGGCGCTTCCGCCACGTTGGTGGCCAGTTCCTCGAACAGCGGCGCCCACTGCGAACCCGGACGGCCGATGATTTCGTAGCTGGCGCTCTTGCGCCGGATGTCGTCGTTGGCCGGAATGGTGGCCAGCACCGGAATGCCGGCCGCATCGGCGAACCTCGCCGCCTCGCCGGTGCCGTCATCGCGGTTGATCACGACGCCCGCCACACCGACGTTGCCGCCCAGCTTGCGGAAGTACTCGACCGCGCTGCACACGTTATTGGCGACGTACAGGCTCTGCAGGTCGTTGCTGGCGACCACGATCACCTTCTGGCACATGTCGCGGGCGATCGGCAGGCCGAAGCCGCCGCACACCACGTCGCCGAGGAAGTCGAGCAGCACGTAGTCGAAGCCCCAGTCATGAAAGCCGAGCTTCTCCAGCGTTTCGAAGCCGTGGATGATGCCGCGCCCGCCGCAGCCGCGACCGACCTCGGGGCCGCCCAGCTCCATCGCGAACACGCCATCGCGGATGAAGCAGACGTCGCCGATGCCGACCTCCTCGCCGGCCAGCTTCTTCTTCGAACTGGTTTCGATGATGGTCGGGCAGGCCTTGCCGCCGAACAGCAGCGAGGTGGTGTCGCTCTTCGGGTCGCAGCCGATCAGCAGCACCTTCTTGCCCTGCTGCGCCATCATGTAGCTCAGGTTGGCCAGCGTGAAGCTCTTGCCGATGCCGCCCTTGCCGTAGATGGCGATGATCTGGGTCTGCTTGGTCACTTCGCCGTCCGCGACGGGATCGGGATCGATCGCCGCCTCGGCGCGCAGCACCTTGGTCAGGTCGAACTTGATGGGGCTGACGGCACCGCCGCCACAGGCTTCGGTCATGACAGCTGTCTCCAGTCGAGGATCATCTTCAGGCAGCCGGGGTCGCCGAATGCCGTGCGGTAAGCGAGGTCGGCGCGGATGGCCGCCTCGCGGTGCGTGATCAGGCCATCGAGCGACAGCCGGCCGTCGGCGGCCATGTCGCGCACGGTGGCCAGATCGGCGTCCTGCCATTGGGCGGCGACGCGCAATCGCGCCTCGCGCATGAAAGCCGGTGCGAAATGGAAGGACAGTGCGTCCTCGTAGAAGCCGGCCAGCACGATTTCGCCCTGTGGCGCCAGCCGTGCGATCAGCGTATCGAGCAGCGTCGCGTCGCCGCTGACGTCGCAGATGCAGCGGTAGTCGCGACGGCTGTCCAGCGCGGCCGGGATGACCGGGTAACCGGTGCTGCCGGCGGCGCGCATCGGATTCGTCTCCCACACCACCGGATCACCGCCGGCGGCGACCGTGAGCCGTGCAACCAGCCGGCCGAGCACGCCGTGACCGATGATGAGATCGGGCAGCGTAGCGCCGCCCATGACCGCGTGCTGCGCGGTGGCGGCCAGCGCCAGCAGGATGCCGCGTTCGGCCAGGGCTTCGTCTATCGGCAGCGCCCGCGCCGCCGGTACCACCAGCCGTGAGGCGGCCCCGCCGAACAGGCCGCGCACCTCGCCGAAACAGCGCGCACCCGGTACGAACACCCGCTCGCCGACGCGCAGTCCTGCGGCGCGCCCGGCGGCGCTGACGCGGCCCACCGATTCGTAACCCGGCACCAGCGGATAACCCATGCCCGGAAAGGGCGGCATGCGACCGGACCACAGCAGGCGTTCGGTGCCGGTGCTGATGCCGCTCCACTCGACATCGACGACGACGTCGGCGTCTCCTGCAGGCGCCAGATCCAGCCGTGTCACGACCAGCTGTTCCGGTTGCTGCAGCACTACGGCCATGCTGTCCATCGCGCCTCCCCGTTGAGGACGGTCGGCTGACGGTGTCAGCACGGCCTGTCGCATAAGTGTCATTCTATGTTTACTATGATCTGTGTCAACGTTTAATTACACTTTGTCGCTTCATCTGCTGTCAGCGGTCGTGGACGCGCCACCAGCACGCAGGTCTGCAGCGGGATCCGCGTCGGCAGACGGCCGATCTGGCAGAAGCCAGCGGCGCGCAACATGTCGGTGAGCCGCGCCTCGCTGCGCGGGCGGCCCCGCCCCATTGCCATCAGGTAGAAGCCGAAATAGGCGTCGCCTACCGGCTCGGCGCCGGCGACGCCGGACATCGGTTCGGCGATCAGCAGCGTGCCGTCGGGTGGCAGCAGCGCGCGGATGGCGCGCAGCAGCTGCATCACGTCGTCGTCGTCGTGGTCGTGCAGCACGCGCACCACCGACACCAGGTCGGCACCACGCGGCAAGGCGTCGGTCTGAAAGGCGCCGCCGAAAACCTCGGCGCGCGTCGTCATGCCCGCCTCGACGAAACGCCGGCGCGCCTGCGCCGCCACCGCCGGCAGGTCGAACAGCTGCAGCCGCAGCTCCGGGGCGCGACGCGCGGCGGCACGCAGAAAGCTGCCATCGCCGCCACCGACGTCGAGCAGGCAGCGGTGCATGGCCACCGGATAGGTATCGAGCACCTCGTCGGCCACCAGCGGCTGCGAAGCCGCCATCAGCGCCGTGTAGTCGGCGATGCGGCCGTCGTCGAGCGCCGCCGCATCGGCATTGCCGGCATAGGGCCAGTAGCCGGACAGCGCAGTGGTGCCGGACAGGCCGCGCAACAGCGCCACCGGGTCCTCGAAATCGCGATAGACCCGACCGTGATGCTCGACCATGTCGGCAATGCCCGGATTGGCCAGCACGGCCGCCCCCAGCATGCCCAAGCCGTAGCGGCCGCCGCTGCGGCGCGACGCCAGGCGCAGCGCCACCGCCGCGTCGAGCAGTCGCTCGGCGGCGTCGCGGCTGAGCCCTGTGCGCAGGGCCACCTGCTGCGCGCTCTGCGCGCCGTCGGCGAGCAATTCGAACAGTTTCAGTCGCACGCAGGCGAGCAGCACCTGCGAATAGACGAAGCCGGCGCACAGATCGAACAGCGCACGCGCCTCGCGGCGCGCCTTGTGGCGCGTCAGCGGAAAGGCGGCCGCCCAGCGATGGAAACGCGGGCTGCTGAGCAGGCGCTCCGCCGCCTGGCGGATGCGCTCGATCAGGCCGCCTTCGTTCGCCGCCATCGACGACGGCCGGAAAGTGTCGGGCAGATCCATGACGCGCGCTTCAGGCGGCGCAGTCGACGATCTCTGCCGGCAGGAAGCGTCGCGCTTCCATCGCGATCACCGCGCGCAATCCGTCGGCACCGGAGCACGCAGGCACTGCGTCCATCGCATCGCTCACCAGTTGCTGCAGCCGTTTCACCGCGCCCGGTATGCCCAGTTCGCGGGCGGCGCTCGGCCGGCCCAGCGCGGCGTCGCGACCGATCGGCTTGCCGATGCGCTCCTGCGTCGAGGCCACGTCGAGGATGTCGTCGGCCACCTGGAAGGCTTCGCCCATGCAGTCGCCGAGCGCGCGCCACGGGCCGGGATCGGCCCCCGCCGCCGCCGCGCCGGCCATGGTCGCCGCGGCAAACAGCGCGCCGGTCTTGGCCTGCTGGTACTGGCGCAGGTTCACGTCGGTTTCGCATTCGAGCGCCTGACCGGCGACGATGCCCGACGGCACGCCGACACCGCGACCGATGATGGACAGCAGCGGCAGCAGACGGTACGGCGCCTGGGCGCCGCCGCGTGCCATCGTCTGGAAGGCCAGCACGATCAGCGCATCGCCGGTCAGCACGGCGATGCGCTCGCCGAAGGCGCTGTGCACCGAAGGCTTGCCCCGGCGCAGCGGCGCGTCGTCGAAGCAGGGCAGATCGTCATGCACCAGCGAGGCGCAGTGCAGCAGTTCGATCGCCGCCGCCGCGTGGTCGGCGATCGACGTGTCGTCCTCGCCGCAGGCGCAGGCCGCGGCCAGACACAGCCGCGGCCGGATGCGCGCGCCGCCCGGGAACACCGCGTGACGGATGGCCGCCGCCAGCAGCGGCGGGCAGCCGGGACCGTCGGCATGCGACAGCGCGGCCACCAGCGATTGTTCGACCGCCATCCCCAGGGCCTGCTCGATGCGCTTCATTCCATCCATGGCCTGTTCCCCGCATGTGTCGGCGCGCAGCTGTGTCCGACGAGTTATCGCGCCAACTGTCAACCTTGATTGTCAGGCGCTGGTGTAATGTAATGTAGACATGACAGGTCGTAACGTCAATGAAGGTTTACAGGAGCCGGCATGAGCGGACAGGACGTGGTGGTGATCGGTGCCGGCGTGGCGGGCCTGGTGGCCGCGCTCGAACTGGCCCGCCGCGGCCTGGCGGTGACGCTGACCGAGCGCGCAGGCACGCCCGGCGGCAAGCTGCGCGAGGTGCACGTGGCCGGTCTGCGGCTCGACGCCGGCCCGACGGTGTTTACGCTGCGCGAGGTATTCGAGGACATCTTCGATGCCGCCGGCAGCAACTTCGCCACCCACGTCGGCACGCGCAAGGTCGAGGTGCTGGCGCGGCACGCCTGGTCGGCCGGCGAGCACCTGGATCTGCATGCCGACGTCGACCGCAGTGCCGAGGCCATCGGCGACTTCGCCGGCGCCGCCGAGGCGCGGCGTTTCGTCCGTTTCACGCGCGAGGCGCAGACCATCTACCGCACGCTCGACAGCAGCTTCATGCGCGCCCAGCGGCCAGGGCCACTCGAACTGGCGCGCCGCGCCGGCGTCGACATCCTGCGCATACGCCCCTTTGCGACGATGTGGCAGGCGCTCGGCAGCAACTTCCGCGACCCGCGGCTGCGCCAGCTGTTCGGCCGCTACGCCACCTATTGCGGCTCGTCGCCCTTCGATGCACCGGCCACCTTGATGCTGGTGGCCCACGTCGAACAGCGCGGCGTATGGCTGATCGAGGGCGGCATGTACCGGCTGGCCGAGGCGCTGGCGGCACTGTGCGTGCGTCACGGCGTGCAGTTCCGCTACGGCGAGCACGTCAGCGAGATCACGCTGCAGGGCGATCACGTCTCCGGTGTACGACTGGCCTCGGGCGAGTGGCTGGCGGCGCGCACCGTGGTTGCCAACGCCGACGTCGCCGCGCTGCCTGCCGGCCACTTCGGTGACGACGTGCGCCGCGCGACGGCCGCCGTCGAGCCGGCCGCGCGCTCGCTGTCGGCGGTGACCTGGAATCTGGTCGCGGCCACACGGGGCTTTCCGCTGCTGCGCCACAACGTGTTCTTTTCCGCCGACTACCGCGCGGAATTCGACGACCTGCAGCGCCATCGCCGGCTGCCGCGCGCCCCCACCGTGTATGTCTGCGCACAGGATCGCGGCGATGCACCGCCGCCGTCGTCACTGCCGGCGGAGCGCCTGCTCTGTCTGGTCAATGCGCCGGCCGATGGCGACCGCAGGCTGGCACGCCCCGGCGAGATCGAGCGCTGCGCTCACCTCGCCTTCCGCCAGATGGAACAGTGCGGCCTGCACATCGACCGCCGCGCCAGCGCCTGCGTCACCACCACGCCGGAAGACTTCAACCGGATGTTTCCCGCGACCGGCGGCGCGCTTTACGGCGAGGCCTCGCACGGCTGGCGCGCCGCTTTCCGTCGTCCCGGCGCACGCAGCCGCGTGCCCGGACTCTATCTGGCCGGCGGCAGCGCGCACCCTGGCCCCGGTCTGCCGATGGCCGCGCTGTCCGGCCGGCTGGCCGCCGACTGCATCCTGCGCGACCGGACGGAGGCCCGCTCATGAATGCACGCAACTTCGACGCCGCCGTCGCGCCGGGTGGCTACCGCTGGTGGTATGTCGACGCCACCAGCGATGACGGCCGCTGCGGACTGACGGTGATCGCCTTCATCGGCAGCGTGTTCTCGCCGTATTACGCACTGGCCCGCCGCCGTCGCCCGGGTGCCGCCGATCCGCACGCGCACTGCGCGGTGAATGTCGCACTGTATGGCGACAGGCGCCGCTGGACCATGACCGAGCGCGGCGCATCGGCGCTGCAGCGCGACACGCACAGCCTGCGCATCGGCCCGAGCCGGCTGCACTGGGACGGCGCGGCCCTCACCATCGACCTCGACGAGATCGGCGCGCCGCTGCCGATGCGCGTGCGCGGCAGCGTGCGCCTGCACGCGCCCACACTGGCGCAGGACGCCTTCGCGCTCGATGCCGAGGGGCGCCATCTGTGGCTGCCGATCGCACCCTGCGCGCGAGTCGAAGTGAGACTGAGCGAACCGGCGCTGCACTGGCATGGCGACGCCTATGCCGACAGCAATGCCGGCACTCGCGCGCTGGAGGAGGATTTCACCCGCTGGCACTGGTCGCGCAGCAACCTGCGCGGCGGCGACACCGCGGTGCTGTACGACGTGCAGCGACGCGACGGCACGCCGCATACGCTGGCGCTGCATTTCGACGCCGACGGCGGCTGCCGCAGCTTCGCCGCACCGGCGGCGCATGAACTGCCCGGCACGCGCTGGGGCATCGCCCGTGCGACGCGCAGCGAGGGCGGCACGACACCGCAGGCGCGCACGCTTGAAGACACGCCCTTCTATGCGCGCTCGCTGCTCGACACCTGTCTGCTTGGCGAGCCGGTGCATGGCGTGCACGAAAGCCTGGACCTCGAACGCTTCCGCAGCGGCTGGGTGCAGATGCTGCTGCCCTTCCGCATGCCGCGGCGCAGCGCATGGGCCGCCTGAGAGGCCGTCGTCAACGCCCGGCTCCGCGCTCCGGCGCTTCGTCCTTGCGGTCGCCCTCGCGCTTCTGCAGGCGGCGCACCGACACCAGCTGGTACACGGCGAACACCAGCACGCCGCCGAATATCAGTACCGCCTCGACAATGACCAGCGTGGTCGGACTCATTGCACGCCCTCCTGTATGGTTGAATCGACTGCACTGAACCTGCCCCCGAAACTTCACAACGCCATGGCCGCAACCGAAAGCCTCGACTGGCCGCGCGACGGCGCCGACTGGCCCAATCGCGATGCAAGCCGCTTCGTCGACGCCGGCGGCGTGCACTGGCACGTGCAGATCGCGGGCAGCGGCCCGCCGCTGCTGCTGCTGCATGGCAGTGGCGCGTCGACCCACTCCTGGCGCGAGCTGCTGCCGCTGCTGGCGTGCGAACACACCGTCATCGCGCCCGACCTGCCGGGCCATGCCTTCAGTTCGACCCCGCCGGTCCACACGCTGTCGCTGCCCGGCATGGCGCGCGCCATCGGCGCGCTGCTGCACGCACTGCAGATCGCACCGGCGGCGGTGGCCGGGCACTCGGCAGGTGCGGCGATCGCGCTGCGCATGCGACTCGACGGCCTGCTGCCAGGCCGCCACCTGGTCAGCCTCAATGGCGCGCTGCTGCCGCTGCCCGGCCTGGCCGGCCTGCTGTTCCCGCCGGCCGCCCGCCTGCTGTCACTGACACCGTTCGCCGCCGCCCTGTTCGCGCGCAGCGCGTCGCGCAACGGTGCGGTCGAGCGGCTGATCGCCAGCACCGGGTCGCACATCGACGCACGCGGCATCGCGCTGTACGCGCGGCTGGTGCGCTGCCGCGCGCACGTCGCCGGGGTACTCGGCATGATGGCGAACTGGGACATCGCGCCGCTGGCGCGCGACCTGCCGCGGCTCGACGCCGCGCTGACACTGATCGCGGCGCGCGGCGACCGCACGGTGCCGCCCGACTGTTCGCGCCGCGTGCAGCGCATGGTGGCGGACGCTCGCCTGATCGAGCTCGACGGGCTGGGCCATCTGGCGCACGAGGAAGCGCCGCAGCGACTGGCCGCACTGATCGCCGAAGCGGTGCAGTAGGCCACCGGCCTCAGCCGCCCTGCGCGCGCGCCCTGTCCTGCCGCTCCAGCCGCTCGAACAGGTCGATCAGCCATTCCAGCCGCTGTCGCGGCGTGCGCGACGGCAGGCGGTCGAGCCGTCCCTGCACGGCCAGCGGCAGCGGCGCCGCGGTGACCGCGTCGACCAGCATCGACACCTCCTCCAGCTCGGCGTAGCGCGCCTCCGCCTGCCGCGCGGCGGCGGTCAGCGAGCCGGCCAGCAGCACCGTCTTGCGCCAGGACGACACGACTGAGCGCTGCGACACTGAATCGTGTCCGTTGGCCACCACGCCGCGGCCGATGTCGCGATAGATGGCACGTGCCGCCCGGATGCCCGGCCGGCAGGCCGGCGGCAGCTGTTCGATGCCGGCAGCGGCGCGCTCGTACAGCAGGTCGGCACAGCCAAGCAGGCGATCGAGCACCGGCACCAGCCGCGCGTCGAACACCGGCCGCGCCAGCCAGTCGTCCGGGTCGATGCCCGCGACGCGCAGCCAGCCGCGCGGCAGGTAGAGCCGGCCGCGCCGCGCGTCCTCGCCGATGTCGCGGGCGATGTTGGTGAGCTGCATCGCCAGCCCGAGGTCGCAGGCGCGCGCCGCCTGTTCGCGGTCGCGCACGCCCATCAGCATCGCCATCATGGCGCCGACGGTGGCCGCGACGCGGGCGCAGTAATCGTACAGCTCGGACAGCGTTTCGTACTGCCGGCCGCGGGCGTCCCAGGCGAAGCCCTCGATCAGCGCGTGCAGCAGTGCCGGCGGTATCGCGAACTGCACCACCACCCGCGACAGCATGCGATCGACCGGATCGTTACGCGGCCGGCCGGCACAGGCGGCGTCGACCCGCCGGCGCAGCGCCTCGACGGTCGCCTCGTCGGCGGCGCTGTCGTCGACCAGATCGTCGGCGATGCGGCAGAAGGCGTACAGCGCGCAGGCCGGTTCGCGCACCGCGCGCGGCAGCAGCAGCGAGGCGGCGAAGAAGGAGCGCGAGCCGTCGCGCAGCAGACGGCGGCAGGCCGCCATGTCCTGGGCTGCGTCGTGGTCAGACATGAGACGGATCCGGCACCAGCCGGTCGAGTACGCGCGCCGAGGACAGCACGCCGGGCAGACCGGCGCCCGGGTGCGTGCCGGCGCCGACCAGATAGAGCCGCTCCAGTTCTTCGCTGCGGTTGTGCGGACGGAACCAGGCGCTCTGCGTCAGCACCGGCTCCAGCCCGAAGGCCGCGCCCTTCAGCGACAGCAGGCGGTCGCGGAAATCGACAGGCGTAGTGACGCGCGAGGTGACGATGCGTTCGGCCAGCCCCGGTAACAGGGTTTCCGACAGGCGGTCCTCGATCGCCTGCCGATAGCGTTCCGCCTCGACTGTCCAGTCGGTGCCGCTGTCGAGATGAGGCACTGGCGACAGCACGTAGAAGGCGTCGCACCCAGGCGGCGCCAGCGACGGGTCGGTCGCGGTCGGCCGGTGCAAGTAGAGGCTGAAATCGTCGGCCAACACCTGGCGTTCGAAGATGTCGTGCAGCAGCGCCCGGTAGCGCGGACCGAGCAGTATCGTGTGGTGCGGCACCGCGTCGTAGCAGCCGCGCGTGCCGAAGTACCAGACGAACAGACTCATCGAATAGCGCGCGTCGTCGAGGCGGCGGTCGGTCCAGCGCTTGCGCCGGGTGGATGGCAGCAGGTGCTTGTAGGTGTAGGCGGCGTCGGCGTTCGACACCACGACGTCGGCCGCCAGCAGTTCGCCGTTGCGCAACCGCACCCCGGTGGCGCGGCCGTTGTGCGCGGTGATCTCGACCACCTCGGCGTCGCAGCGCACGCGGTTGCCCTGCCCCTCGATCAGCTTCACCAGGCCGCTGACCAGAGAGCCGGTGCCGCCCATCGCGAAGTGCACGCCCCACTGCCGCTCCAGGTGGGCGATCAGGCCGTAGATCGACGTGACAGTGAACGGATTGCCACCGACGAACAGCGGATGAAAGCTCAGCACGAAGCGCAGCCGCTCGTCGCGCACATGGCTGGACACCAGGCTGTAAAGGCTGCGGTAACTCTGCAGCTTCACCATCGCCGGCAGCACGCGCGCCATGTCTATCCAGCTGTCGAAGGGCACGTGGCCCAGCTGTTCGAAACCGACGCGGAAGGTGGCCTCGCTGGCCCGCATGAAGCGCTCGTAACCGGCCACGTCGTCCGGCGCCAGCCGCGCGACCTCGCGCCGCATCGCCTCGGGATCACCAGAGCAGTCGAAGCTTTCGCCGTCGTCGAAACGGATGCGGTAGAACGGCGACAGCGGTCGCAGATCGACGTCGTCGGCCATCCGTCGGCCGCAAAGCTGCCACAGTTCCTCGAACAGGAAGGGCGCGGTGACGATGGTCGGGCCGGCGTCGAAGGTGAAGCCGTCCTGCCGGTGTACGTAGGCGCGTCCGCCCGGCGCGTCCAGTCGTTCCAGCACGGTGACGCGGTAGCCGCGCGCCCCGAGCCGGACCGCCGCGGCCAGTCCGCCGAAGCCGCTGCCTATCACCACCGCATGCGGTGCGCTGCGGCGCACGCCGGTCACCGCTGGCGGCAGATCATTCATCGAGGTCATGGCCGCATACCGGTCGTGTTCATCCGTTCTGGCCGGCGGACTGCGCGCCCGCCTGCTTCACCAGCTGCGAGATGCCCTGTGCATCGGCCGCCGACAGCGGTGCATACAGGGCGCCCATGCCGGCCGCCAGCGACTGCGCGGACGGATGCGGCCGCGGCGAGGTGTCGATGAACAGCGTGCGCAGTGCCGACGCGCGCACCCGCCGCGCCGCCGCCTGCGCGTCCTGCTCGGCGCGGGCACGACCGCCCTGACCGTCGCGCGCGACATTGCCCCGGCCGTCGGTGAGCAGCACCAGCGTCGGCGTGTCGCCCTGCCGGCGCAGCGCGTCCGCCAGGCTCCAGCCCGCTTCGATGCCGGCGGCCAGCGGCGTGCCGCCGCCACCGGGCAGGCCGGCCAGGCTGCGTTTGGCACGCACCAGCGAACGGGTCGGCGGCAACAGCAGTTCGGCGCGCGTGCCGCGGAAGGCGATCACCGCCACGCGGTCGCGCCGCACGTAGCAGTCGGCCAGCAGAAGTTCGACCGCGCCCTTGGCTTCGCCCAGCCGGTGCAGCGCCGACGAGCCGGAGGCGTCGACGACGAAGATGGTGGTGGTCTGCGTACGCTGCCGGTAACGGACGACGCGGAAATCCTCGGGCCGCACCGCCACCCGCGTCGCCGGCATGCCCTGGCGTCGGCGCAGCAGCTGCCACGGCGCCGCCGCACGCAGCGTGTCGATGACGCTGAGCCGCAGTCCGCCGCCCGGCCGCCCCTTGCGTACGCCGACCGGCCGGCCGCGCTGGCCGTTGCCGCGCAGCGCGCCGGAGCGCCCGGCGCTGCGCGCCCGCGGCAGACGACCGCCAGCCAGCCGGATGTGCGCCAGCAGGTCAGGGCTCAGCGCGGCGCGTACCGCATCGAGCACGCGGTCTTCAAGTGGCTGTTGCAGATCGGCGGGCCTGTCGTCCTTCTGCTCGCCGCCCGCATCGCCCGGCGGCGGCGCGGCCTCGGCGGGCGTGTTGTCGGGCGCGGGGGAATCGGGTGGCACATCGGCCGACGCCTCGACGGCACTTGCCGGACACTGCGTCGCGCGCGGCGCCAGCACGAGCTGGGCGGCCAGCGTCACGTCCGGCTCGCCCACCTGGTCGCGCCCGTCCAGCGCGGCCGCGGCGCGGGCAGCGCGTACCGCGAGCATGAAGGCGCGCAGCGAATCGACGCCGAAGGCCTGTGCCGCTGCACCGAGCGACTGGATCACCACCGGCGATACGCTGACCGTCGGCAGGCGCGCACGCGCGGCGGCGATGTGTCCGGCATCGAAGGGCAGTTGCGGGCAGTCGCCGGCACGCAGGCCTTCGAGCTCGACGATGCAGGCCAGCCGATCGCACAGCGCGGCCGGCAGGTTCTCGTCGTCGCCCTGTGCCTCGTCCAGCGCGATCACTCCGAACTCAGCCGCCTCGCGCGTTTCCAGCCCATCGCGCAGCATCACCACGACGCCCTCGTCCATCACCGCGGTCAGCCGCGCTGCGGCCGCCGAACTGATGCGCTCGGCCATCGCCAGCAGCACGACGCCGCCGTGCGCCTCGACCAGCAGGCCGCGCTCGGCCACCGGTCGGCCGGCGCGCAGCGTGGCCGCGAGGTCGAGCCCGCCGAGCAGGCGGGCATCGGGTGCGTCGAGCGGAATGCGGCGCAGCGGCGTGCCGGGCGGCAGCAGCGCGCGCAGTTGCGCCAGCCAGGCGTCGCGCGCCGGACCGGCCTGGGCGCGCAGCCGCACACCGCCACATCCGGCCGGATCGAGCGCACACAGCGCGGCCGGCAGCAGTGCGCGCAGCCAGCGCGCCATCGTGTCGTCAGTCTGCATCGGTACCCCGCTCATGCCGGCAGCAGCTCATCGACCGCGCGCGCCACGCGCACGCCGGAGCCGGATTCGTCCAGTGGATCGCGGCGCAGCCGGTGGCGCAGCGCCGACGGCGCGATCCGTCGCAGATGCGCGTCGCCGACCTCTTCGTCGCCGTCATAGGCCGCCAGTGCGCGCGCCGCGCGCACCAGCGTCAGTTCGCCGCGCAGGCCGTCGGTGCCGAGCTGCATGCACAGCCTGGCCGCCTGTTCGAGCGCCGCATCCGGCACCCGCACGGCGGGCAGGCGCTCACGCGCACCGACGATGCGACGACGCAGCTTGGCGTCGCGTCCGGACCACTGCGCACAGAAGCCGGCGCGGTCGCGCTCGAAGGCGTCACGACGTTTCACGACATCGACGCGGGTCGGCAGATCGGTCGGCGTACTCACCTCGACCGACAGGCCGAAGCGGTCCAGCAGCTGCGGCCGCAGTTCGCCCTCCTCCGGGTTGCCGCTGCCGACGAGCACGAAGCGCGCGGGGTGACGCACGCTGAGCCCTTCGCGCTCGACCACGTTCTCGCCGGAAGCGGCCACGTCGATCAGCAGATCGACCAGGTGGTCCTCCAGCAGATTGACCTCGTCGACATAGAGAAAGCCGCGGTGGGCGCGCGCCAGCAGTCCGGGCTCGAAGGCCTTTTCACCGCGGGTCAGCGCGCGTTCGAGATCGAGAGCGCCAACCACGCGGTCCTCGGTGGCGCCAAGCGGCAGATCGACCACCGGCACCGGCACCAGCCGCGCGCGTCGCGATGCGGCAGCGGCGGAACAGACCGGGCAGACCGAGGCCACTTCGTCCGGGTCACACTGGTAGGCGCAGCCCTCGACCGCGCGCATCTTCGGCAGCAGCGCCGCCAGTGCGCGCACGGCCGTCGACTTGCCGGTGCCGCGGTCGCCGAACACGAGCACGCCGCCGATGGACGGATCGACCGCCGACAGCAGGATGGCCTGCTTCATTTCGTCCTGGCCGACGATGGCCGAAAACGGGAAGGCTTGCGACATGGCGCACCTCGCGCGGAAGTCGGGCGCCATGGAAGATCGATGGCACAGCCGATAGTGTCACTTTATGCTGACACTTCGAATGTGTCTACAGATTGACGATCTACGGTGTGCGGCGCGCTCAGCTTTCGTCGCGCGGCCAGCGCGGTACCGACCAGCCTGTCATCACAGCCAGCAGCCGCAGGCCGGCGATCAGCGCGACCGAGACGGCCAGCGACAGCAGCGGTGTCACCGCCAGCGCGTCCATGCCGAGGTAGAGCCAGGCACCGACGAAGGCGCACAGGGCATAGGGCCGGTGGTCGTGGAACACGTTCGGCACCTCGTTGCAGATGACGTCGCGCATGACGCCGCCGAGCACGCCGGTGACGACGCCCATCATGACCGACACGAAGAGCGGCATGCCCATCTGGTGCGCCAGGCTGACGCCGGTGACCGAAAACAGACCGAGGCCCAGAGCATCGGGAATCAGCATCGCGCGTTCGGTGACGATGTCGCGGTGCTTGTGCAGCCACGGTGCTGCCACCAGCGTGAGCACGAAGACGAGCCACACATAGCCCTGGTGCTCGACCCAGAAGAAGGGCCGGCGGTCGAGCAGCACGTCGCGCACCGTGCCGCCGCCAAAAGCGGTGATGAAGGCCACGGCGAACACACCGACCACGTCCATGCGGCGGCGCGCTGCTTCGATAAGGCCAGACACGGCAAAGGCGAGCGTGGCGGCGAACTCGATCGCCGAAATGAGCAGCTGGAATCTGGGCATGCGGCGATTGTAGGCGCCGCGGGCGGTTTCAGCGTTGCCGTGCCTCGAACACGTTGGCGCCTGCCGGCGTCACGAAGGATTCGAGAAAGCGGGTGCGCTGGAAGTCGGCGACGGTCGGCGGATGCGCCCGACAGGGCGCCTGCAGGAAGGGCGTGTACATATAGACGGACATTTCCGGCGATTCGAAATGGACCCGGACCGACGACGTGCGCGCCGCATCGTATTCCGGCGGCAGGCCGATCTGCGCCACCAGCGTGTAGGCGATCAGCTTGTCCTTCCACGCCATCGCCACCAGCCTGTCGTGCAGTATTTCGTACTGCATGTAGTGCGGCAGCGCGTAGTTTGCGGGGTCGGACTCCAGCGGATGGACAAAACCGGCCGGACAGACATAGCTGCCGAAGGGCCACACCGTGCCGAAGCGCCGCAGGCGTTCGCGCGCCTGCCGGTTGCTGCGGTCCAGCAGTTCAAGCAGTTCGAACTCGGCGAGCGGGGAATCGGGCTTGAACAGGGGAAGCGCCATGGTGAAACGGAGGCCGATGAAAATGACCGTTCCAGTCTATGCCGACCGTGCGCACCGGCATGCCCAACGCATCACGCTGATACAAATCGGCGCGAGCAGACGCCACATCGTTGTTTTGAACGGGGAAATTGCCTGATCGGGCTCAGGCATTCGGCTGATTGCCGCGGCGCTGGCGCGCTACGTATAAGTCGGCCCAGTCCCCTCGCGTTTGCCCTGCCCGGAGCCGCCATCGTGAATGCGCACAGCCGACAACGCCAGCTTCGCCGCCTGCTCACGCTGCGCGCCACCCTATGCATCGGGCTGCTGACCGCAGCACTGGCCGGCTGCCTGCTGTCCGGGCTGATGCTGCTGCATGCGCTGGAAGGCGCCTCGACGGTGACGACTGCCGTTGCGCTGGCCGTGCTGCTGACCGTAGTCTGGGTCAGCGTGCGACTTTCGCGCTGGCTCTGGGTACCGACGCCGGACTGCGCGGGCATCGTGCTGCCGGACGCGCTGGCGCCCGGCTTCCGTCGGCGCATCGACCGTCTTTGCACACGGCTCGGCGCGCGCCGCATCGACCGCGTGCTGGCCACGCCGGAGGTGAACGCCGCCGTCGTGTGTCGCCCGGCTTTCGGTCTGTTCGGCCCGATGCGCACGACGCTGCTGCTGGGCATACCACTGGCCCACTGCCTGACGCCGCAGCAACTGTCGGCGGTGCTGGCGCACGAACTGGCTCACCTGTCGGCGCAGCGCGGCCGCCGCGGTGCCTGGGCCGCCCATCTGCGCACCTGGTGGCTGCGCTGTTTCGACCGCATCGACGAGGACGACGGCCCTCTGGCGCGTGCCGCCCGTCGTGCGTTCGCGCGCACCGCGCGGACCGACCTCGAACAGTCCGTACAGTTGTCGCGACTGGACGAATTCGAGGCCGACGCACTCGCTGCCCGCGCGGTCGGTGCACCGGCGCTGGCCGGCGCACTGATCGATCTGGCGATGAAGGACCGCTTCCTGACCGAGAACTACTGGACCAAGGTGATGGAACAGGCGCGCAGCAGGCGCCGGCCGCGCATCCGCCCCTTCCGCGAAATGGGCCTCGGCATGCAGGTGGGCTTCGTGCGCGACGAGGCGCTGGCCGATCTGGAGCATCTGCTCGGCGCCCGCGCCGACACCGCCGCCTTCGACACCCACCCGGCGCTGGCCGAACGCCTGGCGGCGCTCGACATCGACCACGCCGACGGCCTGCCCGACGCGGCCGACGGCCCGAGCGCGGCCGAGCACTACTTCGCCGATCTGCTGCCGACGCTGTCGCTGGCCTTCGACCGCATGTGGTGGCTGGCCTCGTCGCGCGACTGGCGGCAGCAGTACCGCAGCGCGCACGCTGATCGTCGCTGACTCAGCAGATCCTGAATCAGCAGATCCTCTCCCACAGGCTGGTTTCGTCGCCCAGCCGTTCCAGTTCGGCGCCCTTGAAGTCGCCGCGCGACACGATGCCGACGATCACCCCGTTGTCGACCACCGGCAGGTGGCGGAAGCCGCGATCGTTCATTTCGCGCAGCGCGTCGATCGAGGTCTGGTCCGGCGCAATCGTGTGCGGATCCGGCGTCATCGCCTCGGCCAGCGTCATGGCCGGCGCGTGATGCCCTTCGGCAAGTATCCGCACTGCGTCGCGGCCGGTGAAGATGCCGACCAGCTTCTGCTTGTCGTCAACGATCAGCACCGCCCCGGTCCCCTTCTCGTGCATCAGCCGGCAGGCATGACTGACCGTGTCGTTCCGCTGCAGCAACAGCGGTTCCCTGTTCTTGATGATGAAGGCGATGTAGCGCTTTTCCATGATGTCTCCTGAAATGCCCGGGGCGAGTCCCCTTTGAATCTAGCCGCCGGCCGGTCGGCCGTCTTGAGCAGGATCAGGCGGGCGCGCCTTGACTGTGCCGCCGCGCCGACCGGAACAGCCGGCAGCACGACAGGGAGGCGGACCACGACAGGCTCTACACTGATGCCCCGTCAACCGGTTGCCCTCGCAATGCCCCGCTTCACCCTGTCCCCGCGTATCACCGGCTATCTCGCCGCCGCCGGTACCGTCGCCATCTGGACCGGCTTCATCCTGGTATCCCGCTACGGCGGCAAGAGCCCGCTGACCGCCTGGGACACGCTGGCGCTGCGCCTGGGCACGGCCGCACTGTTGCTGCTGCCTTTCGCCGGCAGCCTGCCGCGCGGCGCCTGGCGCGACGCGCAACTGTGGACGCTGACCCTGCTCGGCGGCCTCATCTACGGCCTGTTCGTGTTCGCCGCCTTCAAGTACGCACCGGCCGCGCACGGCGCCATCCTGCTGCCGGGCATGCAGCCCTTCCTGGTCGCTGCGGCCGCCTGGTGGGTGCTCGGCTCGCGACCGGGCGCCGGGCGCATGGTCGGCCTGGCCGGCATTGCGCTGGGCATTGCCTGCGTGGCGGTGCACTACTCCGCCGGCGGCCACGCATGGACGCACGACATGCTGCTGGGCGACCTGCTGCTGCTCGGCGGCTCGGCCGCGTGGGCGCTGTACAGCGTGCTGGCGAAGAAATGGAAGCGCGACGCCTGGACGCTGACCCGCTTCGTCGCACTCGGCTCGACCGCGCTCTACCTGCCGGTCTATCTGCTGTCGCTGCCCAAGGCGCTCGACCAGGTGCCGACCGGCATGCTGGTGCTGCAGGGTCTCTACCAGGGCGCCGGCGTCACCATCGTGGCGATGATGCTGTTCCTGAAGGCGGTGCATGAGCTGGGCGCCGAACGCACCGGCGCGCTGGTGGCGCTGGTGCCGGTACTGGCCGGCGTCGCCGCGGCGCCGCTGCTCGACGAACCGCTGTCCGGCTGGCTGGTCGCCGGCCTGATCTGCGTGTCGGCGGGCGCCTTCGTCGCCGCGCGGCCCGGGCGGGCGACGGCACGCTGAAAAAAAAACGGCGCACCCGCGGGCGCGCCGTTTTTCTGTCCGGACTGACCGTTCGTGTCAGAACGGGATGTCGTCGTCCATGCCGCCGAAGCCGCCGGACGAGGACGGCGGTGCCGACTGCGGCGCCGGCGCCGGCCGGCTGGGCGCCTGACGCGGCGCGGACTGGCGCGGTGCCTGATCGAAATCGTCGCCACCGCCGTAACCACCACCGCCACCGCCGCCGTAGCTTTCACCGCCACCGCCGCCACCCGAGCCCTGCCGACTGCCCAGCATCTGCATCTGCTCGGCGCGGATTTCGGTGGTGTAGCGGTCCTGACCTTCCTTGTCCTGCCACTTGCGGGTGCGCAGGCTGCCCTCGACATAGACGGCGGAGCCCTTGCGCAGGTACTGGCCGGCGATCTCGGCCAGGCGGCCGTAGAAGGACACGCGATGCCACTCCGTCTGTTCCTTCTTCTCGCCGGTCTGCTTGTCCTTCCAGCTGTCGGTGGTCGCCACCGTGATGTTGCAGATCGCGTCGCCGTTTGGCGCGTAGCGGGTTTCCGGATCGCGGCCCAGGTTGCCGACGATGATGACCTTGTTTACTGAAGCCATGATTTTCCTCCCGCGAGATTCGTGTATTTCGTTTCTGACAGAGGCGCTACGCACCGGACGGGCGCTGCGCCATTATTCCATATGAATTTCAGGCAACAACCGGCGCATCGAGCAGCCGGCGTACGCCCTCTTCGTCCCACAGTTCCAGATTCACCTTCAGATACGCCATCCGGCGCTCCCGTTCTACGCTGGCTTCCCTGACACCCGGCAGTTCGAGCAGGCGCTCGCGCAGCCACTCGATGTCGACATGATCGCCGATCGCGTACTCGCGCAGTGCAACCACCGGCGGCGCTTGCATGCTGCGTGCCCACAGCCACCAGGCGATGGCCAGCGCAATGCAGAAGCCGAACACGCCAGCGGCGCCGAAACGCAGCGCGATCGCCCCGCCGATGGCGCTGCCGGTGGCGGCGCCGATGGACTGCGCGGTATTGAACACACCGAGCGCCGCACCCTTGGCCGCCGGCGGCGCGATGCGCGACACCAGCGAGGGCAGCAGCGCCTCCAGCAGGTTGAAGGCGATGAAGAACACGAACAGCCCGCCGACCAGCACCCACATCAGGTCGACCTGCGCCAGGAAGATGAACTGCGAAACGATCAGCGTGACGATGGACGCCAGGAACACCGACTTCACGCGCGCCCGCTTTTCGGCCCAGACGATGGCCGGCACCATGACGACGAAACTGGCCAGCACGATGGGCAGGTAGAGCGTCCAGTGTTCGGCCACCGGCACGCCCATCACCTCGACCAGCGCCAGCGGCACCATCAGGAACATGGCCATCTGCACCATGTGTACGGTGAACATGCCGAAGTTGAGGCGCATCAGCTGACGGTCGGCGATCACCCGCGCAAACGGCGTCGGCTGCACCACCGGCGCGTGGTCCGGATCCGGCACCACCTTGAGCAGCACCGGAATCGCGGTCAGTGCCAGCACGGCGATGAACAGGAACATGCCGTCCATGCCCACCCAGCCGTAAAGCGCCGGCGACAGCACCAGAGAACCGGCGAACACGAGGCCGATGGTCGAACCTATCATCGCCATCACCTTGGTGCGGTGCTGGTCGCGCACCAGATCGGCGGCAAGCGCGGTCACCGCGGCCGAAATGGCGCCGGTACCCTGCAGGATGCGCGCCGCGATCATCCAGTGGATGTCCGGCGCCCACATCGCCATCAGGCTGCCCGCCGCGTACAGCAGCAGACCGACGACGATGACCGGCTTGCGACCGAAGCGGTCGGAGGCAATGCCGAACGGAATCTGCATGAAGGCCTGGGCGAGACCGAACACGCCGAAGGCCAGCCCGGCCATGAAAATGTTGTCGCCGCCGGGCAGCGTCCGCGCGAAAACCGAAAACACCGGCAGCACGAGGAACAGGCCGAGCATGCGCAAGGCGAGAATGAATGCGAGCGCCACGCCCGCACGCCATTCGGTGCGGGTCATGCGGTCTGAAATAGGGGAAGTCATGGCGGGACGGCGAAGGAACCGCCGAATTCTAGCAAAGCCGCGGCCACTGCCACGGCCTCTCCGTCACCGCCGCCCGGTTTCAGCGGCACCAGGACGGCCGGCGGGGCTCAGGTCGCTCGGTCTGGCACTGCCACTGGACCGCGCCGCTGACGTCATCCAGCGAGGGCACGAAGGCCAGCGCGTCGTCCTGGCCGCTGGGCCGGCCCAGCGGCGTCACGATTACTGTACCGCCCTCGCGCATGTCCACGCTTGCCACCGCCTGCAGCGCCTGTACCGCCGGCACGCGGTCGAGCGCGGACAACAGGGTGTTCGCCTGTTCCAGCGTCGCCGCCTCGGTCTGCAAATGCTGCAGCAGCGTGCCGGCGGCCGCATCGACCTGTGCCAGACGGGCGCGCTTCACGTAGTCCTCGTACTGCGGAATGGCGATGGCAGCCAATACGCCGATGATCGCGACCAGCATGATCAGGCCCCCGCCGCCGCCAATCCCGGGAAAGCGCGGCACGAACAGCGCAAGCAGCTTGGCGCGCAGGCTGCGTCGCGGCACCCGCAGTTCGCGGCCGGACGACAGCGCGCGCAGCGCCAGCATGCGCTTGGACAGCCAGGGGTAGTCCGAGGTCAGCTCGTTGAACGACATCCAGAAGCCACCGCTTTCGGCGCTCTGACCGATGAAGGTGTCGCTGTTCAGCGTCATCCACCGGCGCGATCCACCCACCACGACCGCCAGCGCGCGTTCGGCATCCTCCGGCTTCGGGCACAGCGCAAGACCATAACGGTCGCAGGTGTATTCCTGGGCGCGGCGGTAGGCGGCACCGATCAAGGGCAGGAAGGCCGACGGCCAGAGAAAGACCGAACGCAGCAGGCCGGTGTGCTTGCGGTGGATGTGCGCCAGTTCGTGTCCGATGTAGAAATCCAGTGAATCCGGACGCTCCTCCAGCGCATCGACGATGGGCGAGAACAGCACGACGTAGTGGCGACCCAGGAATTTGGCCGCCAGCGCGTTCAGGATGCCGTCGGACTGGATCAGGTAGCACTCGGGCAGTTCGCGTATGCCCAGCCGCTCGCAGGCGCTGACGATGCGCGCGTGCAGGTCCGGAAACTGGTCCGGTCCGATGCGCGCTCCGTTGCCTTTCAGGTGGGTGATGAACCAGGAAAAGCCGAACAGGTAGAACAGTCCGCCGAACAGCAGGTACACCAGCACGAGGCCGAAGGTGGCGACCAGGATGAGCACCCACAGCACTGCGGACAGCACGGCGTGAATTCGGAACAGCGTGTTCTCGCGCGGATAGGGCGCAACGGTCAGTATCTGCATGTCTGTTGTCATCGTTGTTGGAGGGAGACGGCGAGCGGCACGCCAATCAATACGCATGCGCGACGCAAGTGCGTGCAGCCCGACCTGTGCAGCCGCTCGCAATTCGACGGGAAATGGGGTCTCATACCCGGTTTGCCCTGCCCCCGGCCGGACCATGGACTGGATACGCATACGCGGTGCGCGCACCCACAATCTGAAGAACATCAACATCGACATTCCGCGCGACCGCCTGACGGTGATCACCGGGCTGTCCGGCTCGGGCAAGAGCTCGCTCGCCTTCGACACGCTGTACGCCGAGGGCCAGCGCCGTTACGTCGAGTCGCTGTCGGCCTACGCGCGCCAGTTCCTGCAGCTGATGGAAAAGCCGGACGTGGACCTGATCGAAGGCCTGTCGCCGGCGATCTCGATCGAACAGAAGGCGACCAGCCACAATCCGCGCTCCACCGTCGGCACGGTGACCGAAATCCACGACTACCTGCGCCTGCTGTTCGCCCGCGTGGGCACGCCGCACTGCCCGGAGCACGGCGCGCCGCTGGCCGCGCAGAGTGTGTCGCAGATGGTCGATGCGGTGCTGGCGATGCCGGAAGAGAGCAAGGTGGCCATCCTTGCGCCGGTGGTGAGCGAGCGCAAGGGCGAACAGGTCGAGCTCATTTCGGACCTGCGCTCGCGCGGCTTCGTGCGCGTGCGGCTGGACGGCGAGCTGATGGACATCGACAAGCTGCCCAGGCTGGACAAGAACATCAAGCACTCGATCGACGTCGTCGTCGACCGCCTGAAGGTGCGCGCCGACGCGCGCCAGCGGCTCGCTGAGTCGATCGAGACCGCGCTGCAGCAGGCGGAAGGCCGCGCCATCGCGCTGGACATGGACAGTGGCGCCGAACAGCTCTTTTCCGCCCGCTTCGCCTGCCCGGTATGCGGCCACAGCGTGGCCGAACTGGAGCCGCGGCTGTTCTCGTTCAACAACCCGGCCGGCGCCTGCACCAGCTGTGACGGCCTGGGCATGGTCACCTTCTTCGACCCGGCGCGCATCGTCGCCCACCCGCACCTGTCGCTCGCCTCCGGCGCGATCCGTGGCTGGGACCGGCGCAACCAGTTCTACTTCCAGCTGCTGTCCAGCCTCGCCACCTTCTACAAGTTCGACGTCGATACGCCGTGGGAGCAGCTCGACGCGAAGCTGCAGGACATCGTGCTCAGCGGTTCCGGGCGTGACCGCATCCCTTTCCGCTACCTGTCGGAATCCGGCCGCACCACGGTGCGCGAGCACACCTTCGAGGGCGTGGTGCCGAACCTGGAACGGCGCTACCGTGAAACCGATTCGGTGGTCGTACGCGAAGAGCTGGGCAAGTACCGCAACACCAAGGTGTGTCCGGACTGCCACGGCACGCGGCTGCGCTCGGACGCTCGCCATGTCCGGGTCGGCGACCACACGCTGCCGCAGCTCGCTTCACTGCCGCTGCGCGCCTGTCAGCAGGTGTTCGAAGGGCTGGAACTGGATGGCGCGCGTGCCGCCATCGCCGCCCGCATCATGCGCGAGATCGCCGCCCGCCTTGGCTTCCTGATCGACGTCGGTCTCGACTACCTGAGCCTGGACCGCTCGGCCGAGACGCTGTCCGGCGGCGAGGCGCAGCGCATCCGGCTGGCCAGCCAGATCGGCTCCGGCCTGACCGGCGTCATGTACGTGCTGGACGAACCGTCGATCGGCCTGCACCAGCGCGACAACGCGCGCCTGCTGGGTACGCTGAACAAGCTGCGCGACCTCGGCAACACGGTGGTGGTGGTCGAGCACGACCAGGAAGCAATCGAGATGGCCGACCACGTGGTCGACATGGGCCCGGGCGCCGGCCAGCACGGTGGCCAGGTGATCGCACAGGGCACGCCGGCCGACATCGAGGCGTCGGAAGACAGCCTGACCGGCGCCTACCTGTCCGGCCGCAAGCAGATCGAGGTGCCGAAGAAGCGCACCAAGCCGTCGGACGCCTGGCTGCACGTGCGCGGTGCACGCGGCAACAATCTGCGCGGCGCCGACGCGTCGATCCCGCTCGGGCTGATCACCTGCGTGACCGGCGTGTCGGGCTCCGGCAAGTCCACGCTGATCAACGACACGCTGTACACCGCAGCCGCCCATCACCTGTACGGCTCGGCCGCGCTGCCGGCGGCGCACGACGCCATCGAAGGACTGGAGCAGTTCGACAAGGTGATCAATGTCGATCAGTCGCCGATCGGCCGCACGCCGCGCTCCAACCCGGCCACCTACACCGGCCTGCTGACGCCGATACGTGAGCTGTTCGCCGGCACGCCGGAAGCGCGCTCGCGCGGCTACGGCCCCGGCCGCTTCTCGTTCAACGTCAAGGGCGGACGCTGCGAAGCCTGCCAGGGCGACGGCCTGGTGCGCGTCGAAATGCACTTCCTGCCGGACGTGTTCGTGCCCTGCGACGTGTGCAACGGGAAGCGCTACAACCGCGAAACGCTGGACATCCGCTACAAGGGCAAGACCATCCACGAAGTGCTGGGCATGACGGTGAACGAGGCGCGCGAGTTCTTCGACGCGGTGCCCACGGTCGCCCGCAAGCTGGAAACGCTGGTCGAGGTGGGCCTCGGCTACATCGGTCTCGGCCAGAGTGCCACCACGCTGTCCGGCGGCGAGGCGCAGCGGGTGAAGCTGGCGCTCGAACTGAGCAAGCGCGACACCGGCCGCACGCTCTACATCCTCGACGAGCCGACCACCGGCCTGCACTTCCACGACGTCGACATGCTGCTCGGCGTGCTCTACCGGCTGCGCGACGCCGGCAACACCATCGTCGTGATCGAGCACAACCTGGACGTGATCAAGACCGCCGACTGGATCATCGACCTCGGCCCCGAGGGGGGTGCCGGCGGCGGCGAAATCATCGCGGCCGGCACACCGGAACAGGTGGCCGCGGAAGAGCGCTCGCACACCGGGCATTACCTGGCGCCGCTGCTGAAGCCGCGCAAGGCGGCGGGGCGCCGGAAGTAGCGGCGTCCGTGGGAGCGAGCTTGCTCGCGATTGCGGCCTGTATCGAAGCCAGCGGCACGCAATCGCCGCATCGCGACCAGAGGTCGCTCCCACCAGAAGCACGCCCGCCTCGTCGTCGGAGCCCGGCTTCCCGTGGGAGCGAGCTTGCTCGCGATTACAGCCTGAATCGAAGACGGCGGCACGCAATCGCCGCATTGCGACCAGAGGTCGCTCCCACAACCTCAGTCGATCAGCCCGAGCTGCCGCGCCGCGTGCATCAGTTCGATATCGGTCGACACGCCCAGCTTGGACTTGATCTGGTAGTGGATGTTGAGCACCGTCTTCAGGCTCAGGTGCAGCGTGTCGGCGATGTCCTCGCGCGACTTCGCGGCGACCAGCATGCGCAGGATTTCGAATTCGCGCGCGCTCAGCGCGGCCAGCGGGTTCTTCGACGCGCTGCTGGCACGGCGCAGTGCAGCCAGTTCGGTCTGCACGTCCGGGCTCAGCGTCTGCCGCCGGTGGTACACCGCGCAGATCGCCTCGACCAGCAGATCGGGCGACGAGCTCTTGGTGACGTAGCCGAGCGCGCCCGATTCCAGCGCCTTCTCGACGAAAGTGGCGTCGCGGTGCATGGTGAAGATGAGCACGCGCGCGTCGCGGTCGCGCTGCAGGATGTGCTGCAGCGTCTGGATGCCGCTGGCACCCGGCAGCGTGATGTCCATCACCACCACGTCCGGTGCCAGTTCGACGTAGCGCCGGTAGGCCTCCTCGCCCGAACCGGCTTCGGCCGCGATGGTCAGCGGCGGATGCCGCTCGATCAGCCGCCGGTAGCCCTCGCGCACCACCGCGTGGTCGTCGACCAGCAGCACGCTGATCGGTGTATCCGTCATGCCGGTGTTCCTCCGTCTGTCAGTTGCCAGGGCACGACGATGTCGACCGCCAGCCCCTGCGGTTCGCGCGCCGACAGCTGCACGCGGCCGCCGAGCGCGATCACCCTTTCCTTCACGCCGATCAGGCCGAAGCCGCCGGATTTGCCGCGTGGCGCCGGCAGGTCAGGCCCGCGCACGACGCCGTCGTCGCTGACGCGCAGACGGATGTCGTCACTCGCCGTGCGCCGCTCCAGTTGCACGTCGACCGTCGTCGCACCGGAATGTTTGGCCGCATTGGTCAGGCATTCCTGCACGATGCGGTACAGGTTGATCGCGATGTCATCCGGCACGTCGGCGAAATCGCCGCTGACCTCAAGGCGATAGCTGCAGCGGCCGCGCGCCTGCGCGTCCCACATGCGCACCAGCTTGTCGAGGCCGGCGATCAGTCCGTACTCGTCGAGCCCGACCGGCCGCAGCTGGCGCAGGATGCCGTGCAGCGATTCCATCATGCCGCTGACCGTGCGCAGCACGGTGCGGCCGCTGGCGCGCAGCGCGTCCGGCGCCGGCTGTGGCCGCCCCGCTTCGTTCACGACACATGCGGCCTCGGCACTGATCGACGCCAGGCTCTGCCCGAACTCGTCGTGCAGTTCGCGCGCCAGCCGCCGGCGCTCGCCTTCCTGCACGGTGAGCAGCATTTGCGCCAGGCGCTGCTGCTCCCGCGTCTTCTGTTTCAGATTGCCGGCCATCGCGTTGAACACCGAGCCGATGCGGTCGAACTCGATCAGTTCGAAGGCCGGCAGCCGCGCGTCCAGATCGCCGCGTTCGAGCTTGCCGAGGCCGTCCAGCACCGCCGCCGCCGGGCGCAGCGCGCGGCTGATGCTGAAGTAGATCAGCACGTTGAACGCCAGCAGGGCCAGCACCGCCCACATCAGCAGGCGCGTGATCTCGTTCCACACGGCCGCACTTTCGCGGTCGGCATCGACACGTATCAGGACCTCGCCCATCTTCAGGCCCGGTGCGCGCCCGACGTCGAGGCCGACGCCGTAAGGCTGGTACCACAGCACGCGCCGCCCGACCTTCACGCCCGGCGATTCACCGCTGTCGGTGGCCGATTCGGCACCCCGGTCGATGCGCCGGTTCAGCGTGTAGCGGATCAGTTCGCGGAACCACGCCGGCGCCTCGGCTTCCGCCTGTGGCGGCGGCGCCTGCTGGCAGCTGTTGGCCGACAGCGTGCCTTCGAGGTCGAAGTACTGCACGCACAGCCGGGTCACTTCGGAAAACTCGGCGAAGCGCGCGAGGTCGGGCTTGCCGATATTCAGTTCGAGCCCGCTCAACTGACGCGACATCTGGTCGGTGATGAGCCGCGACACCAGGTCGGCGTTGCGCACCGCCTCGGCCTGCAGCCGCGTCGTCGTGCGCCAGATCAGGCCGGCCGACGCGAGCACGCCGATGGCCACGGCGAGCAGCGTGATGCGCAGCATCAGCGTCAGTTTCAGGTTGGTGCCGCGCTTCATCGCACCGATTCTAGCCGGCTGGCGCGCGGGCATCTTGCCCGCGGCGGCGGCCGTCAACTGTGCCGATCCTGTTTCGGCGCGACTGGATCTGTTTCCTCCGTGCGGCCGGCTCTAGTGTGGCGACACGATGCGCCCGCGTGCGCATGCCTTCATCGCTGCAGGAGATCCGTCATGTCCTCGCCCACCGCCCCGTCCGTGCTGCGCATCGCCACCACCGTGTTCTGGAGCTTCTTCGGCGTGCGCAAGCGCAGCCGGCACGACGTCGACACGGTGACGCTGAAGCCGCTGCATCTGGTCGCCGGTGCCGTGCTCGGCGCCGCGCTGTTTGTCGGCACGCTGCTGACGGCGGTGCATTTCATCACTCGCTGAGCGGGCGATCTTCGCTCAGGCCTCGCCATCCGGCAGCGCGAACAGGCGCTGCGCGATGCGCGCAGCCGCCGCCTCCAGCCGCGCGCGGCAGGCAGCGCGACCCGACTCGTCCAGCCAGGCGCTGATGAAGGTGGTGCCGATGCCCGCCACCGGGTAGCCCCCGGCGTCGCAGATCGGCACACCCATGCCGCTGGTGCTGCGGTCCAACACCATGCCGTCGAAACAGCAGTAGCCGTTGGCCAGCGCGAAGTCGATCGCCGTGCGATGGCGGATTTCGTCGTAGCGCTCGACGCGGTGGAAGCGCGACAGATTGATGCGCATCACCTCCCACACCTCGTCCGCCGGCAGCCGCGACATCATCGCGATGCAGCTCTGCGTGATGCCGAAGGCGGTACGCAAGCCGACGTCGCCGCGCCCGACCTGTATCTGCGAGCGCGTGTCGTAGCGGCCGATGCACACGCTGTCCAGCCCGCTGCGGATGTTCAGGAACACCACCTGGTCCAGTTCCTCGGCCAGCGCGCTCAGTTCGGTCGCTGCCGCGCGCTCGACCGGCTGGCGGCTGATCGCCGAATAGCCGAGCGCCGCCAGGTCGCGGCCGAGGTTGAAACGCAGCGTCAGCGGGTCGCGCTCGACCCAGCCCATGTCGATCAGCATGTCGAGCACGCGGTGTATGGTCGGCCGCGGCAGGCCGGTACGCGCGACCAGTTCGGTCAGCAGGCTGCCGCGGCGGGAGCCGCGCGCAATCGTCGTCACCAGCAGCCGCGCGCGGTGCAGGCTGCCTGCCGGCGCCTCGTCCGCCTCGCCGCGCTGCGCTGAAGCTCGTCCGTTCATCCGGCCGTCCGCCCCCTGTCCGTTCATCCGCAAAAACCGTGTCCGATATGCGGACACCTATGTAGGCCCGGCTTATTGCCGCCTGCAGATGCGAACACTAGCATCGGCTCCACACAACAAGACCTCGAACAACCGGTTTGTCCGTTCATCGGACAGCTTTCTTGATTCAGGAGGAGACATGGCCACGCTCTACGGCGCGCAGCACCGCGCGCTGCAGGAAGAGTTCGACATGCGGCCGCTGGCCGACCGCGTGCAGCAGTTCATCGTGCATCCGGACATACAGCCCGAACACCAGGGCTTCATCGAGTCGCGCGACTTCTTCTTCCTCACCACGATCGACCATCGGGGGTACCCGTCCGTGTCGCACAAGGGCGGCAGTCCCGGCTTCGTCCGGGTGGTCGATGGCACGACGCTGGCGTTCCCGAGCTTCGACGGCAACGGCATGTTCCTGTCGATGGGCAATATCGGCGCCAACCCGAAGGTGGGGATGCTGTTCATCGACTTCGAAACACCGCACCGCGTGCGCGTGCATGGCGACGCCACGGTGAGCCGCGACGATCCGCTGCTGCATGAAGGCCTGCCTGCCTTCCACGGTGCGGAATTCGTCGTGCGCGTGAAGCTGGCGGAAATCTTCATCAACTGCCCGCGCTACATCCACCGCTACCAGCGGGTCGCCGGTGCGCCGCACGTGCCGCAGCCCGGCTGCGAAACGCCGCCTGCGACGTGGAAGCGCATCGACGGCCTGCAGGACGTGCTGCCCGCGCACGACAGCCAGGTCGCCGCTGCGCAGGGCCTGATCACGCCGGACGAATACGCCGAACTGGTGCAGCAGGGCCGCACCTGACAGCGCGGCTACGGCCGCTCCCCCTCCCGCCGCCCGAACGCATGCAGCCCCACCGGGGCCGCAGGGGCGGCTGCACGCCCACGCCTCGAAAGGACACCGCCATGCACGCACTGAAGCCCTTCTCCGCCCTGGTCTGCGCCAACGTCATTCTGGCGGTGACGATGACCTTCACGATGCAGACCTTCCCGCTGCCGATGTGGCCGATGGTGATCGCCTGGGCCTGCTTCTTCCACCTCGGCGGCGGCGACCGGCCGCCGGCCGCACTGGCGGCGGTGCTGGCGCACGCGGTGTTCGGCGTGTTCGCCGGCTGGCTGGCGGCGCTGGCCATCCTGTTCAACCCGACGGCACTGCCCGGCACCGTATGGGTACCGCTGGTGGTCGGTGCCGCGGTCGGTGTCATGAGCCTGGCCTCCGGCTGGCCGCGGCTGGCGGTGCTGCCGGTCTGCGTCTATGGCTTCGCCGCGAACTGGGCCTATCTCGACGTGCCCGGTCGCTTCGACGCCACGGTGCTCACCACACTGCGTGCCGACAACGTCATCGTCGCGCTGCCGCTGGCGCTGCTGATCGGCTGCCTGTTCGGCTGGGCCAACGCCCGGCTGATCGCGCAACTGAGCGCACCCGACACGCGGACGCGCAGCGCCGGCTGAGCCCTCGTCCACGCACACAGGGCAACTTGCCCGTCGCCTCCTGCCTAGACTGCGCCGCAGTCGGTGCACGATCAGCGCCCCCGCCTCCACTATCGATTCCGCATCCGGGAGACAGCATGAACAGGGAAGAACATCTGCAGGACTGGCGCGACGCCGCGCTGCGCGTCGAAACCGAAGTACGCAAGGCCGTGATCGGCCAGGACAGCGTGGTGCGGCTGATCAACGTCGCGCTGTTCGCCCGCGGCCACGTGCTGCTGGAAGGTGACGTCGGCGTCGGCAAGACCACCGTGCTGCGCGCCTTCGCCCGCGCCATCGGCGGCGACTTCGAGCGCGTCGAGGGTACGGTCGACCTGATGCCGAACGACCTCGTCTATCACACCTATGTCGATGCCGACGGCAAGCCGCGCATCGAACCCGGTCCGCTGCTGCGTCACGGCGAACGCCTCACCACCTTCTTCTTCAACGAAATCAACCGCGCCCGCCCGCAGGTGCAGTCGCTGCTGCTGCGCGCAATGGCCGAGCGCACGGTGTCGGCCTTCAACCGCGAATACAGCTTCCCGCACATGACGGTGTTCGCCGACCGCAACAAGGTCGAGAAGGAAGAAACCTTCGAGCTGGCTTCCGCCGCGCGCGACCGCTTCATGTTCGAACTGCGCATGGAAACGCCCCGCGATCCGGCAGTGCGCCGCGCGCTGGTGTTCGACACCGCCTTCCACGACGTCGACGCGCTGATCGACCAGGTCGCGCCAGGCATCCTCGACTGGCAGTCGCTGAACTCGATGGCCGCCGCGATCCAGCGCAGCGTGGTGGCGAGCGAAGCGCTCGAGCGCTATGTGATGGACCTGTGGGACGCCAGCCAGAATCCGGCCGCGTTCGACGTGCGCATCGACGGCGTCGACATGAAGAAACTCATCCTCGCTGGCGCCAGCCCGCGTGGCATGAGCGCCATGCTGCGCGCCGCGCGCGTCGTCGCCTGGATGGCCGGCCGCACCCATCTCGTGCCGGACGACGTGCAGGCCATCCTGCCGTCGACGCTGGGCCACCGCGTGTTCTTCACACCGGTCTATGAAATGCGCCGCGCGCAGATCGCCGACGCGCTGGTCGCGCAGATCATCGAGAAGGTCGCCACGCCGCGATGAGTGCCGCCGACGAGCTGCACGAATTCCACTACCGCCTGCCACAGCGCGCCGCCGGTCAACGGCCCGGCTCGCACCCGGGCAGCAGCCTGGGCGCCGGCCAGGAATTCGTGTCGCACATGAGTCTTTACGACCGGCCGGACCCGCGCCGGCTCGACCTGCGCGCCAGCGTGCGCAGCACCACCGGCGACTGGCTGGTGCGCGTCAATCGCCAGCGCGTCGGCGTCACCGTGCAGCTGCTGGTGGACGTGTCCGCCTCGATGGGCTTCGGCGCCCGCCGGCGCAAGATCGACGTCGCCGCCGACTTCGTCGAATCGCTGGCGCGCAGCGCCTTCCGCGTCGGCGATGCGCTGGGCATGCTGGCCTTCGACCAGCGCGAACGCGCCGACCTGTGCGTGCCGGCCACGCTGAGCCGTGGTCTGGGCAGCGTGATGGCGGACAGCCTGCGCCAGTGCACACCGGCGCCCGGCGGCATCGAGGGGCTGGAAGACGCGCTGCAGCAGCTGATCGGCCGCGAGGCGCTGGTCTTCCTGGTCAGCGACTTCCACTGGCCGCTCGACCGGCTGGGTGGCGCACTCGATCTGCTGTCGCACGCCTTCGTCGTGCCTGTCGTCGTGTGGGATCCGGCGGAAACAGAGCCGCCGCCGCACGACGCCATCGCACCGCTGCGCGACGCCGAGAGCAGTGTCCGCCGCACGCTCTTCATGCGGCCCAAGCTGCGCACGCAGTGGCGCGACGCGGTGACGGCACGGCGCGCCGAGCTGGATGCCTTCTTCTCCGCGCGCGACCTGCGCCCCTTCTTCATCCACGGCGCCTTCGACGCCGAAGCGATGTCCGATTACTTCTTCGAGGCCACCGCATGACGCCCTTGATCCGAGCGTCCCTGATCGCCAGTCTGCTGCTTGCACAGGGCGCATTCGCACAGACCCCCGCCGCCGCACCGGACGCGCCGGCTGCGACCAGTGAAGACAGCCCTGCGCCGCAGGACGCGCCTGCCACCGACGCACCCGGGAACGGCGCCGACGCCGCTGCCACGCCCGCACCCGAGACAGCCGCCCCGGCAGCCGCTGCGGCACCGCAACCGCAGGGCGCGCCCGCCCGCGTCGAACAGCCGCGCGCCTTCGGTCATACGCTGGGCGATGTGCTGACGCAGCGCGTGCTGCTCGCGATCGACGGCAAGCCGGTCGAGCTCACCAAGCCGCCGGCACCCGGCCGCGTCGGCGTCTGGCTGGAACGCCGGCCGACCCGCGTCGAACGCGACGCCGACGGACGGCACTGGCTGGTGATCGAGCACCAGCTGATCAACGCACCGCAGGCACTCACCGCGCTGACGCTGCCGGCGCTCGACCTGCAGACCTCCGGCGGCCTGCTCGGCGTGGCCGCCTGGCCCTTCAGCGCCGCACCGCTGACACCGCGCAACGCCTTCGGCGAAGGCGCACTGGACGCGCTGCAGCCGGACCGTGCCGCACCGGCTGTCGACACCACATCGATCCGCCAGCAGATCGCGGTGTGGGGCGGGCTGTGCGTGGCCACGCTGCTCGCCTGGGGCGGATGGCTCGGCTGGCGCAGCTGGCGCGCCGGACGCAGCCAGCCCTTCGCCCGCGCGCTGCGCGAACTGAAGGGTCTGCGCGGCCGCGGCGACGACGCCCCCGAAGCCTGGCAGGCACTGCACCGCGCCTTCGACCGCACCGCCGGCCGCAGCCTGCAGCCGGCTTCGCTGCCGCGCCTGTTCGAACGCGCACCGCAGTACGCGCCGTTGCGCGCCGACATCGAACGCTTCTACGCACAGTCGGCCGCGCTGTTCTTCGGCGACGGCCGCCCGGCCGAAGCGCTGCCGCTGCGCAGCCTGGCGCGGCGCCTGCGCGACATCGAAAGGCGGCACGAAGCATGACCTTCGGCGCCATCGACTTCGCCCAGCCGTGGGCGCTGCTGCTGTTGCCGCTGGCCGCGCTGCCGCTGCTGCGCCGGCGCCGCGACACGCTGCTGTTCCCGACCCTGGACTGGCTGCCGCGCGACCGCGCCGGCCGCGTCGCCGGTTTCGCCTGGCGGGCACTGGCGGTGCTCGCGCTGGCCGGCATCGTCATCGCGCTGGCCGGCCCCGGCTCGCCCGAAACCACGGTGACGCGCACCGGCCGCGGCGCCGAAATAATGATCCTGATGGACCGCAGCCGCAGCATGGACGCCAAGATGAAGCCCAGCGACTGGCGCACCATCGATCCGCACTCGCTGCTCTACCAGGTGGACTCGCGCGGCGAACCGAAATCGGCGGTGGCGCGCGACCTGCTGTCGAAATTCGTCGAGCAGCGGCCGGACGACCGCTTCGCGCTGATGTTCTTCAGCGCCGGCCCGATGAACGTCGTGCCCTTCACCCAGCACGACGCCGTCGTGCAGGCCGGCATCACGGCCGGCGGGCTGGGGCGCGGTCTGTCCGACACCAACGTCGGCCGCGCATTGACCGCCGCCATCGACACCTTCACCGAGCGCGCCTACACCGGCAGCCGCATCATCCTGCTGGTGACCGACGGCGGGGCCCACCTCGACGAGCCGACGCGCAAGCGCATCCGCGAAGGCCTGCAGGCGAACCGCATCGCGCTGCACTGGCTCTACCTGCGCACGCTGAACGCACCCGAACTCGACGCCGAGGCGAGTGCACCTCCGCCCGCCGCCGAGGGCGACAGCATGGAAGCCATCGAGGTGCGCAACGCCTACTACGCGCAGGAGTCGATCGCCGAAGTGTCGCTGCACCGTTTCTTCCAGTCGCTGCCGGTGACCTACCGGCTGTACCAGGCGGACAGCCCGGAAGACCTCGCGAAGGCGGTGGCTGAAGTGGGCCGCCAGCAGAACTTCCCGCTCGACTTCGAAGAACGCGTGCCGCGGCAGGACCACAGCCGCCTCTTCTTCTCGCTGGCGGCGCTGTGCTGCGCGCTGCTGCTGGTCTATCGATCCCTTCTTCTGCGGAGCTGGCTGTGAAACGACGCACCGTACATCTGATCTTCGGCGCCACCGCGCTGTTCACCGGGCTCGCCGCCGGCTGGCAGACATCGCAGCTGTGGCAGGCCGAACGCGTGAATGCGGCCATCGCCGCCGCCGGCAGCGTCGACGCCGACCTGCCGGAAGCGCAGTTCGCGCAGGCGCTGGCGCTGAGCCGCGGCACCGACAGCGAAGCCGCCACCCGTGCCTGGAAGGCGCTGATCGCCGGCGAACGCGCGGACCTGCGCGAGGGCGCGCGCTACAACCTCGGCAACCTGCATCTGCGCGAAGCGCTGGCGCACGGCGAGGCCGACATCGCCAACGCGCTGCCGCTGGTCGAGCTGGCCAAGCAACGCTACCGCGACGCGCTGCGCGAGCGGCCGGACGACTGGGAGGCGCGCTACAACCTCGAACGCGCGCTGTGGCTCGCGCCCGAGATCGAGCAGGCCGCGGCCGCCGAGGACGAAGGCCCGGAGCCACCGAGAGAACGCGTGGTGACGACGCTGCAGGGCGTGCGGCTGGACCTGCCGTGAGGACGCGCGCATGAGAACACGCGTCTTCCTGCGCAACCTGCTCGCCAGCCTGCGCGAGCGCGACGCCCGCTCGCTGCTCGCCGCGTTCGCACTGCTGGTGATCGCCGCCGTGCTGCCGCCGGTAAACCTGCCGCGCGACAGCTGGGACACCATCGTCGTGTTCGATCTGACGCAGAGCATGAACGTCGAGGACTACGAACTGGACGGCGTGCCGGTGAGCCGCCTGACCTACGCCCGCGAGTCGGCCAAGCGGGCGTTGCGCGAACTGCCCTGCGGCTCGCGCGTCGGCTGGGCCGGTTTCGCCGAGTACCGCACGCTGCTGCTGCTGGCGCCGATCGAGGTCTGCGCGCATTACAGCGACCTGATCGCCTCACTCGACCAGATCGACGGCCGCATGCGCTGGGGCAATTCGAGCGAGGTGGCGAAGGGCGTGTTCTGGTCGGTGCGTACCGCCAAGACGCTGGACGAGTCGCCTGCCGTCGTCTTCGTCAGCGACGGCCAGGAAGCGCCGCCGCTGCGCGACGGCGACAAGCCGGGCTTCGACGACATCAAGCCGGGCGAGGTACGCGGCTGGATCGTCGGCGCCGGCGGCGAGGCCGCGCGGCCGATACCGAAGAGCGACGACGACGGCCGCCCGGTCGGCTACTGGCAGGCCGGCGAGGTGATACAGCGCGAGCTGCGCACCGCCGACGGCCGCAAGGTGCCTGGTACCGAACACCTGTCGGCGCTGCGCGAAACCCATCTGCGCGAGATCGCGCAGCAGGTCGGATTCGACTACGCGACGCTGTCCGACACCGGCACGCTGGTCCGCGCCATGAAGCACGACGGCGCCGCAGTGTCGCGTCCGGTACCGACCGCACTGAACTGGCTGCCGGCGCTTCTTGCGCTGACCGTGCTCGCGCTGCGCTTCCGCCCGGAGTCGCGCCGCTGAAGTCCCGGCGGGTCGTCCGGCCCGCCGCGCAGCCTGTCAGCATCCTCTGACAGACGCCTACCTGTACGCCCATCTGGTCTACCCTTGCGCGGCGCTAGCATTCGCGGGCGCATCAAGGACACCTCATGGGCCACGACGCCGTGGCCACATGCCTCCCTACAGCATCGGGTAACGGACATCGGCCGACGGCACGCAGCGTCCGCGACCCGCCCGCATGGAGCCGTTGACGATGAATTACGCACCTCCACCCGCGGCGCGCGACCTGCGCGTCGACCTCTTCCGCGGCGTCGCACTGATCTGCATGTTCTGGGACCACCTGCCCGGCAATCCGCTCGGCTACGCCACGCTGCGCAACTTCGGTCTCAGCGATGCCGCCGAGCTGTTCGTGTTTCTCGCCGGCTATGGCGCCATGCTCGCCTACGGCCGCCGCTACGAGCGCGAGGGCTTCTTCCCCGCGGCGGTGCACGTGCTGCGCCGCGCCTGGATCCTGTACGTCGCCCACGTGTTTCTGCTGGCACAGCTGATGGTGGTCGTGTTCGTCGCCAACGACAATGTCGAGACACGCGACTTCATCGCCGAGATGGGTCTGCGCTACTTCCTCGACCAGCCACAGGAGGCGCTGCTGGCGGGCATCCTGATGCAGTTCAAGCCGGTGCTGATGGACCCGCTGCCGCTCTATGTCGTGCTGATGACGCTGATGGCCGGCCTGCTGCCGCTACTGGTGCGCCGACCGTTGTGGGTGCTGCTGCCGTCCGGTCTGCTGTGGCTGCTGGAGAAGCAGACGGGGCTGAATCTGCCCGCCGCGCCGGAAGGCGTGTGGTTCTTCAATCCGCTGGCCTGGCAGTTCCTGTTCTTCATCGGCGCCTGCTGCGCACGACCGCGATCGCTGCTCCGCATGCGTCCACTGGAGCGGCGCATCGGCCGCAACATCATGATGCCGGCGGCGCTGGCCTTCCTCGCGGCCTCGCTGCTGCTCAGCCTGTCCTGGCGCTGGCCGGAGATTCATGACGCGCTGATGCCGCAGTCCATCGCCACGCTGATCTATCCGATCAGCAAGACCGACCTCGACTTGCTGCGCGTCGCCCACTTCCTGGTGCTGGCCTGGGTGGCCACCACGCTGCTGCGCCCTGGGGCATGGCTGCACAGCGCACCTGTATCGGCGCTGCGCTGCATGGGCCGTCATTCACTCGAAGTGTTCTGCGTCAGCGTGCTGGTGGCACCGCTGGCCGACGCGGCCGGCGCGGTGGCGGGCGATCATCCGGCCATTCAGGTGGCCGCCGGCCTCGCTGGCGTGCTGCTGATGTGGACGCTCGCCGCGTGGCTCGACGTCGTGCGCAGACCGCAACGCTCGCCCGCGCCGTACCATCGTGCGGATGGCGAATACGTCGGCGCCGTAGCGGCCCCGATCCGCAAGGGCGGCTGAAGCGACATGCCCTGTCGCGGCCAGGGTCGCTCACAAGGATCGCACCCTGTTCGCAGTCAGAGCCAGTTTTCTGTGGGAGCGAGCTTGCTCGCGATAGCGGCTTGTACCGAAGCCAGCGGCCCGCACAGGCTGCATCGCGACCAGAGGTCGCTCCCACAAAAAGCACGCCCGCCGTCGCAGTCGGGGTTCTGTGGGAGGGGTCTTCTGACACCGACTGCAGCTTGAATCGAAGCCGGCGGACAGCAGAGGCCGTGTCGCGGTCAGAGGACCGCTCCTGCAGCGGCGGCGCACTGACCCCGGACCCAAGCCTGAGCCGGGGTTCTGTGGGAGGGGTCTTCTGACCTCGACAATGCCTGCAGATCACCGTGGTGTCCGACCCACCGCGCTCATTCATCCGACCGCCGTCAGAACGCGCTCTTCACCGTGCCGCCATCGACGCGCAGTGCAGCACCGGTGGTGGCGGAGGCGAGCGGGCTGCACAGATAGGTCACCATCGCCGCGACCTCCTCGGTCGTCGCGAAGCGCTTGATCAGCGAGGTCGGGCGCACCTTCTCGAAGAACTCCTTCTCGAACTCGTCGAAGCTCTGGCCGCTGTCGCCGGCCAGCGCCTGCACGAAGTCCTCGACGCCACGCGAGCGGGTCGGGCCGGGCAGCACGCTGTTGACGGTGATGCCGCTGCCGGCGACCGATTCGGCGATGCCCCGCGCGATCGCGATCTGCGCCGACTTGGTCATGCCGTAATGCACCATCTCTGCCGGAATCTGCACACCGCTCTCGCTGGAGATGAACAGGATGCGCCCCCAGTTGCGGCGCTTCATGCCGGGCAGCACCAGTCGCGCCAGACGCGCGCCGCTCAGCACATTCACCTCGAAGAAACGCAGCCAGTCCTCGTCCGGAATGTCCTCGAAGGCCTTGGGTTCGAAGATGCCAAGGTTGTTCACCAGGATGTCGATGTCCGGGTAGTTATGCACCACCGTCTCGGCGTCGCCCGCCTTCGACAGGTCGCCGGCAAAGCCGATGGCACCCGCGCCCAGCCGGGCGACCGCCGCGTCCACCGACGCCTGCGAACGGCCATTGACGATGACGCGCGCACCTTCGCGCAGCAGCGCTTCGGCGATCGAGTAGCCGATGCCGGCCGTGCTGCCGGATACCAGCGCGAGACGGTTGTTCAGTTGCAGATCCATACGGGAACTCCTTTCGAAGACAGCGCCGCGGCGTCAGCCCCGCGGTGCGAACATGATGATGGCCATGCCGGCCAGCGCGACCGCCACACCGGTGACATCCCACAGATGCGGACGTTCGCCGTCGACCAGCCACAGCCACAGCACGGCGACGCAGACATAGACGCCGCCATAGGCCGCATAGACCCGCCCGGCCGCGGTCGGATGCAGAGTCAGCAGCCAGACGAAGGCGACCAGCGAGGCCGCGGCCGGCAGCAGTACCCAGGCCGGCGCGCGGTCCTTCATCCACAGCCAGGGCAGGTAGCAGCCGATGATTTCGGCGAGCGCCGTGGCGACGAACAGTGCGGTCGTTGTGATGAGATTCAAGAAGCAAGACTCAGGATGCAAGGTTCGACAAGCACGGTACAAGAAAAAGGTCTGCCGGAACTGCACTGCACAGTCGATTTCGCGCGACCAGATTTTCCTTGTATCTTGCATCTTGTCGCTTGCACCTGTCTTTCCATGCCTACCGCCCTGTCGGCCGTGCTGTGCGCCGCCCTCTTGCTGATGGTGAGCATGGGTGTGCGGCAATCCACCGGTCTGTTCATATCGCCGATCAATACGAGCACCGGCTTGGGCATCGTCAGCCTGAGCTTCGCGCTGGCCATCGGCCAGTTCATGTGGGGCGCAATCCAGCCGGTGGCGGGTGCCGTGGCCGACCGTTACGGTCCGGGCCGCGTGCTGGCCGCCGGGCTGATCGTGCTGGCACTCGGCTGCGTGCTTACCACCTTCGTCGACAGCACCTTCGGCATGACGATGACGCTGGGTGTGCTGGCCGCCGCCGGCTCCGGCGCGGGCAGCTTTTCGGTGCTGATCGGCGCCGCCTCGCGCCGGCTCGATTCTGCGCAGCGCGGCCAGGCTGCCGGCATCATCAACGCAGGCGGCTCGCTCGGCCAGTTCGTGTTCGCGCCGCTGGCGCAGAAGCTCATCGCCAGCGTCGGCTGGATGGGCGCGATGTACGCGATGGCCGCCGCCGCACTGGCCGCGCTGCCGCTGGCACGCGCGCTGCGCGCGCGCGAGCCGCACCCGCAGCACGCAGCCGGTGGCGACGGCGGGCTGCGTCGTGCGGTCGGCGATGCGATGCGCGACCGCAGCTACCTGCTGCTGCACGCCGGCTTCTTCACCTGCGGCTTCCACATCGCCTTCCTGATCACCCACTTGCCGGGCGAGGTCGGCCTGTGCGGTCTGCCGGCCGAGGTGGCGAGCGGCGCACTGGCGCTGATCGGGCTGGCCAACATCTTCGGCAGCCTGCTCGCCGGCTGGGCGGTCGGCCGCTGGCGCAGCAAGATGATCCTGTTCTGGATGTACGCCTCACGCGCGGTGCTGGTGCTGATCTACCTCGCGTCGCCGCGCACCGAATGGACCTTCTACCTGTTCGCCATCGGCCTCGGCGTGACCTGGCTGGCCACCGTGCCGCCGACCGCGGGCGTCGTCGGCAAGCTGTTCGGTACCCGCTACCTCGCCACGCTGTTCGGCCTGACGCTGCTGTCGCACCAGACCGGCGGCTTCTTCGGCGCCTGGCTGGGCGGGCTGGCGCTCGAACACAGCGGCAACTACCAGTGGATGTGGTACGCCGACGCCGCACTGGCCGCGGCCGCCGCGCTGGTGAATCTGCCCATACGCGAGGCGCGCGTCGTGCGCGCGACCGCCGCGGCCACGTAGGCGCCCACCGATGGCGTTGCGCGCGCAGCGGCGCCACAATGCGGTGATCACAACAAGAGGAGACACCGCATGAGACTGCTCGGCGCACTCGGCATACTCGTACTCGGCCTGCTGGCCGCCTTCGTCATCGCCAACTGGCACGTGCTGGCGGCACCGGTCGAGGTGTCGCTGCTGGTGGCAACGATCGTTGCCCCCGCGGGCGTCATCCTGCTCGGCGGCACCGCACTGCTGCTCGTACTGCTCGGCGCCTACACGCTCAGCCTGCACACCTCCACCCTGCTCGAAGCACGCCGCCACGCCAAGGAACTGCGCGAACAGCGCCTGCTCGCCGACCAGGCCGAAGCCTCGCGCTTCACCGAACTGAACGCCGCGATGCAGAAGGAATTCGCCGACCTCAGGGTCGAACTGCAGAAGGTGTCGGTGGAGTCATCGAACTCGCTCGCCGCCGCCATCGGCGAGGTCGAGGACAAGCTGGATCGGGCGCTGGGTACGACGGGGGCGGCGACTGGATTGACGCAGAGATCTATTTCGTAAGACGCGTCGCGCGGCCAGTGCAAGGCTGGCCGCGAAGTTTGGCGCTCTTACCTACGCATCTCTCCGTGGTCAGGATCGCGATGGTGAGCGCGGACCACGAGAATTCGCAGTCGGCCATCGATTTCGCGATAGATCACCGAGTAGGGAAACTCATGCAGCGGATGCACCCGCCTCAATTCGTCCGCCGGCGTACCGATGCCGGGGTATTCGAGCAGCAGCTCCACCACCCGCTCGAATTCGCTCAGAAAGCGGTTCGCCAGCATGACACCGCCCTCGCGCCGGTAGAACTGTGCCGCCTCCAGCAAGTCGAGTTCCGCGCCACGGTGAAGGCTGTATGTCATCCGAGGCTGGCCCGGATACGCGCGATCGCCTCCGGGCCGGACACAAGTGCCGATGGATCGGCGTCCGCCTCGGCGTCGCGTTGTGCAGCGAGGGCGTTCCAGCGGGCATCCCGCTCGCGGTCTGCATCGAGACTGCTGATCACTTGATCCAACAGACGTGCGCGATCCGTTGCGGGCAACTGAAGAACCTGTTGAACCAGGAGTTCTATAGGAGCAGCCATCGTGTTACCTCCTGTTCGGGAATGCGAAGGGTGCCATAACGCTCATTCTGAGCTCAAGACAAGCGGAAGCGTAAATCAAGGCCGGAGTTCCGGCGCACCGCTCTCGCTCTGTGACACCTTGCTCGCGAGGCACTGCCCGGCCCGCTGGCGCAGCACGTTGTCACGAGGGCCCTAGGCCCTCACTCGCGTATCTCCGGCTCCACGAGCAGGGTCAGCAACTGCAGCGACTGCTGCCAGCCCAGGTAGCAGCCTTCGGGCGGAATGACGGCCGGAATGCCCTCCTGCACGATGTTCATGTCGACGCCGCAGGACACGGTCTTCAGCGTCACCGTCGTCTGCATGGTGCCCGGCAGGTTCGGATCGTCGAACACCGCCGTGTAGCGCAGCGTCTGTCCGGGAATCAGCTCCAGATACTCGCCGCCGAAGGAATGGCTATGACCGGTCGTCAGGTTGGTAAAGGACATCCGGTACCTGCCACCGACGCGCGGCTCCATCAGATGGACCGTGCCGATATAGCCGTGCGGCGGCAGCCATTTGGCCCATGCGTCGGGATCAAGGAAAGCGCGATAGACGCGGTCGGCAGTCGAAGGAATGACGCGATGAAGCCGGACGGTATGGGTAGACATGATGAACTCCGTTGCCGAGGACGACCCTCTGTTCACACGACGGATGGCAGGCGCCGGTTTCGACAGGGCGGCGTGCCCCGTCGCTGCTCCGGCCTGTCCTGTCAGACCGCGGGGGCGATCGCGCTTGAAGGCACCTGATAGCGCAGTTCGGCGAAGCCCGTGCCCACCTGCCTGACCGACAGGAGCACCAGCGGCGGGCTGGTGAGCTGGCGGGGAAACAGCGGCTTGCCCCTGCCCAGCGTGACTGACCCCACCTGCACGATGATCTCGTCCAGCAGCCCGGCGTCATGGAACTGCCCGGCCAGATCGCCACCGCCGACGATCCAGATATTCCTGTCGCCCGCCGCCGCCCGCATGGCGCCATGCACGGGTCGCACATCGCCCCGGACGAAGCGGATGTCGGCGCCGGGAACGGTTGGCAGGGTCCGCTTCGAAAACACCCACGTCGGCTGGCTGTAAGGCCAGGCCGCGCCGGTTTCCGCGGCCACCGTGTCCGCGTGACGCAGCATCCATTCATAGGTGGACGACCCCATCGCCAGCGCACCGACCTCGGCGATGAAGGCCGGGTAGCTCGTGTCACTGACGTCGCCCAGCGGAAACAGCCAGTCCAGCGAGTCGTCCTCGGTGGCGATGAATCCGTCGAGGCTGGTGGCGGTGTAGTACTGGGTTCTCATGGAAGTACCTCGGGGAAAGTGCGGACGGACGTTCCGGCGTGGGGCTGCCGGGCGCTGTCGGCCACGGACAACATGTTCTCCGGTCTCACGTAACGAGATGACCTGTGATGGGTGGAACGGCGAAGCCGCGGTAACGAGCCGGTCGTCCGCGCCGATCTGTCCGCTAGGCTACGTGCTCAGGCAGATGCACGATATTGCCCTCCGGGTCGCAGACATTGCGCACCTGCATGCCGGGGCCCGGCCACACCGGCCCCCAGACCCGTCCGCCACATTGCTCCGCAATGCGCTCCGCCGCCACCAGACTTTCAACCGTGAAGAAGGGCTTGATGGCCTGCCCCTCACGCGCCACCGGCGGCTCCTCAATGACGATGGAACGGCTGTACTGCTCGGGGATGGCGTGGATGATGAGCTGGACGTCAGGCGCCTGCAGGACTCTGTGTTCGTCGTCTGCATGCAGCACCTCGGCGCTCAGGACCTGTTCGTAGAAGGCGGAAACGGACGACAGATTCTTCGCGTAGATGAGCACACCGGTTCGTGCGGGGCCGGACATCGGGATCTCCATGTTGAAAAGACTTTCGAACTGGTGGGTATCAGCGCTGAGCGGTGCACCGCGTGAAAGTGCGGCTGCAATTCGCTCGATGGACCAACGCACCAGGAAAGACCATCCGGTTCATGCGCCAAGAAGCTCCAAGAACCGTGACAGTCGGCGATTGTAAGGTGCTGCCCCACACTGGCCCGCTCACGCCGGCACGTGCACCGTGGCCTTGATGTGCTTCAGGTTCGTCACGATGGTGAAGCTCATCAGCACCAGCAGTGACCATGCGCTCCACTTGGTCACATGAACGGCCGCCCACGCGCCGAGCTGATGCGGATACGCCCACAGGCCGAAGAAGGTGCCGATGTTCTCGGCGAGCCAGATGAAAAACCCGATCAGCACCAGCGCCAGTGACAGCGGCATGCGGCGATCGACACGGTGCGGCCGGAAGACCACCTGCGCCCGTGCGTACAGACCCAGCGCGGCGGCGGCCAGGTACCACCGGTAATCGCCGATGAAGTGGTGGGTGAAGAAGTTCAGGTAGAGCGCAGTCGCCACCAGCCCGGCCATCCAGTATGGCGGGTGATGCTCGACCCGCAACTGCAGCAGCCGCCACGCCTGGATGATGTAGCTGCCCACCGCCGCGTACATGAAGCCGGAAAACAGCGGAACGCCCAGAAGCTTCGTGTACGCGAAGTCCGGATAGGACCACGAACGGATGCCGCTGGACGTCTTGAAAACCTCGAGCGCGAAGCCAAGCAGATGGAACAGACAGATGGCCTTCAGCTCATCGAGCGTCTCGCGGCCGCTCCAGAGCATCCACCCCTGAATCACCAGCGCGATCAGCAGCAGCATGTCGTATCGGGACAGCCCCAGCACCCCAGTCCGCGGAACGCAGAAAACCGCGACAAAGAACAGCCCGGCAAACAGGCATGCCTGAGCTTCCTTCCAGGTGAACTGCAGGAACTCGACGCCGATCCCGGCGATCCGCGCTCGCGCATCCGTTGCAGGTGAGAATGAAGCTTCAGGCATCAGTCGGTGTCGACCGACAGGTTAAACGGCATTCAGTACCTCACTCGCGATCTCTTCGATGCCTGAAACGATGGGTGCAAGGGACTGCCACTCTCTCGGCAGTTCGCGCCACCAGTTGAATTCGCAAAAGCTAGCTCCGCGCCATACCCTAAGGCGGTATGAAGTCTCGTGGATACCCAATTCACTGGATGCAACAAGCGGAGTCCGCACCGCGGTCACCTGCATCAGAATTGCTTGCGCGCGCTCCGCATCAACCTTCCGAGGTTCGACGCTTCTCAACGTGGCCTCCGGTTCATGCTCCATCCAATCCAGAGCTTGATACTGATGCGCTTGAATCTCAGCGCACGCAGTTGTTGGTGGGTGCGGAATGGTGAGCCGTGCAAAAACTCCCACGATGTGAGGGCGCTCAAGTGGAGGGCATACCCGCAGTTCCACCATCGTCGAACTCATAGCCGTCCTTCGGTGCTGATTAACGCTCGCGCTCAGGGGCGCACCCGCCGAAGGCGGGGACGTCCCTCTGCAGCGCCTTGTTGGGCGACAACGGCTTAGTTGCTGGAGCGTGCATGCCAGTCTTTGGCTCCTGGAAACGCTGGATCGAGCCTGAGACACTGCTCGAAATCGATGAGCGCATTTGCTTTATCGCGCATCTCTAAATGGGCTATGCCTCGCTCAAAATATGCCCTTGGCCGATTGGGTTCTGCTTTGATCAGGCGACCGCTATACGATGACCGCCAAGATCGGAAATATCCGATGCTGAGATCACCTTCGCATCATAGACATCACCCCCTGTCAGGAGCGCCTTCAGGATGCGGTGTGCACCGAGGACGGTCAGCAAAAATGCTTCGACAAAATACTGCGCGGCTTGGCTGATGGACCGGCTGATGCTCATGTATTTGTCGCCCAACGTGAAGGTGACCGGCGCCTTGCCGCAACGTGTCCGAGTCGACCGATCTGTTAGCTTTCAGCTTCCGGCCCCCGTGCCCGCACGATTCACAGCTTGACGTTCCTCAGGATGTTTTTGCGCAATTCGGCTTCAGCAACAGATCGCTCCAAAGCCAGTCGTTGCTCACGTTCAGCGCGAGCATTGAGCTCTTGCTGTTGCTGGACATATCCGCGGTTCGCAGCAGCTACATAGTTCTTCGCGTGATCCACCACTTGCTGCACCAATCGTTCATCGTCCCTGATGTTCAGCGTCAGCGTGCTCCCTCGGACTTGAAACGCTTCCGGACCGTATCCCATGATCGCCGAGTGCCCGCCCCGCGGGTTGTGGAACTCCTGCGCCCACCCTGAGGGGACATTCCGACTGAGCTGAAGTGTCAGCAGGCCCCTGGAATAGTCGAGACCAACAAGAGTGATCGGCTCGAACTCCAACGCTCCGGCAGTCGGAACCACCTGCTTCCTGGTTGCCTCGTACTGCTGCAGCGCGACGAATGCGTTCTTTCGTCCAATCAGCTCCTTTTTGATGTCCTCGATCGACTGGAACCGCTTCTGAGGGTCCTGCTGAATCATCCCGTCGACAAGGTCGTCGATGTACGAGTATTCCGGGCTCACGGCTGCAACTCTTATAAATCCTGCTCCTTGCGGCACTTCACCGGTGAAAAGCTCGTTCAGAAGCAGGCCCAACGAGTAGATATCTGCGCGATGGTCAACTTTCGCGCCTCGCACCCTCTGCTCGGGGGCCGAGTAGAGAAAGTTTGCTAATCGCGAAGCGACCTTGGTCTCGACTGCCGTGTATATCTCCTCCACTTCAAAGTGAGCGATGCCGAAATCGGAAAGAACAAGTCTGGCACCCGCCTGATCCCACAGTACGTTTTCGGGCTTTACGTCCCGGTGCCAGACATTGGAGAGGTGCGCAGCTTCGACTCCGTCAAGCACCTGTGAGAACGCCTTCAGCGCGTCTCCAGGCGAAAGCCCAGGCATGTGAGTCCTGAGCGTGCCGGTGTATCGACGCATGACGTAAAAGGGAACCTTGACACCCTTCAATAGCGCTGCGCCGGTGTCGAGCACCTTCACTATGTTCGGATGGTCCTGCCGCTGGCAGAAGGCGATCTCGTTCTTAAACCGCTTGAGTCGATCGGCGTTAACTCGTTCCGGAGCTAAGCACTTCAAGGCGAACGTCTCGCCCGCGACATTTCGGACCTCGTACACCATGCCGGCGCCACCTTCGCCGATGACGCTGACACTGGTGTACGAGTCGAATGGGGTTTCAAACGGAGGAGGTTTGGCCATTTCTGAAAGCTAACGTGGAAGTATGCGGACGCCGGAGCGCGAAGCGCGGAGGGAACCACAAGCGCAGCTTGTGGCGGTCCGCTTGACTGTAGGGTTAGACACCATTCTCAAACCAGATCTCATCAAGATCTTCCGCTTGCCCGCGAAACGGCATGGGCTTGTGGTGGTCATTGAGAGCAGAGGGCGGTTCGCCCGCAATGATGCTCCGATGCATTTGCAGCAAGTGACTCAGGCTTTCGCCTGCATACATGTTGTTTGGCCAAGATGACTCAGCGCCATGCCGCAGCAACAACGCAGCGTATGCCCGCTCGCTCGCGGCCCAAAATTCAATCCGATCCAACTCACTTAGACCTCTCAGATCGAATTCGCAGAACGGTGATGTTCGTTCAGCTTTGTCTGCGAGCCACGCCTTCAGCCGTGCATGCGTATCAGCCACCTCTTTGGAAATCAGAACGAGCATCCCGCAGAAGCCCAGATTCGATCGGTCTAATGCGCGCCCATCCTCAAGAAGAAGAATCGCTGCCATGCTGTCTAACGTGCTAGGTCAGCGGCGGTCGAAGGCCGTCCGCTGGAGCGGTGGGTTGGGCGTCTGCTTCGCGGCCAAGTAGCTCCACAAGGGTGAAGTGCGCGATTCGTTCGGCACCGGCCATGAAGAACCCCTCCTGGCCCACGCGTAGCCACTGCCGCAGATCTTGTCGGTACTCCGGCTGGTCGAACAACACCCACATAGTGGCGGTTCCACATTCCAGCGGTTCATCAGTCTCCGGAATGGGTTCGCGCCCCACTGACTCGAACTCCGGCCAAATAGACCACTGTCGAGTCTGGTCGTCGTCGGCCGCCCAATGCACGTTGCAGCGCATGTGTTGAAAGAGGCGCTGACGCGCCGGCAGCCGCTTATACGCGACTCTAAAGTCCGGAGCCCTTCCCGTTTTCTCGGTGTAGCTGCTCATGACGTCCAACGTGAGGTCGACGCCAGATTTGGCGAGTAAGCCGGCGTCTGTCCGGATAAGCAAACAAACCGGACGCCGGATTTTCTTTTCATTTCAAAACCCTCCGTCTACCTACTCGTTTACTCACGGTACGAAAGAGGCCGTGAAACCGGACACCCCGCCAACCTGCGTCCGCAGTCGTCTGAATTCCATTCAATTATGCACGGAATGGATAAGCACGCGGCCGCGGCGCGCACGCCCTACTTGAACGAGAACACATACCTCACATCCACTGCCTGCTCGGTCCCCGTGCTGCCGATCAGCGCGAGGTGGCGGGTGAGGTTCCAGGTGAGCTTGACGACGCTGGTGGCGCCGGCCACGCCTTGTTCGTAGGTGAGCAGCGCGTTCGATGACAGGCGCTTGCCGACGCTGACGACCTGGCCGCCGACGGTGGTCGTGTTGTTCGACGAGGTGACGACCTGGCTGCGCGGGCCGGTGGTCGTGCTGCTCTGGGTCAGCGCGATCTGGTCAAGGCCGAGCGCCTGCGCGAGCGAGCCGGTGATGCCTTCGCCCTCGCCGCCGAGCAGCGCGCTGGCGGCGGTGGCGAGCAGCGACAGGTCGGAGCCGCCGGCGCGGTCCTGGCCGCGGCCGAGCACGACCCACGACAGCTTTTCGCTGTCCGGCATGGCCGAGTCGGACACCAGCCGCACGCGCGGCTTCAGCACCGTGCCGCTGACTTCGACGCCGGCCTGCACCGGCAGGTTGGGGCGGATGGCGCGCACGTTGAGACCGGGGTTGGACACCGAGCCCTGGAAGCTGATGACGCCGCGCTCGATCACCAGGTCCTGACCGTAGGCGCGGTAGCGACCGTCGACGGTGCGGATGTTGCCGGTGGCGCGCAGGCCGCGGCCTTCGTCGCGCAGCGCGAGTTGGCCGGCCAGCCGCGTATCGAGCCCGCGGCCCTTGAAGTAGACGCGCTCGCCGAGATCGACGTCGATCGCCAGGCCGAGCGGCGGGCCGGCGGCTTCTTCCGGCGTGCGGCCCTTGATGACCACGTCGTCGCCGAGCGTGGGCGCCGACTGCTCCGGCACGGTGAACAGACCGGCGTCGGCCTTCAGCGCCAGCTGCAGCTTCATGCCCTCCTTGGCCGAGCCGCGCACCGTGCCATCGCCGGACAGCATGAGCCACTGTTCGCCGCCCTGCAGCGGCACGAAGCGGCGGATGGCGACCTCGATGTCGGCGCGCGTGGTGGCGAGGTCGACGCTGCCGCGCGCCGACAGCCGACCCGGTTCGCGCGTCAGGACGGCGGCGCCGAGCCGTGCATCCGGCGGCGGGCTGCGGTTGTCGCTTTCGAAGCTGAGCGACTGCAGCGTCAGGTGGTCGCCCTCGAACTGCGCGCGCAGTTCGCCGCGCTCCAGCTTCACACCGGCATCGACCAGCGCGAACGCCAGCGCGTCGCCGTCGATGCGGCCCGACAGTTCAGGTGCGCGCAGCGTGCCGGCCAGCTTCACGTCGCCGCGCAGCCGCCCGGCGGTACTCATGTCGAGGCGCAGCGTGCGACCGACCCAGGCGAGCGAGGGCACGTCCAGCGTCGCGCTGCCGCGCGTCGGCGCGTCGAGGTCGGGCTGCCACAGGCTGCCGTCGCGGCGCAGCGGCAGCGCCACCTCGGCGCGCGCCTCGCCGATGTCCGGCCCGGCCAGCACCGCCTTCGCCAGTGCTTCGCGGCCGGCGAAGGTCACATCGACGCGCGCCGCCGACAGCGCCAGTTCGTTGCGCGTTTCGCCCGACACCACCACGTTGCCGGCTTCGCGGAACAGCGACAGCGTGCCGTCGATGCGCTCGTCGCCGGCCAGCAGTGCGGCCAGCGACCAGTCGGCGCCGAGCTTCAGCGGCGCGCGCACATTGATGCCGGCGGCGCGGTCGCGCCACACCAGACGCAGCGGCACGCCGCGGGCGCGGCCGCGTGCATCGAGCCGCTCGGGTGTCCAGCCGGTGTGCGCCAGAACCAGTTCGCCACCGCCAGTCAGCGCAAAGCGCGCGTCGTCGAGCGTCGCCTGCTGCGGCGACGCGCTGAGCCGCGCGGGTGCGCTGAGCGTCGCACTCAGTTCGGACGAAATCACCAGCGCCAGCCGGTCGATGATGCCCGACCACGCCGGGCCGTCACCCAGCGCGCCGTGCGCGGCCAGCTTCAGCGACGGCTTGGCTGGCGTATCACCGCGCTCCGTCGGCAGCGCGCCGGCGACGATGTCGGCATCCAGCGTATGTGCGGCGCGCGTGCCTGCGATGTCGATGCGCAGCTGCTCGACCGGCACCGGCGCCTGCGGGCTGCGCAGGTCGGCGGCGTCGAGCGCGAGGCGCAGGCGACCGTCGGCCCCCGGAGCCAGTTCGGCATCGATGTCGGCGCGCGACACGCTGCCCAGTTCGCCCAGCGCCAGCGCGCGAGCCTGCAATTGCAGGCGTCCGTGCGGCGCCGGAAAGCTGCCGGCGAGGCGCCCGCTGCCGGACACGCGCCCGGCCAGCGTCTGCCCGGTGAATGCGCGCAGCGCCGCCAGATTGCGCGCGTCGAGGGTCCAGTCCAGCGCGTCCTGCGCGCCGCCGAAGCCACCCTGCGCGGTCAGACTGTTGCCCGACCAGTCGAGCGCGACATCGACGGCGGACAGGCGCTGCCCCTGCAGGCGCAGCGTCGCGCGGCCGGCCAGCGGTTCGCCGATCAGCGTGCTCGGCTCGATGTGCAGCGCGGCGCGCAGATCGATCTGCGGACCCAGACGGCCGGCGGCGTCGAAGCGGGCCGACAGCGACGCGGCCGGTGCCTTCACGAAGGCCGACGGATCGAACTTCTGCAGTCGACCGTCGACCGTGAAGGCCAGCGTGTCATCCAGCTTGAGCGTGCCGCGCACGCCGGCCTGAGCGCCGCGCGCGGAAAGATCGGCCTGCGCCAGCGTGAGCAGCGCGTCGGCGACATGGCCGCTCGCCTTCAGCGCGAGGCGGCTGGGGCCACGGTCGGCCAGGTCGACAACGAACTGCTGGCGCGCGCCCGAGGCCTGGATATCGATGCGCCCGCCGAGCTTCGTGCGCACACCCTGTGCGTGCAGTTGCGCGCTGTCGATGTCGCGCAGCGTCAGTGCGGCGGTGATCGGCAGGTCGCCGGCGCTGCGCCAGCCGACCTCGCCACTGACTGCGCCGCCGCCGGCCAGCGCGAGGCGCAGATCGCGCACATCGACCGCCGCCACGCTTGCTTCGATGCGTGCTGTCAGCGCGGTCACCGGTGCCCGGCCCTGATCGATACGGCCCGGCGCGGCGTTGGCCGCGCTCAGCGTGCCGGTCAGCGCAAGCGCGTCGCCATCGCGCGGCGCCAGATCGGCGCGCACCGTCCACCGACCGGACGGCGCCGATGGGTGCAGGCTGTGCGGATCGAATTCGTCGAGCGCCAGCTTCAGCGCCGCCAGCGGTTGCGCGGCGAACGGTCGCACGCCGACGCGCGCGGTACCCGACAGGCCATAGCCGCTGGCGCGCAGATCGACGTCGGCCGCTTCGGCCAGCGCGCCGCCCAGCGTGGCCTGCGCCGCGTAGTCGGCCGCCTTGAAGTTCAGTTCGCCGTTCAGCGCGAAGGGCGCGGCGCCGTCGAGCTGCAACCGGCCGTCGAGCGCGCCCCAGGGCGTGCCGAGCGACAGCGAATCCAGGCGGTGCGTACGCCCGTCAGATTCCACTTGCGCGTGCAGCGCGTCGAGCACGATGTTGTCGACCGCAGGCCTCGCGTAGTCGGCGAGCACCAGCCGTTCGATCTCGACCTGCGCGGCAAGCGACAGCGGCAGTTCGAGGCTGGTTGGCACCACCGGCGCCTCGTCGCTGGGCGAGGTGGCGATGCGCAGTTCGTCGACCGACAGCCGTGCGATATCGAGCCGGCCGCGCAGCAGCGCCGAGGCGCTCCAGTCGAGCGCCACCGTCCGCGCGTCGATGCGCAGGCTGCCGTCGTCATGCACCAGCCGCGCCAGACGCGGCGTGTCGACCAGGCTGCCACTCGCGACTTCGATCTGCAGCGCCGGCACGGCCCACTGCGCAGCCGCGGCCACTGCCCGCAAGCCGCTCTGCGTCGCCAGCGCCCAATAGACGAGGAGCACGGGCAAGGCAAGCAGCGCGAGGTCGGTGAAGGCCAGCCCGAATAGCTGGCGTCGGCGGCGCGGCGGCGGCGCGGAATTGTCTGCAGGTTCGCTTTCGGTCATCGCTCAGTCAGGCATGCGTGTCCGGACCTGACAGCGTCCGGGCACCGGCGTTCGCGCGTCAGCTTTCGCGCATCGAACGACGGGTCACGTTGATCACCGGATCGAGCAGGTAGTCGAGCATGCTGCGCTCGCGCGTACGCAGGAAGGCCTCGACCGGCATGCCCGGCTCGATGCGCTCGGCCGGCCGGGCGTCGAGCGTCACGTGCACGGTGTAGTAAGGATTGCCGTGCGCCGGATCGATCAGGCGGTCGGCCGACACATAGCTCACCTTTCCGCTGACCAGCGGCGTCGTGCGGGCGTTGTAGGCGGCCAGCCGGACTTCGGCCGGCATGCCGGTGTGCACCTCTTCCACGTCCTGCGGCTGCACCCGGACCTCGACCACCAGCGCGGTTTCGTCCGGCACGATGTCCACGATGGGTTCCCCGGCGCGCACGACGCCGCCCACGGTATGCACCTGCAAGTTCACCGCGCGGCCGGCCACCGGCGCAATGACCTCCTTGCGCAGGCTGCTGTCCTTCGCGGGGTTCAGCCGCGCCTGCAGGTCGAGCAGCTTGCGCCCGGTCAGTTGCGCCTCGTCGACCGCGCGCTGCACGAAGTCGGCACGCAGCTGCGCCTTGCGCAGCCGGAAGTCGCCGATGTTCTGCCGCGTGCGCGACAGCATGGCCTGGTGCTCGGCCATTTCCGCCTCGCGTATCGCCAGGCCGCTGCGCAGTTCGAGCAGCCGCGTGTGCTGGATGAATTTCTGCTCGGCCAGTTTCTCCGACGCCTGCAATTGCTCGCGCAATGCCGCCACTGCTCGCTGGTCGGCCTCGACCTGCACCTGCACGTCGGACGCTTCGCGCTGCGCCTCGACCGCCTGCGCTTCGAGCAGAGCCAACTGCTCGCGCAGGTTGTCGCGCCGCGTGCGGAACAGCCGCTGTTCGCCGTCGATCAGGCTGCGGTAGCGCGGCGACGATGCGAGCTCGACGAGATCGTCGGGCAGCGCCAGTGCCGGCAGCTCGCGTTTTTCCGATTCGAGCCGCGCCAGCGTCAGCCGCTCGCCGATGATTTCGTTCTCGATCGCGTCGAGCGAGGCGTCGACGCGTGCGTCGCCGAGCACCAGCAGCACCTGCCCCGCCTGCACCACGTCGCCGTCGCGCACCCGCAGTTCGGCGACGATGCCGCCCTCCAGGTGCTGCACCGTCTTGCGTTCGCCGGAAACGCGCACTTCACCGCCGGCGACCACGGCGCCTGAAACCGGCGCCAGTTCCGCCCAGGCCAGCATCGCGGCCAGCGTGCCGCCGATCACCCACAGCCCGGCGCGGACCACGCGGTCGCGCGCCAGCGACGGCAGGCCGGCATCAAGCTCGATGGCCATGCTGCGCACCTCCCTGCTGTGCCGCTCTGTCATTCAACGCCGTCACGCGCGGGCTGCGCGTGACGCGGGCGGCAATCTCGGCGTAGTCACCGTACTGCTCGACCACGCCATCGCGCAGCACCAGCAGCTTGTCCATGCCCTGCAGCATGCGCGGCCGGTGCGCCACCACGACGGCGGTGATGCCGCGCTCGCGCAGCCGCGCCAGCATGTCGAGCAAGGCGTCCTCACCTTCGGCGTCGAGGTTGGCGTTCGGTTCGTCGAGCAGCACCAGCGCGGGCGCCCCGTAAAGCGCACGGGCGATGCCGACGCGTGCGCGCTGGCCCGCCGACAGCTGGGCACCGCCCTCGCCCACCTCGGTGTCGTAGCCCTGCGGCAGCCGCAGGATGAGTTCGTGCGCGCCGCACATGCGGGCGGCGTCGATCACCGCGTCGGCGTCCGGCGACGGCTGCATGCGGGCGATGTTCTCGGCCACCGTGCCGGGGAACAGTTCGACGTTCTGCGGCAGATAGCCGATTGCCGCGCCCAGCGTGTCCGGCGGGTAGTCCTGCAGCCGCGCGCCGTCGAGGCGCACGGCGCCGGACGCCGGTGTCCAGATGCCGGCCAGCAGGCGCAGCAAGGCGGTCTTGCCGGCACCGCTCGGGCCGATCACGGCCAGTTGCTGACCAGCCTGCAGCGAGAAACCGACGCCGCGCAGCAGCACGCGCTGGCCGGCCATCATAGTGAGGGCTTCGACGTCGACACGCCCGATCGGCCGCGGCAGCGGATGCGGCTCGCGCGCCTGCTCGCTGCCTTCGAGCAGCGACGAAAGCCTCGCCACCGACTCACGGAAGTCGAACAGGCTGCGCCAGCTCGACACGATGGCTTCGACCGGCGACAGCGCGCGTGCCAGGATCAGCGTGCCGGCCATCATGGCGCCGGAGCCGAGGTCGCCGCGCACCACCAGCCAGGCGCCGCAGCCGAGCATGAGCACCTGCAGGTAGAGACGGACGAAGCGCGTAAGGCCGGTCCAGGGAGCGCCGACCGCCTGCGACGCGGCACCGGCGCGGATCACCTCGTCGTTCAGCGCGCCCCAGCGGCGGCCCAGATCGGGCGCCATGCCCATCGCGCGGACCGCGTCGGCATTGCGCACCGAGGCGTCGATGAACTGCGAGGAGGCGCGCGACGCACGGGCCGACACTTCGTTGTAGTGACGGGTGACGCGGCTGTTGACCCAGGCGCAGACCAGCAGCACCAGCGCGCCCACGGTCGCCACGATGCCGAGCAGTGGATGGAAGACGAAGATGAGCAGCAGGAAGAGCGGCGCCCACGGCGCGTCGAACAGCGCGATCACGCCGGGCCCGGTCAGGAAACCACGCACATTGGCGATGTCGCGGATGTACTGGGTCTGCGCCGGATGGCCAGGCGATCCTGCCTCGGCGAACAGTCGCGTCACCACCTGCGGGCCGAGCGCGCGGTCCAACCCGAAGGCGCAAGACATCAGCAGGCGCGCGCGCACCTGGTCGAGCAGCATCATGCCGACCAGCGCGATCGTCGTGACCAGCGTCAGCATGACCAGGGTCGGCACGCTGCGGCTGGCGAACACGCGGTCGAACACCTCCAGCGTGTAGAAGGGCAAGGCCAGCGCGAGCAGGTTCAGCACCAGGCTGAACAGTGCAGCCCAGAAGAGATGCCGGCGACAGGCCTGGATGAAGGCGTTCAAGCGGAATCCTCGTGTTCTTATGTCTTATCCGGACGCCATCTTGGCACCGGCGGGCCGCTTGTCAAACCACCTTGCCTCAGAACGCGATCGCCAGCGAAAAATGCGGGCGCCACTGGCGCTCCCGTTCGCCGTAGGCAAGGTCGAAGGCGATCGGGCCGGCTGGCGAGCGCCAGCGCACGCCGGCGCCAGCGCCGAAGGCGGGTTTGAAATCCTCGCGCGTGTCGGCGGCGTCGCCGGCATCGACGAAGAACGCCGCGCCCCAGGTGTCGGACGTCCAGTGCACATACTCGACACTGGCCACGCCGAGCGCGCGGCCGCCGACGATGGCGCTGCCCTGGCGCACGCCCAGTTCGAGGTAGTCATAGCCGCGCACCGTGGTCGAGCCGCCGGTGCGGAACAGGAAGTCCTGCGGCAGCGATTCGGTCACGCCGCCGGTCAGGCCGAGCTCGCCGCGCAGGATGAGCTGGTCGCGCTGGCCGACCGGGATGAACCACTGGCCCTTCAGGTAGCCGCGCAGGAAATTGGCGTCGGACAGCAGGGCCTTCACGCCGCCGCCGATCTGCGCGTTCAGCACCCAGCCGTCGCGCGGGTTGAACAGATCGTCGACGCGGCGCCAGGTCCACGAGGTGTTCAGCGCCAGCGACTGCTGCGTGCTCTGCACCAGGCCGTCGATCTCTCGCTGTTCGCGCTGCAAGCTCAGCGAATGGCGGATTTCGACGTCGCCCTTCACGCGTGCGCGCACGATGCCGGCGCCGACCCGGCGGGTGATCAGGTCCTGGATGTCGGCGTTCTCGGCCAGCACGCCGAAGCTGTCGCGATAGCCGTCCTCGTGCGGCGGCAGCATGACGTCGGCGAAGGCGATCTGGCGCAGCTGTTCCAGCCGAACCGCGCTGTTGAGCAGCCAGGAACGCTTGAACAGATTGTTGTCCGACCAGCCCACCTCGCCGCGATAGCCGGTATTGCTGCTCAGGCCGGCACCGAAGGACAGGCGGCGCGAACTGGCTTCGGTTACCGCTACGCGCACCGGCGTCGCGTCGGCACGGGCTGGGTCGACGTCGGCGAGGATCTGTACCGAACTGAAATAGGGTGACGACAGCAGTGAGCGCTCGAAGGCGAGCACCGCTTCGGTCGAGTATGGGTCGCCCGGCTTGATGGTCGAGTAACGGCGCACCAGATCGAGGTCGTGCAGCGCCAGCCCGGTCGCCTCGATGTCGCCGAAGCGGAAGGCCGGGCCACTGTCGAAACGCACGCTGAGGTCCACGCGCGCACTGTCCGGGTCGACTTCGGCGCGGCTGTCGCCCATCACGGCGGCCGCGTAGTCGCGCGCGGTCAGGTCTTCGAGCAGCGTCTGCTTGGCGGCCGACCAGTCCGCCTGGCGGAAGGGCTGGCCCTCGGCCAGTCGCCAGCCGGCACGCAGTGCGGCACGGCGGGCCGCACGTTCGTCGCCCTCGCCCGCCAGATCGCCGTCGAACACGATGGACACCGACGACACGCGCGTCCGCTCGCCCGGCTCGATGCGCAGCACCGGCGGCTGGCCGGCGATGTCGAAGGTGGGGCTGAACCAGCCCTCGGTGGCGAGCAGCTCGGTCATTTCGCGGCGCACGCGGCGCAGCGCGCGCCGCTCGGCGCGTTCGTCGTCGAGCGGCTCGCGCAACTGCAGCGAGCGGGCGTGAGTGTTCAGCATGTCGAGCACCGGCTCGGGCAGTCCCGGCGCCTCGATGGTCAGGCGGCCGTGATCGACGTCGGCCGGCGCCGTCTGCTCATCAGGCGGATCGACAGCTTCGTCTGCCGCCTGCGCTGTTTCGCCGGCAAGCAGCAGGCCGGCGCAGAGGATGAAACGGCGCAATCAGCTCGCGCTCAGCAGCTCGACCTCGAACACCAGCGTGGCGTTCGGCGGAATGACGCCGCCAGCGCCGCGGGCGCCGTAGCCCAGTTGCGGCGGTATCGTCAGCTTGCGCACGCCGCCTTCCTTCATGCCGGCGACGCCCTGGTCCCAGCCGCGGATGACCTGACCGCCGCCCAGATTGAAGCTGAAGGGCTGGCCGCGGTCCTTGCTGGAATCGAACTTGCGGCCGTTGGTGAGCCAGCCGGTGTAATGCACGCTGACGCGCTGACCCGGCACCGCTTCACGGCCGGTGCCTTCGGTGATGTCCTCGATTTCCAGCTCGCCCGAATTGCGGATGACCGACAGCAGCTCGACCTCGAATACCAACGTAGCGTTCGGCGGAATGACGCCGCCGGCGCCGCGCTCGCCGTAACCCAGATGCGGCGGAATGGTGAGCTTGCGCACGCCGCCTTCTTTCATGCCGGTGACGCCCTCGTCCCAGCCGCGGATGACCTGGCCGGCGCCCAGCTGGAAGCTGAACGGGTCGTTGCGGTCCTTGCTCGAGTCGAACTTGCGTCCGTCGGTGAGCCAGCCGGTGTAATGCACGCTGACCTCGTGACCCGATGCCGCTTCATGGCCGGTGCCCGGCGTGGTGTCCTCGATGACGAGGCCGCTTTCGGTGGTGCTTGAAGTCATTGTGTTCATCCCGCGAAGTTGGAAAAGAATGAAGTGTACTCAGCGCAGCTGGGTTTTGACGCGCCCGGCAAACAGTTTGCGCAACTTCGCCACCTTGGGCGCGACCACCGCCATGCAGTAGGGCTGCAGCGGATTGTGTTCGTAGTAGGCGACGTGGTGATCCTCGGCCGGCCAGAACTGCACCGCGCCCTCGATCTGCGTCCGCACCGGTGCAGCATAGGTGCTGGCTGCCGTGAGACGGTCGATGGCGGCGCGCACCGCCTGCCGCTGCGCGTCGTCGCGACAGAACACGACCGAGCGGTACTGGGTGCCGACGTCGTTGCCCTGACGGTTCTCGGTGGTCGGGTCGTGCAGCGCGAAGAACACATCGAGCAGCGCGTCCAAAGTGGTCAGCGAGGCGTCGAAAGTGACGCGCAGCACCTCGGCGTGCCCGGTCTGGCCGGCGCAGACCTGATCGTAGGTCGGGTTGTCGACGTGGCCGCCGGCATACCCCGGCTCGACCCGTATCACCCCCTCGACCCGGTTGAACACGGCTTCGAGGCACCAGAAGCAACCTCCTCCAAGAATCACGGTCTGCGTGGGCACGGCATTCATCGCTCTCCCCCTGTCGTTGGTCTCCCGATCCTGATCGACCGGGCACTTTCCACGAGGTTCATCCGATGAGACAGATGCCTCGCGCTGCAACATGCAGACGGGACACAAACCTTGTATCGTGCGTCGCGTTTCCCGTACCCATAAATCGAGCAGGAATCTCCGCTAATGCTCTCTCAGGAAGCCTTGCAGGACTGGCGTGGCCTCGCGCTGCGCGTGGAAGAGGAAGTGCGTCGCGCAGTGGTCGGGCAGGACGACACGCTCCGGTTGATCAACGTTGCGCTGTTCGCCCGCGGCCACGTGCTGCTGGAAGGTGACGTCGGCGTCGGCAAGACCACCGTGCTGCGCGCCTTCGCCCGCGCCATCGGCGGCGACTTCGAGCGCGTCGAAGGCACCGTCGACCTGATGCCGAACGACCTCGTCTATCACACCTATGTAGACAGCGAGGGCAAGCCGCGCATCGAGCCCGGTCCGCTGCTGCGTCACGGCGAACGCCTGACCACCTTCTTCTTCAACGAGATCAACCGCGCCCGCCCGCAGGTGCAGTCGCTGCTGCTGCGCGCGATGGCCGAGCGCACGCTGTCCGCATTCAACCGCGAGTACAGCTTTCCGCACATGACGGTGTTCGCCGACCGCAACCGCGTCGAGAAGGAAGAAACCTTCGAGCTGGCCTCCGCCGCACGCGACCGCTTCATGTTCGAACTGCGCATGCTGACGCCGTCGGACGACGACACCCGGCGCGCACTGGTGTTCGATCCGCGCTTCCACGACACCGACGCGCTGATCGACACGGTGACGCCGGGCGTGGTCGACTGGATGCAGATGAACACGATAGGCGCCGCCATCCAGCGGGCGGTGACCGCCTCCGATGCGCTGCAGCGCTACGCGATGGACATCTGGGCGGCCACCAGCGACCCGGTGAAGTACGGCCTGCAGATCGAAGGCGTGGATATGTCGCGGCTGATCCTGGCCGGTGCCAGCCCGCGCGGCATGGGCATGCTGATGCGCGCCGCGCGCGTGGTCGCCTGGTTCAGTGGACGCGACTACCTGACGCCGGAAGACATCCGCGCCGTGCTGCCGTCGACGCTGGTGCATCGCGTCTTCTTCACCCCGGTGTACGAACTGCGCCGCGCCGAACTGGCCGATGCGCTGATCGCGCAGATGCTGGAGCGGGTCGCCACGCCCTGAGTCACGCCGCCGCCATGAGTTTCCAGCTCGACTTTCACTACCGCATGCCGATGCGGGTCGGCGGCCAGCGCCCCGGCGCGCACCGCAGCTCGACCACCGGCAGCGGCCAGGAATTCATCGCCCACCAGACGCTGTTCGACCGGCCGGACCCGCGCCGGCTCGACCTGCGCGCCAGCATCCGCGACCCGGAAGGGCGCTGGCTGGTGCGGGTGAACCGGCAGCGCGCTGGCATTCCGGTCTATCTGCTGGCCGACGTGTCGGCATCGATGGCTTTCGGCTCGGCGGCGAGCAAGATCCAGCGGATGTCGGAATTCGCGCTGTCGCTCGGCGACTCGGTGTTCCGCACCGGCGACGCGCTGGGCATGCTGGCCTACGACGCCAGCGAGCGTACCGACCTGATGCTGGCGCCGATGCATTCGCGCGGCGCCGGCGTCATGATGGCCGAATCGCTGGCCCGCGCCCGCGCCGACCAGCCCTCGACCGCCGGCATCTTCCAGGCCTGTTCGCGCATCGCCGGCAAGCAGGCGCTGGTCTTCCTCGCTTCCGATTTCCACGCGCCACTGGAACAGACTTCAGCCGCACTCGACCTGCTGTCGCACGCCTACGTCGTGCCGATGGTGATCTGGGACGAGGTCGAGCCGAAGGCGCCGGAGGGCGAAGGTCTGCTCGCGCTGCGCGACATCGAGAGCGGACGCCGCCGCGGCCTGTGGCTGCGGCCGCAGATACGCCGCCGCTGGGAGGACGCTTTCGCCGAGCGGCGCGAGGCGCTCGAAAAACTGTTCTCGTCGCGCGGTGTCCGCCCCTTCTACATGACCGGCCGCTTCGACGCGGACGCGCTGTCACGCTATTTCTTCGAGGCCGTCTGACATGCCTTCCTTCTGGAGACTGCGCCTGCTGAGCGCCTGTGCGGCGCTGGCCCTGATCTGCTGTGGCGCCACCCAGGCGCAGGACACAACACCGCCGGCACCTGCCGCCGGTACCGATGCAGCGGCTGCTCCGGACACGCCGCCGCAGCCCACCGGCTACGTCATTCCGCCGCCGCCGGACCCGGCTGCGGCCCCCGCCGAGCCCGCTGCAGCGCCGGCCGAACCGGCGGCCGACGTGGCCGCACCGGCTGCGCCCGCGATCTCGGCCGTCAATCCTGAGGTCGATCCGCTGCGCCCCTTCGGTTACGTCATCGGTGACATCGTGACGCAGCGGGTGGTGCTGGAATACGACGGCAAACCGCTCGAACTGGGCGCGCTGCCGCCGCTGGAGCGCACCGGCAACTGGTTCGAGCGCCGCGACGCACGTATCGAGCGCGACGCGGCCGGCCGCCGCTGGCTGGTGCTGGACTACCAGATCATCAACGTGCCGGAAGAGCTGCGCGCGATCGAACTGCCCGCGCTCGACATCGAAACCGCGGTATCGGGTCGCCGCCTGCAGACCACGCCGATGCCGCTGACGGTGGCGCCGCTCACGCCCAATGTGGTGCTGGCGCGCGCCGGACTGGAAGAGATGCGACCGGACGACCCGGCGCCGCACATCGACACCGCGCCCTACGAACGCGGGCTGCACGCCGCGCTGTATGCGGGCGCGCTGCTGGTGGCGCTGTGGGCGGCGCTGGCCCTGCTGCGCCAGTTCAACGCGCGGCGACGCCTGCCGTTCTCGCGTGCCCAGCGCGACATCGCGCGGCTGGATGCCGGTTCGATCGAGGTCTGGCGCCGGCTGCACCGCGCGCTCGACGACACCGCCGGCCAGGTGGTGCGCGATCACAACCTGCCGCTGCTGCTCGCCCGCGCGCCGTGGCTGGCCCCGCTGGAAGCCGACCTGCGCCGCTTCTTCGAGGCCTCGCAGACGCGCTTCTTCGCCGACCGTGCGGTCGACGGCGTGGAGCCGCGCACGCTGTGTGCGCAGGCGGCGAAACTGGAACGCAGCGCGCTGGCATGAACGATCTGGTCCTGAACCTGTGGCCCGGTGCGCTCGAACTGACCGCGCCGCTGTGGCTGCTCGCGCTGCCGCTGGCGCTGCTGCCGCTGTGGCCGCGGCGGCGCCATTCGCTCGATTACGGCTGCATAGACTGGCTGCCGCGCGATGCGCTGGGTAATGCCGTACTGCGCGGCGGTCGCATCGCCGCTGCGCTCGCCATCGTGGCGGCGGTGCTCGGCCTGGCCGGGCTGGCGCAGCCGGCAACCGAACAGCAGCGCACCGGCCGCGGCGCCGAAATCGTCATCGTGCTCGACCGCAGCCGCAGCATGGACGAACCGCTGCTGCCCAAGGGCCGGCAACCGTCGATCGACACCACGGCGGAGGCCAAGGGCAAGGTGGCGCGCCGCCTGCTCGCGGAGTTCGCGGCACGACGCCCCGAGGATCGCTACTCGCTGCTGCTGTTCAGCTCGTCGCCGATGCTGGTCGTGCCCTTCACCCAGCACGGCGACGTGGTGCAGGCCGGCATCGAGGCCGGCGGCATCGGCCGCGGCCTGTCGGAGACCGACATCGGCCGCGCCTTGCTGGCCGGCGCCGAACAGTTCGACCGCCGCGCCTATTCCGGCAGCCGCATCCTGCTGCTGGTGTCGGACGGCGCAGCGCAGATCGACGACGAAATGCGCGGCAAGATCCGCCGCGCCTTCGAACGCAACCGCGTCGCCGTCTACTGGGTGTTCATCCGCTCGGCGCTGAGCCTGGGCCTGAACGCGGACGAGAACGACGGCAACGTGCCGGAGGCGGCGTTGCACAAATTCCTGAAATCGACCGGTGTGCCGTACGAAGCTTTCGAGGCGGAAGACCCGGAGGCGGTGAAGCAGGCGGTGGCCGAGGTCGATCGCCAGCAGAACCTGCCGCTCGACTACGTCGAACGCATTCCGCGGCGCGATTTTTCGGGCTGGTGCTTCGCGCTGGCCCTGCTCGCCGGCGCGATCGCACTGGCCTGCCGTCTGATCACGCGGCCGGCATGGAAAGAGGAGTTGCAGTCATGAAGTTGCGCAGTGTCGCGTCCCTGCTCGCCGCGGGCATCGCGGTCAGCGTCGCGGTGGCGGCCTGGGAGGGCTACCGCCTGTCCAAGGCCCGCGATTTCAATCGTCTGGTCGACAGCGGCATCGACGCGGCGGCGACCCAGGACACCCCGCAGGCCGAGTTCGCGCGCGCGCTGTCGCTGGCGGCGCGCAACGACTACGAAGGCGCAGTGCGTGCCTACAAGGACCTGTCGCGCAGTACCGACGGCGATCTGCTGCAGTCGGTGCTGTACAACCTCGGCAACCTGCACCTGCGCGAGGCGCTGCAGTTCGGACCGGAGAGCATAGGCAAGTCGCTGCCGTTGGCCGAGCTGGCGAAGTCGAGCTACCGCGAGCTGCTGCGTCTGAACCCGCAGCACTGGGACGCCAAGTACAACCTCGAGCGGGCGCTGCGCCTGGCACCCGAGCGTGAAAGCGCGATCGAGGAAGGACCGCCGCTGCCGCAGAACAGCGAGCGGGCCGTGACGACGATGAAGGCCTTCACGCTGGGTCTGCCATGATCGCGACGACGCGACAACTGCTGGCGCGTGCGCGCAGCCCGCAGGCGCGGCCGCTGACGGTGGCGGTGCTGTTGTTCGGGCTTGCCGCCGTGCTGCCGCCGGTGTCGCTGCCGGGTCGCAGCTACACGCACATGGTGGTGCTGGACATCACGCAGAGCATGAACACGCGCGACTACGAGCTCGACGGCAAACCGGTCGACCGCCTGACCTATGCCAAGCACAGCCTGGCCGAGTCGCTGCGCGCCCTGCCCTGCGGTTCGCGCATCGGCTGGGGCGTGTTCTCGGAGTACCGGCTGCTGGCGCTGATGACGCCGGTCGAGGTGTGCAGCAACTATCACGAACTGCTGGCAACGCTGTCCAGCATCGACGGCCAGATGTCCTGGGCCGGCGCCAGCGAGGTGTCGAAAGGCCTGTTCTCGTCGATCCGCGCATTGAAGGATCTGGAACAGAAGCCGTCGCTGGTGTTCGTCACCGACGGTCACGAGGCGCCGCCGCTGCACCCGAAGATTCGCCCCTCCTTCGATGGCGAACCGGGCGCGGTGAAGGGGCTCATCGTCGGCACCGGCGGCAGTGCGCTGAGCCCGATCCCGAAGTTCGATCCGGATGGTCGGCCGCTCGGTTACTGGCGTGCCGACGAGGTATCGCAGACCGACACGGCGACGCGCGGACGTACCGGATCGAGCGCAAATGGCGAAGCGATGGTGGATGAGTCCGGTCAGGCCGTGGCACAGCAGGCGGTGGTCGCCGGCACCGAACATCTGTCCAGCCTGAAGTCGCCGCACCTGCGCGAACTGGCGTCGCAGACCGGCATGGCCTACCACACGCTGGCCGACGCCGACGGGCTGGCGGCCGCGCTGACCGACCCCGAACTCGGTCGCACGCAATCGGTGCCGACCCGCTTGGGCTGGCTGCCGGCCCTGCTCGGCGTGCTCAGCCTCGCCTGGGGTTTCCGCCCGGACCGTTTTCGGCGCTGAGCCCGCGCTCCGGCCTGCGTCTGCCGGCAGACGTTGCATATCGCCACACCCCGGATTCCAGCCTGCGTCCCGCTCGAATGACAGCGGCACACACGCCCCCGCCAAATCCTTGAATCCGGGATATATCCCCGTTTTGACCGTGAATCCGTCCCGACATCGGGGCATCCAGGCTCTTGGTCGGGGGATTCCATCCCGTCGTTGCATTCTGCGATGTATAAGTCCATAACCCGTCAACAGAGAGTCACTTATGGGCTCCGGCGGGGGCCGCCGGTCCGGGCCGTTCAGGCGTGGGCCATTGGGAAAGCAACGAGGAGAAACACCCCATGTCCGTGAAGATGAAACAACTGCCCCTGTGGCTCGCCGCGCTCGCCGTTCCGGGCGCAGCGATGGCCAACGCCGATCTGGCGAAACTGATCAAGGATCCGAAGAACTGGGCCATGCAGGCCGGCAACTTCGAGAACCAGCGCTACAGCACGCTGAACCAGATCAACAAGAAGAACGTCAAGGATCTGAAGGTGGCGTGGACCTTCTCGACCGGCGTGCTGCGCGGCCACGAGGGCGGCCCGCTGGTGATCGGCGGCATGCTGTTCGTGCATTCGCCTTTCCCCAACAAGGTGTTCGCGATCGATCTGGAAACCCAGAAGATCGTCTGGAAGTACGAGCCCAAGCAGGACCCGTCGGTGATTCCGGTCATGTGCTGCGACACGGTTAACCGTGGCCTCGCCTACGCCGAAGGCAAGATTCTGCTGCAACAGGCCGACACCGTGCTGGTCGCGCTCGACGCCAAGACCGGCAAGAAGCTGTGGGACGTGAAGAACGGCGATCCGAAGATCGGCGAGACGAACACCCAGGCTCCGCACGTGTTCAAGGACAAGGTGATCACCGGCATTTCCGGCGGCGAGTTCGGCGTGCGCGGTCGTGTGACCGCCTACGACCTGAACACCGGCAAGATGGTGTGGAAGGGCTACTCGACCGGCCCCGACGCCGAAATGCTGATGGACCCGGAAAAGTCGATGACCTGGACCAACGGCAAGATGGCGCCGGTGGGCAAGGATTCGTCGCTGAAGACCTGGCAGGGCGACCAGTGGAAGATCGGCGGCGGTTCGACCTGGGGCTGGTACTCGTACGACCCGCAGGAAAACCTGATGTATTACGGCACCGGCAACCCGTCGACCTGGAACCCGTCGCAGCGTCCGGGCGACAACAAGTGGTCGATGACCCTGTGGGCGCGTGACGTCGATACCGGCAAGGTGCGCTGGGTCTACCAGATGACGCCGCACGACGAGTGGGACTTCGACGGTGTGAACGAGGTCATCCTTGCCGACATCGACGTCAAGGGCAAGAAGCGCAAGGTCGCCGTTCACTTCGACCGTAACGGCTTCGCCTACACGCTGGATCGCGTGACCGGCGAACTGCTGGTGGCCGAGAAGTTCGACCCCAAGGTTAACTGGGCCACCCATGTAGACATGGTGACCGGCCGCCCGCAGGTGGTGGCCAAGTACTCGACCCGCCTGAACGGTGAGGACGTGAACAGCAAGGGCATCTGCCCGGCCGCGCTCGGCACGAAGGACCAGCAGCCGGCGTCGTTCAACCCGAAGAACGGCCTCTTCTACGTGCCGACCAACCACGTCTGCATGGACTACGAGCCGTTCCGCGTCGAATACACCGCGGGTCAGCCCTATGTCGGCGCGACGCTGTCGATGTATCCGGCCCCGGGCAGCCACGGCGGCATGGGCAACTTCATCACCTGGGACGCCGGCAAGGGCAAGATCGTCCAGTCCAAGCCGGAGAAGTTCTCGGTGTGGTCGGGCACCCTGGTCACGGCCGGCGGCATCGCCTGCTACGGCACGCTCGAGGGCTACCTCAAGTGCGTCGACGCCGACGACATTACTAAGGAACTGTACAAGTTCAAGACCCCGTCCGGCATCATCGGCAACGTGACGACCTGGGAATTCAAGGGCAAGCAGTTCATCGGCATCCTGTCGGGTATCGGTGGCTGGGCCGGTATCGGTCTGGCAGCCGGCCTGGAGAAATCCACCGACGGTCTGGGCGCCGTCGGCGGCTACGCCGAACTGGCCAACTACACCGAGCTGGGTGGCGTCATGACGGTGTTCGCACTGCCCTGATCCGCTGTCTGTCCTGGACAACCGGCCCGAGCGGCCGGTGATCGAGCGGCACTTCGCTTTACCGCGAAGTGCCGTTTTTTTTCGCCCGGACTGCCTAATTATTAAGCAATACCAAGTGTTCCATTCCGGAACGTTCCAGCGTCACACAGTGTCGGCGACGCTGTTGCGCGCTGCAACATCCAGCGATTTTTTCCATGTTGCAGCGCGCCACAAGCGAGGGCAATCATCCCGACCAAACGACATTTGGACGCGGAAGAGCACGTTTACAACAACTCGTCAAGTTTAAAATTTTAAGATCTTGCGGGGAAAACTTCCCGCTGTTCAAAAATCGTGTGCTATATCTTCATTACCTCGACGCCCGGGGGCACTTATGGGCGTCGCAGGGCAACAGCGGCCGGAGCCTACGACATGGGGTGTCCGGTCACATTTTGGTAGCAATGAGGAGGAGCCTATGTCTAGCAAGATGAAACAACTGCCCCTGTGGGTCGCCGCTCTGGCCATCCCGGGCACTGCGCTCGCTAACGCCGACGTCGCCAAGCTGATCAAAGACCCGAAAAACTGGGCAATGCAAGCCGGCAACTTCGAGAACCAGCGCTACAGCACGCTGAACCAGATCAATAAGAGCAACGTAAAGAACATGAAGGTGGCCTGGACCTTCTCGACCGGCGTTCTGCGCGGTCACGAAGGCGGTCCGCTGGTGATCGGCGACACCCTGTTCGTGCACTCCCCCTTCCCCAACAAGGTTTTCGCAATCGATCTGGAAACCCAGAAGATCAAGTGGAAGTATGAGCCGAAGCAGGATCCGTCCGTGATCCCGGTGATGTGCTGCGACACGGTGAACCGTGGTCTCGCCTACGCGGAAGGCAAGGTGTTCCTGCAGCAGGCAGACACCATGCTGGTCGCGCTGGATGCCAAGTCCGGCAAGAAGCTGTGGGAAGTCAAGAACGGCGACCCGAAGGTCGGCGGTACCAACACCAACGCCCCGCACGTGTTCAAGGATAAGGTCATCACCGGTATCTCCGGCGGTGAATTCGGTATCCGCGGCTACGTCGCTGCCTACGACATCAACACCGGCAAGCAGGTGTGGAAGGGCTACTCGACCGGCCCCGACGCAGAAATGCTGATGGACCCGGAAAAGACCATGACCTGGACCAACGGCAAGATGGCGCCGGTGGGCAAGGATTCGTCGCTGAAGACCTGGCAGGGCGACCAGTGGAAGATCGGTGGCGGCACGACCTGGGGCTGGTACTCGTACGACCCGCAAGAGAACCTGATGTACTACGGTTCGGGCAACCCCTCGACCTGGAACCCGTCGCAGCGTCCGGGCGACAACAAGTGGTCGATGACCCTGTGGGCGCGTGATGTCGATACCGGCAAGGCTCGCTGGGTTTACCAGATGACCCCGCACGACGAGTGGGACTTCGACGGCATCAACGAAGTCATCCTGGCTGACGTGGATGTGAAGGGCAAGAAGCGCAAGGTTGCGGTGCACTTCGACCGTAACGGCTTTGCCTACACGATGGACCGCGTGTCCGGCGAACTGCTGGTGGCCGAGAAGTACGATCCGAAGGTGAACTGGGCGACCCACGTCGACATGAACACCGGCCGTCCGCAAGTCGTGGCCAAGTACTCCACCCGTCAGAACGGTGAAGACGTGAACACGAAGGGCGTCTGCCCGGCAGCTCTGGGTACCAAGGACCAGCAACCCGCTGCGTTCAGCCCGAAGAATGGCCTGTTCTACGTGCCGACCAACCACGTCTGCATGGACTACGAGCCGTTCCGCGTTGAGTACACCGCTGGCCAGCCGTACGTCGGCGCCACCCTGTCGATGTTCCCGGCCCCGGGCAGCCACGGCGGCATGGGCAACTTCATCACCTGGGACGCTGGCAAGGGCAAGATCGTCCAGTCCAAGCCGGAGAAGTTCTCGGTGTGGTCGGGCGCCCTGGTCACGGCCGGTGGCATCGCCTGCTACGGCACGCTCGAGGGTTACCTCAAGTGCGTCGATGCTGACGACATCAACAAGGAACTGTTCAAGTTCAAGACCCCGTCCGGCATCATCGGCAACGTCAACACCTGGGAATACAAGGGCAAGCAGTACATCGGCATCCTGTCGGGTATTGGTGGCTGGGCCGGTATCGGTCTGGCAGCCGGTCTCGAGAAGCCGACCGATGGTCTGGGCGCCGTGGGTGGCTACGCCGAACTGGCGAGCTACACCGAACTGGGTGGCGTGATGACGGTGTTCGCACTGCCGTAATCTGGCACAGCACAAGGAGGGCGTCTGAGGCGCTCTCCCGTCTGACCCTGAACTGGCACCTCGCGGCAACGCAGGTGCCAGTTTTTTTGCCCGGATGGCACAGGGACCCGGCGCACCTGCCTGCCGTCATCGATCGCGAGTGCGCCCCGCGCATCGCGCGCGTGGAACAAATCACCGGAATTCACAAAACAAAATCCCCTCGGTCGATGTCAGACTGTCACCTTGAAGGTTTGGCGCCTGCCACCCCTTCGATAAAAAAGACATCACGCCATATAGACACGGAGGAGAGACCCCAAGATGAAGTATCGACTGTCCGCTGCCCTCGCCCTGGCTGCCGCCACCGCACTCGCCGCGCCGCTCGCTTCTGCCGAAACCGGCGACGACAAGGTGCTGCGCGTCTGCGCCGATCCGAACAACCTGCCCCTGTCGAACGACAAGGGCGAAGGTTACGAAAACAAGATTGCCGAGCTTCTGGCCAAGGATCTCGGCTACACCCTCGAATACGCCTTCTTCCCGCACCGCATGGGCTTCGTGCGCATGACGCTGCGCGCCAAGCACGAGAAGATTCCAGGCAAGTACAAGTGCGACCTCATCGTCGGTGTCCCGGTCGGTTTCGACATGGGCGCCACGATCAAGCCCTACTACCGCTCGACCTACGCGATGGTGTTCAAGAAGGGGCGCGGTCTGGACGACGTGAAGGTGCCGGACGACCTGCTTAAGCTGCCGCCGGAAAAGCTGTCCAAACTGAAGTTCGGCGTTTTCTCGCAGACGCCGCCGGTGGACTGGCTGCTGCGCAACAAGCTGTTCGATCAGGCCATCTCGTACCAGCGCCAGTCCGGCGATCCGGGCGCCTACCCGGGCGAAATCGTCGAGAAGGATCTGGTCGCCGACAAGCTTGACGTCGCGATGGCCTGGGGTCCGATCGCCGGCTACTTCGCGAAAAATTCCGGCGCTACCGACCTGGTCACCGTCGGCTTTCCGCCGGAAAACAACGTCAAGTTCGACTACGCGATCACGATGGCAGTGCGTTACGGCGAGAAGGACTGGAAGAACAAGATCGAGGAATCCGTCCAGCGCAACCTGCCGGGCATCCAGGCCATCCTGACCTCCTACGGTGTGCCGCTGATCGACGAATCGCAGGCCAGCCACACCGCGGCGGATCGCTGAGACTCGGGTCGTGTCGACGTACTTCCGCCTGACCGCGACCCTGCTGCTCGCCGCCTTGCCGTCGCTGGCCAGCGCGCTGGGCGAGCGGGACATCGCGGCGCTGATCAGCCTGCGTCCCAGCGTGCTGAAGGTGGAAGCGTCCGATGCCCGCGGCAACGTGGGTGTCGGCACCGGCGTGGCGGTGGCGCCGGGCGTCATCGCCACCGCCTGCCACGTCACCGCGCGGGCAAGCACGCTGCGCGTGGTGTCCAACGGTGAACGGATGCAGGTGAGCAGCCAGCGGGCGATGGTCGCGCGCGACCTGTGCCTGCTCGATGTGCCGGGTGCTGCGCAGGTGCCGCCGGTACCGCTGCGCGAAACGCCGCTCAAGCCGGGCGAGGAACTGGTGGCGCTGGGTTACATCCTCGGCGCTGCACCGCGCGTCAGCAACGGAACGGTATTGCGTCTGCATGCACACGACGGTGCGCAGGTCATCCAGAGCACCACGCCGTTCACGTCGGGCGCCAGTGGCGGCGGCATGTTTGACCGCGACGGCCGCCTCGTGGGTCTGATGACGTTCAAGTTCCGCGCCGGCACCGACAATCAGTTTTCCGTACCGGTCGCCTGGATCACCGAGGCGCTGAAGCTGCCGCCCGGCCCCGAGGTCGCACCGCTCGACGGCCGTCCGTTCTGGGACGCCCCGGAGCCGGCTCTGCCGCCCTTCCTGCAGACGCTGCGTCTCGAAGCGGAAGGTCGTTGGGCCGACCTGGAACGCCTCGCGCGCGACTGGATCGCCGGCGATCAGCAAAATGCCTCCGCCTGGCACGCGCTCGGCCGCGCACAGGCCGGGCGCGGCATCGACGCGACAGCCGCCTTTGTGCGCGCCGATGCACTCGAAAGCAACAACCCCGTTTTCATCAGCGACCTCGCACTGGCGCAGTACCGGACGAATGATCAGGCCGCCTATGCCAGTGCGCGCGCCCGTCTCGAGCGCATCGCGCCGACCGCCGTCGAAGCCCTCGACGCGCGCGTCAACGCCTGCGCCGGCGGTGCGTCAACAACATGCTGAATTCACCCCCAGAACGGGCATAGACCCGGCAATCACGAGGAGTCACCATGAAGTTCCGCCCCACCCTTCCCGCCCTGCTTTTCGGACTGTTCGCATCGATCGGCATCGCTCACGCAGAGCCGAGCCAGGAAATCACCGAAGCCGAGAAGCAGCTGTTCATGAACGACCAGATGTCGGCCGTGAAGGCCCCGGCCACGCTCAGCTATTCGTTCAAGCGCAGCGGCAGCCAGGAGGCCGCGTTCCAGGACACGGTCGAAGTGCGCGTCAGCGAGGAAAAAGGCGCCCGCAAGGTGAGCACCAGCTGTCTGAGCGGCGTTCGCAAGACCGAAATTCCGGAAATCGACGCCGCGCAAAGCAACCCCGCCCTGATGTGCTTCCTCGAACGCGACATCCGTGAAATGGAGCGGCTGACCGGCGGCAAATCGAACTACTTCCGCAAGCGCATCCGCCTGGCACTGGCCGAAGGACCGAAGGCCACGCCGGTCAAGGTGAGCTTCGGCGGCAAGACGGTGGATGCGAAGGAATACCGCATCACGCCTTACCGCGACGATCCGAACAAGCAGAAGTTTCCGAAGTACCTCGGCAAGACCTATATCTTCGTGCTGTCCGACGCCGTGCCCGGCGGCATCTACCGCGTGGACACCGTGGTGCCGGATGGCAACAACGTCCTGATCGAGGAAGACATGGTGCTGGCGGGCAGCAAGGGCTGAGCCTGTACGGTGCCGCTCAGGCCTGACGCGGCACCGCTCCGAGCAGCCGGGCGAATCCGTCGGCCGGCAGCGGCTTCGAGAACAGGTAGCCCTGCATCAGGCCGCAACGACGGCTGCACAGGAAGTCTCGCTGTGCAGTCGTTTCGACCCCTTCCGCCACGACGCCCAGACCGAGCGCATTCGCCAGCGCCAGTATGGCTTCGACGATGGACGCGCTGCTGCCGTCTTCCGGCAGATCGCGGACGAAGCTGCGGTCGATCTTCAGCAGGTCGATCGGGAACTGCTTCAGCGTAGACAGCGACGAGTAACCGGTGCCGAAGTCGTCGATCGACAGCTTCAGACCGATCGCCTTCAGCGCGCCCAGCGTCTTCATCGCCGCCGCGGGCTCCTGCATCACGGCACTCTCGGTCAGCTCGACGTGCAGATAGCTCGACGGCAGGCCGGTCGATTCGAGCGCGTGCGCGATCGACGTGAGCAGCGAATCCGAGCGGAAGTTGTGCGCCGACAGATTCACCGCGACCGGCACCACCGGCAAGCCGGCCTGACGCCATTCCGCCATCTGGCGGCAGGCGGTCAGTACCACCCACTCGCCGAGCGGCACAATGAGGCCGGTTTCCTCGGCCACCGGAATGAACTGAACCGGCGACACCATGCCGCGCTCCGGGTGCTCCCAGCGCAGCAGCGCTTCCGCCGACACGATGCGGCCGCTGCTGGCGTCGACCTGCGGCTGATAATGCAGAGAAAACTGGCCGCTCTCCAGTGCCCGCGCCAGATCCTGCTCCAGCGAAAGCCGTTCGACCGCCTGCTGCTGCATCGCTTCGGTGAAGAACTCGTAGGTGTTGCGCCCGCGCTGCTTGGCCGCGTACATCGCCATGTCGGCGTGACGCAGCAGCGTTTCCGGATCGGCGCCGTTGTCCGGGAAGATGGCGATGCCGATCGACGCGGTCACCACCAGTTCGACGTGGGTCACCTGCAGCGGCCGGCCCAGTTCGGCGCAGATGCGCGCCGCCACGCGCGCGGCGTCCTCGGCGCGCGACAGGTCGGTCAGCAGCACGGTGAATTCGTCGCCGCCCAGCCGCGCCACCACTTCCTCGTGCAGCGAATCGTCGTGCGCCACCAGATCGGCGGAGCGGATGGACGCGAGCAGCCGGCTCGCCACCTCGCGCAGTATCTGGTCGCCCAGCGTGTGACCATAGCTGTCGTTGATGCGCTTCAGGCGATCCAGATCGAGATAGAGCAGCGCGCAGCGCGAGCCGGTGCGCTGCGAGCGCGCCAGTGTGTGGTCCAGCATTTCACGGAACATCTGGCGATTGGCCAGACCGGTCAGGCTGTCGTGGTAGGCGAGGAAGCGGATGCGTCGCTGCGCCTGCTCGCGCTCGGTCACGTCCTGCGTGACGCCCTCGATGCGCACCACGCGGCCGAATTCGTCGCGCACCGGCAGCGCCTGCTCGTACAGCGTCACCACGGTGCCCTCGTCGCGCTGCACGCGGAAACTCATCTGGTAGGCCTCGCCTTCGCGGGCGCGCTCCATCGCCTCGCGCAGATGCTGACGGTCCGGGCTGAGCACGCGCGACAGCAGACCGAAGGGCTCCTCGTGCAGCGAACTGGGCGTGTCGCCCCACAGGTCGAGGCAGATCTTGCTGCGCTCGCAGCGATCCTCGTCGACATGCCACAGCCAGCCGCCCAGTCTGGCGACGCGCTGGGCAACCGCCAGCCGGCGCTCCGACGTTTCGAGGTCGGCGACGGTGTGAGCCGCACGCAATGCGTAGCGCACACGATAGACGAGCAGGGTCCAGTTCAGCGGCTTGGTGACGAAATCGGTGGCGCCCAGCGAGTAGGCGCTGTCGATCGAGTGCGTGTCGTCCATACCGGTGAGCATGATGATGGGCAGCGAACGCCCGTGCGGCCGCTCGCGCATCTGTCGGCACACCTCGAAGCCGTCGATGCCGCCCAGACTCACGTCGAGCAGCACCAGCGAGAACTCGTGGCGGTCAAACAGGTCGAGCGCCTGTTCGCCGTCCGCGGCCTCCATCACCTCGAACCCCGAGGCGATCAGCGCCTCTGCCGCCATCAGGCGGACCATCACATCGTCATCGACCAGCAATATCACCGTCGGCTCCCGTCGCATCCGGCGCGCATGCAGCGCCCTGTGTCGTCATCAAATATTCCAGAGCGCTGCATGTCTGCAGCAGAATCTGCTCGAATGTGCGCTGTGCCACGTCGTCGAAGTCGACGCGGCCGGTGCGCGCCGCGTTCTCGATCTCGCGCGCCCTCTCATAGACCAGGCGGGCCCCGAGCGCACCGCTCGAGCTCTTGAGCCGATGCGCCGCCGCCCGCAGCGCCGGCGCATCGCCCTTCGCCGCAGCCGCCTGCATCGCCGCCAGGCTGGACGACGACTCGCGACGGAACAACGCAGTCATGCGTGTCATCAACCCTGAACCATTGCTGCGCATGCCGGGCACGCTGAACAACTGTACTTCGTCGATCAGGGTCGCCGCCATCGCGCCCGCCGCCGGCGTCGCATCGGCCACGCCCTCCTTGCGGACGTAGCGCTCCACCATCCTGTTCAGTTCGCGCAGCGGCAGCGGCTTGGGCAGGTAATCGTTCATGCCGGCCTCGATGCAGCGCTCGCGGTCGCCGCGCAAGGCGTTGGCCGTCAGCGCGACGATGGGCACCGGGGTCCGTCCGGCGTCCTGCTCGAATTCGCGGATACGCCGCGTCGCCTGGAAACCGTCCATTACCGGCATCTGGCAATCCATCAGCACCAGGTCGAACACGGTCTGTTCGACCGCTTCGCACGCTTCGACGCCGTTGTCCGCGGTGCTGACGCGGTAGCCAAGTTCGCGCAGCATCTCGACCGATATCTCGCGATTGACCGGATGGTCATCCACCAGCAATACGGAAATCGGCCGCGCATCCGGTGCGGCGGCCGATGGGGCGACATCGGCCGAAACACGGCGCGGCGGCGTGTCGCCGCCCAGGACGGACTGCAGCTCACCACGCAGCACCGGTTTGCGCAGCGTGGCCATTGGCGGTTCGACGACCTCGGGGTCGGCGAAGCCCTGCACGCAGACGAACAGCGGCGGCTCGGCCAGGCGCTGCGCGAGCACACCGGCCAGCGTGGGCGCATCGCCGTCCGGAAGCTTCTGCGCACACAGCACCGCGTCGAACGGCAGGCCGCAGAAGTACGCATGCATCAGCGCCGCCATCGCACCGTGCGCGTCAGCACAGCGCGCATGCTCGACGCTCAGTTCGTCAAGCATGTCCGCCAGCGTCCGCGCAGCGCGCGGCACCGGATCGACGACGAGTACCCGGCGCACCGTGCTCGGCGGCAGCGGCGACGACGAACGCACGCTGGCGATGTCGAACGGCAGCACGAACCAGAATCGCGTGCCGTAGCGTGGCACGCTGCAGAAGCCGATGGCCCCCTTCTGCAGCAGGATCAGTTCGCGCGTGATCGCCAGCCCGAGGCCGGTGCCCCCGTACTGGCGGGTGGTCGAACTGTCGCCCTGCGAGAAGGCCTCGAAGATGTCCGCTTCGGCCACCGCCGGAATGCCGGCGCCGGTATCGATCACATCGACATGCAGCACGGCGCGACCGGGCCGTGCCTGCTGGTCGGCGCCGGTGGTCGACACATCGACCAGCACCTCGCCGCTGGCGGTGAACTTCACCGCGTTCGACACCAGGTTCACCAGCACCTGGCGCAACCGGTGCGGATCTCCGATCAGCGCCCGCGGCAGCGCCGGATCGATGCGCAGCGACAGCTCGATGCCACGTGCCCGTGCGCTGTCGGCGAACAGCATGACCACATCCTCGACCACCTGGCGCGGAAAGAACACGACCTTTTCCAGCGTCAGCTTGCCCGCCTCGATCTTGGAGAAGTCGAGCACGTCGTTGATCACGCGCAGCAGCGATTCGGCCGAGCCGGCGATGCCTTCGACATAGCGCCGCTGACGGTCGTCGAGGCGGGTGCGTTCGAGCAGACCGGCCATGCCGATGACACCGTTCATCGGCGTGCGGATTTCGTGGCTCATGTTGGCGAGGAAGCGGCTCTTCGCCTCGTTTGCCGCCTCGGCCTGTTCCTTCGCCACCCGCAGCTCGCTGGTCCGCGCCTCGACTTCGCTTTCCAGGCGATCGCGATGGCCGCGCAGTTCGGCGTCGCGCAGCGCGATCTCGTGCAGCATTTCGTTGAATCGATCGGTGAGCTGGCCGATCTCGTCATTGGCCAGGCGCGGCACCGCCACGTCGTAGCGACGTTCGTCGACCACCCGGCGCGCCGACGCGATCAACGCCTGTACCGGATCGGTCACCCGCCGCTGCATGCCGGCCGACAGCCGGTAGGCGAGCAGGAAGGACAGCGCGGTGGCGATGCCATTGATCAGCATGGTGGTGGCAACCCGGCTCCACAACGGCAGCAGATCGGCCTCCAGCACGATGACGCCGAGGCGCTGATCGTCGTCGACCAGCGGCCGCGCGAACAGCAGGCGCGGCGACCACAGCGCACCGATCACCGTCATTTCGTTGATCTGCTGCCCCGGCAGCGGCGGCGGTGCGGACGGCGGAAATGCGGCGAAGGGCACGCCGTCGTTCAGCTGTATCCAGGCACGCGTCACCGCCGCCACGCTGGACACCGCGGACAGTGTGCCGCGCGCCGCATCGGGGTCGCTGAAGGCGAGTGCCGACGCGCTGTTGGCACCGATGATGCGCGCAGTCGCGTCGAGCTGATCGACCAGCCGCTCGCGTTCGCCGAGCAGGCCATTGAGCGAGGTGAGCACGAAGTTGATCACCAGCCCGGTCGCCAGCGACAGCAGCAGCACGCGGCGCAACCGGGCGCGCAGCGGCAGATCGGGCGGCTCGGCGAACAGGCGTGGCAGCTTCATCGGGGCCGCGCTCCAAGGTTGCGTGCCAGTTTCAGCAGCTGCGAACTGGCTTTCAGGTTGGCCCGCTGCAGCGCCGCCTGATTGATGTCGAACTGCAGCCGGTCGCCATTGCGCACGATGCCTATCATGCCGCCGCCATCGACGAAGCCGTCGGCGTCGCTGACCGTCAGCACCGCCTGCGCCGGCACGTGCTTCAGCGCGGCCACCACCCCTCGGTCGCTGCTGTCGCTCAGCACCGCGATGTGGCAACGATCGAGCTCCTCGGGCTGCACATGGCGTCTCACATGGAAGGTGCGCCCGGCCACGGCCCGTCCGTGGAAGGCGCCCAGCGCGTCGCCGATCGCGCTGGCATCGCCGATCACGCAGGCAACGATCTGCGCCAGCGTGCCTTCCTCGGCCGGCCATTCGATGTACTTGGCGAAGTTGAACACGAAGGCCGCCTTCAGCTGCTCCTCCGGCAGGTGCGGCTGCGCCTGACCGGCCAGCGCACACAGCAGTGCGCCGACGGTGCCGACCCAACGCAGGCAGCGCAGAGCCCGGGTGCGCGTGCGGAGCGCCATGTCAGAAGGACCAGACCGCCTTCACATAGGCGCCGCGTTCAATCGCCAGTGAAGAGGACGGCAGCGTGTCCGCCGCGTAGTGCACGCGACGCGCGTGCAGCAGGTTCTGTCCGACCAGCGACAGTTCGAGCCCGCTGCGCGGCGTCCACGCCAGACGCAGGTCGAGATCGGAGAACGACGGAATGCCCGCCGGTTCGACCCGACTGCTGTGGCGCAGCCAGGCATCGAACTTCAGTCGCGGCGTCAGGTTCCACAGCGAACGCAGCGACAGGCGGTGTCGCGCATCGGCCGAGTAGATGAAGAAGTTGGTCAGCGGAATGTCGGCGCGAAAGGTGCGGTCCAGCGCCGTCGAGTCGGTGTAGGTGTAGGCGCCGTGCAGCGACCAGTCGGTGACCGGGCGATAGTCCGCCGCCAGTTCGAGACCGTGCGCGCGGCTGTCGTCGCTGGCGCGCACTTCGAACTCGGCCAGCAGGGTGGGATCCGGCATCGCGACCACGCCATTGAACACATTGACGTACTCGGCCTGATGACGGTAGCGCGTCGCGAACGCGGCGACATCCACGGTCAGCGGGCCGCTGCGGTAGCGGTAACCCAGCTCCAGCGAGGTGGCGGTTTCGCTGCGCATGTCGTGGCCCCCACCGGCGCTGCGTATGCGGAAGCCGCCGGCCAGCGGCGGCTGCGGGAAGGGGCCGAGTTCGGCGTTGAAGTCGCGCAGCGCACGCGACGGCTGCCGCGTGGTACGCGACGCCGCCGCCCAGAAGCTGTGCGGGCCGTCCGGCGTGAACATCAGGCGTGCGGTCGGTTGCACTTCCGGCTTGTCCAGATTGCTTTCCTCGACACGGGCGCCGAGCACCAGGTGCAGACGCTCCGGCAGCAGCGTGATGTCGTCCTGCACGAATACGCTGGTCCAGGTAGTGCTGCGGCTCGGCGGCTGGATGAAGCCGCCGATCAGCTGCACGTTCAGCTGGTCCGAGGTATGGCGGTAGCTGGCGCCCCAGATCACGTCATGACGACCGCCCCGCGGCTCGCGCCGCTGGAAGTCGATGTCCAGCGTATTCCGCGCGTCGTCGATCGGGCCGACCGCGTTGTCGACGGCAAAGCTCGAATGCGCGTAGGACGCCTGCAGCGAGTAGTCGGCACCGCTGTCGGCGATGCCGGCATAACGCATCAGCAGATGGTTCTCCTGCGAATCGAAACGGCCGGGTATCGGTGCACCGCCGAAGGTATAGCGCGTCAGATCGAGTTCCTCGCCATGCCGCGTGCTGCTCGCCCCGGCCTGCAGCGTGAAGGTATGGCCGCCGCCGAGCCGGCTTTCCCAGAGCACACCGCCGGCGGTGTTGCGTCCGTCGTCGTAGCCGGCCGAACCATCCGGCCGGTCGCTGGCGTCGCTCACGCGGCGCTTGGCCCAGATGCGTCCGCTGTGACTGTCGCCAACGCTGAAACCGTGACGCACGGCAAGCCAGCCACGCTGTTCCGTCCCCGCTGCGGCGCTGACCAGCGTGCCCTGCGTGTCCTGCGCGCGGCGGGTGATGATGTTGATCACGCCATTCATTGCGTTGCTGCCCCACAGCGCACCGCCCGGCCCACGCACCACTTCGATGCGTTCGACGTCCTCCAGCATCAGTTCGCGGTCTTCCCACACGGTGCCGGAGAACAGCGGCGTATAGACACTGCGGCCGTCGACCAGCACCTGCAGCTTGTCGGCGAAGCGGCTGTTGGCCCCGCGCAGCGAAATCGCCCAGCTGCCGGAAGAAATGCGCCCGACCTGCACGCCCGGGGCCATCTGCAGTGCCTCCGGCACCGATGCCGCACCGGAACGCTCGATGTCCTCGCGCGAAATGACGAACACCGCCGCTGGCGTGCTGCGCAGCGACTGCGGCTTGCGGGCGGCGGTGGTGACCTTGATCTGCAGCAGGTCTTCCAGCGCGAGCCCGGCCAGGTCGGCGCTCTCGTCATCTGCGGCAGCCACCGACGACGCGCAGCAGAGTGCCAGCGCGCAGGCGCGCACGCGCAGGGAATCAACTCGCGTCGGACGATGTCTTTTCATGGCTCGGGCTTATGTTTGCGGCCCCGTCTCCAGACGCGGCTTTATTCTGCATCTGCTTTCGGCATGGAAATGCCCAACTTGAGTGAGCGGCGCGCAGAGCGGGCTAGAATCCCCATTGAAATCCGCGCGCGACCGCCGCACGTGTCAACCCGTACCGAACAGTCCGCACACCATGACCACGAATCCATTGCTCGATTTTTCCGCCCTGCCCCGCTTCGATGCGGTGCAGCCCGAACACGTCGCACCGGCCATCGGCGAACTGCTCAAGCGCTATCAGGCGCTGATCGACGACCTGACTGCGCGCGCCGAGCCCCCCACCTGGGACAGCTTTGCAGCGCCGATCACCGACATGGGCGAGCAGGTGAACCGCGCCTGGGGCATCGTCGGTCATCTGCACGGCGTCAATGACGTGCCGGCGTGGCGCGAGGCCTACAACGCGACACTGCCCGACATCACCCGCTTCTACAGCGCGCTCGGCCAGAACCTCGCGCTGTTCGCCAAGTACAAAGCGCTGCGCGAATCCGCCGAATACGCGACGCTGTCGCCGGCGCGCCAGCGCATCCTCGACAACGAGGTGCGCGATTTCCGGCTGTCCGGCGCCGAACTGGCCGAGGACCAGAAGCCGCGCTTCAAGGAAATCCAGGAAGAACTGGCCGCGCTGTCGGCGAAGTTCAGCGAGAACCTGCTCGACGCGACCAATGCCTTCGCCGAGTACGTCACCGACGAAGCGCTGCTGGCCGGTCTGCCGGAAGACAGCATCGAGGCGGCGCGCGAAGCCGCCCAGCGCGACGAGCGCGACGGCTGGAAGTTCACGCTGCACATGCCGTCCTACCTGCCAGTCATGCAGTACGCGGACAACCGCGACCTGCGCGCCCGCATGTACCGCGCCTACGCCACCCGTGCCTCCGAGTTCGGCGAAGCCGAGCGCGACAACACGCCGCTGATCGCCCGCATCCTGGCGCTGCGTGCCGAGGAATCGAAGATGCTGGGCTTCGCCAGCTTCGCCGAACTGTCGCTGGTGCCGAAGATGGCGGACACGCCGGAACAGGTGATGGACTTCCTGCGCGACCTCGCCGGCCGCGCCCGGCCGCACGCGCAGCGCGACCTCGACGAACTGCGCGCCTTCGCCCGCAACGAATTCGGTCTCGACGAACTGCAGCCCTGGGACATGACCTGGGTGTCGGAAAAGCTGCGCGTACAGCGCTACGACTTCTCCGAACAGGAGGTGAAGCAGTACTTCCCCGAGCACAAGGTGCTCGAAGGCCTGTTCCGCGTGGTCGAAGGGCTCTATGGCGTCACCATCAAGCCGGACACTGCGCCGGTGTGGCACCCGGACGTGCGTTTCTTCCGCATCGAGCGCGCCGGTGGCGAACTGGTCGGCCAGTTCTACCTCGACCTGTACGCGCGCGACACCAAGCGCGGCGGCGCCTGGATGGACGAGGCGATCACCCGTCGCGCGGTCAGCGGCGGCGTGCAGACGCCGGTCGCCTACCTGAACTGCAACTTCCCGTCGCCGGTCGGTGGCAAGCCGGCCACCTTCACCCATGACGACGTGATCACGCTGTTCCACGAAAGCGGCCACGGCCTGCACCACCTGCTTACGCGAGTGGACGACCTGCCGGTATCCGGCATCCACGGCGTCGAGTGGGACGCGGTCGAACTGCCCAGCCAGTTCATGGAGAACTTCTGCTGGGAGTGGGACGTGCTGTCCGGCATGACCGCCCACGTCGATAGCGGCGAGCCGCTGCCGCGCGCGCTTTACGACAAGATGATCGCCGCCAAGAACTTCCAGAGCGGCATGCAGACGCTGCGCCAGATCGAGTTCTCGCTGTTCGACCTGCGCCTGCACCACGACTTCGTACCCGGCGGCGACAAGACCCTGCTGCAGCTGCTCGGCGAAGTGCGCGACGAAGTGGCCGTGGTGCGCCCGCCCGAGTGGAACCGCTTCGCCAACAGCTTCAGCCACATCTTCGCCGGCGGCTATGCGGCCGGTTACTACAGCTACAAGTGGGCGGAAGTGCTGTCGGCCGACGCCTTCGAAGCGTTCGAGGAGGCGCGCGGCGCCGCCGGCACCGTGCTCGACACCGCCACCGGCCGCCGCTTCTGGGACGAAATCCTCGCCGTCGGCGGTTCGCGCCCGGCACTGGAATCGTTCAAGGCCTTCCGCGGCCGCGAACCCAAACCCGACGCGCTGCTGCGTCACAGCGGCATGGTGGCCGCGGCCTGAGGAGAAGATGATGACGCTGCGCAGACTGCTCTGCGTGACCCTCGCCGGCGCCGTGTGCGCCGCGCCGGTTCTGGCCCAGACCTACAAGTGGAAGGACGCCCAGGGCCGCACCCACTACTCGGACACACCGCCGCCGGCCGACGCGCGCGCGGCGACCGAGAAGAAGCTGCAGCCCAGCGTGGTCGAACAGGGGCCGAGCTATGCCGAACGCGAGGCGATGAAGAACGCGCCGGTCACCGTCTGGCTCGGCAACGAGTGCGACAAGCTGTGCGAGTCTGCGCAGGCGCTGCTGAAGAGCCGCGGCATCGCCTACAGCGAACAGCGCATCACCACCGAAGAGCAGAAGCAGGCCTTCGCCACACGCTTCAAGGTGAAGGAAGCCCGCGTGCCGGCCATCGCCGCCGGCGCCGACCAGCTGATGGGCTTCAGCGCCGACGCCTGGACCCGCTTGCTGGATCGCGCCGGCTACCCGGCCAGGGGCAGTGCAAAGCCGCGACCGCCAAAACCGGCCGCGGCCGCGCCGGAAGCTCCGGCAGGCGCCACCGCGGATGACGATAGCCAGATCCCGGAGCCGCCCGTGCCGCGTTGAAGGGCCCGCCGGGCGCAACTGTTCAGTCTCCGGCGCAGATGGGACAATGCGGCGGCCCCGCGGGCCCCGCCCGCTCACCGTCTGCCCGCGACACCGATACCGATGAAGATTGCCTGCTGGAACGTCAATTCGCTGAAAGTCCGCCTGCCCCACCTGACCGACTGGCTCGCTGCCGAACAGCCGGACGTGGTGTGCCTGCAGGAAACCAAGACCGAAGACGCCAACTACCCGCGCGCCGAACTCGAGGCGGCCGGCTATCACAGCGCCATCAGCGGCCAGAAGACCTATAACGGCGTGGCCATCCTGTCGAAGCGGCCGGCCGAGGACGTGCAGATCGGCATCCCCGGCTTCGACGACGAACAGAAGCGCGTCATCGCCGCGACGGTCGATGGCGTGCGCATCGTGTGCACCTATTTCCCGAACGGCCAGGCGGTCGGCTCGGAAAAGTTCGAGTACAAGATGCGCTGGCTGGTCGCGCTGACCGACTGGCTGCGCGACGAACTCACCCGCCACCCGCAGCTGGCGCTGCTCGGCGACTACAACATCGCGCCCGAGCCGCGCGACGCCCACCCGGACTGGAAGGATGAAATCCACGTATCACCGCCGGAACGCGCCGCCTTCGCCGGCCTGGTCGCACTCGGTCTGACCGACGCCTTCCGCTTGTTCGAGCAGCCGGAGAAGACCTGGTCGTGGTGGGACTACCGCGCCGGCGCCTTCCGCCGCAACTTCGGCCTGCGCATCGACCACATCCTGCTGTCGGCGCCGCTGGCCGCACGCTGCACCGCCTGCGTCGTCGACAAGGCGCCGCGCAAGCTGGAGCGGCCGTCCGATCACGCACCGGTCATCGCCACGCTGTCATGAACGGACACACCGACGCACTGACCGCGATCTATCCGCTGCTCGCCGGCCTGTCGCCGGAAGCACGCGCGTTGATCGAGAGGGAAGGCCGCGCGATGGAGGTGCCGGCCGGCACCCGCATCTTCGACGAGCACCAGCCCTGCGGCGGTTTCCCCTTCGTGCTCGAAGGCCAGGTGAAGGTGGCGAAATCCTCGGCCAACGGCCGCGAGCTGCCGCTGTACCGCGTGCATGCCGGAGAGACCTGCGTCATATCGAGCGCCTGCCTGCTCGGCCACATCGACTACAACGCCCACGCGGTCGCCGAAACGCCGGCCCGGCTGCTGGTGCTGCCGACTTCGCTGTTCGACCGTCTGCTGTCGGAGCCCGCCTTCCGCCACTTCGTATTCGGCCTGTTCGCCGAACGCGTCGCCGAGCTGATGCAGCTGGTCGAAGCGATCGCCTTCCAGCGTCTCGACCAGCGCCTGGCCGCGCTGCTGCTCGGCCACGGTCAGACCCTGCACACCACGCACCAGCAGCTCGCCGACGAACTGGGCAGCGTGCGCGAAATCGTCAGCCGACTGCTGAAGAGCTTCGCCGAACAGGGCCTGGTCGCGCTCGGCCGCAACCAGATCGACATCCTCGACCCGGCCGGCCTGCGCGCGCTGGCCGCCGAACGCAAGTAGGACGGCACCGCTATGAACAGCACCGCTCTGCCGGACGTGGAGGGCGGCCTGTTCGACGCCCACCTGCACATCATCGCACCCGGTTTCCCGCTGATCCCGAACCAGGGCTACACGCCGGATTACTTCACCGTAGATGACTACCTCGCCCGCGCCAGGCCGCTGGGCATCACCGGCGGCGCCGTCGTGTCCGGCAGCTTCCAGGGCTTCGACCAGACCTACCTGCTCGACGCCCTCGCCCGCCTCGGCCCCGGCTTCGTCGGCGTGACACAACTGCCGGCCGACACGCCGGACGACGTCATCCTCGATCTCGATTCAAAGGGCGTGCGCGCCATTCGCTTCAACCTGCAGCGCGGCGGCTCGGAAGACGTATCCCAGCTCGAACACATGGCGCTGCGCGTGCATGAACTGTGCGGCTGGCACGTCGAACTCTACGTCGCCAACCGCCACCTCGCCGGCCTGCGCGCCCTGCTCGCGCGCCTGCCGAAAGTGTCCATCGATCACCTCGGCCTCACCGCCGAAGGTTTCGACGACCTGCTGTGGCTGGTCGAGCGCGGCATCAAGGTGAAGGCGACGGGATTCGGACGCTGTGACTTCGACGTTGCAGAGGCACTGCGCCGGATCGATGCGGTGAATCCGGAAGCGCTGATGTTCGGGACGGATTTGCCGTGTACGCGGGCGCCCAGGGTGTTTCGCGCCGAGGACATCAACCTGCTTGTGGCTCGGATTGACGGATACGAAGGGAGGGCACTTCGCGACAATGCAATGACGTTCTTTCGGACAAGCTCCGACTAACTGGCGAGCACCGTCAGTTCAGTCCACACAGGTTGGAGCCCAACACTTTCCATATAGGTTCCAAAATCCACAAAAGGCTTCCTACCAATGTCTCTCCTGGAGAACCAGGTCGCCTCACACTCTTGACACACATATACGAGAAGACCCGTTCTTCGTATCTGTGCATCAACTACATTGCCTTGCCCACACCGAGGACACAACATCGTTCAACCCCCGTTTCATTCACCGGACCGGGTAAGCGGTGATGATTTTATTGGTTCCCGGACGAACGATAATTTTGATGCTCTTCTCGCCTGCAGTTCCCACAACGCGTCCCATAGGGATGACATATGCGCCCGGATCATTCGGAAGCGGCGTGCTTCGATTAACCCATGCTTCATCCACCAGCCCCAATACTTCCTCTCGCCGAACATTGAATACGCTATGCGTAGTCTTGCCGGGATTTGGCACCGCGTGATCGAGAACATGCTTAATTCTATTGCCATGTACGGACCCCTGCCCGTATTCAAGGCCGGCTGGTGTCGTCCACGTTCGGGACACACGGTCGAATTCGAGCCTAATAGTGCTTGATGGATTATCTGTCGCACGCCCCTCACTAGTCGGGGGAACCTGAGAATCCAACTGCGACGCGCCCTGTCGATCTGGTAGTTGTCCTGCGCCCGCATCCAAAGGCACTCGTGGAGTCTCACTTGGCGGAGATCTAACGCCATGCTTCCATGCCCTCGTTATAAGCGTTCCACCGCCGACAACGGTGAGCGCTCCATCAGTGAATAGAGCTGCACGCATCCGCTGCGCTGCGTCGATCTCCCCGGCTGCCTCCAGTCGCGCTGCCTCGTCAAGCTGTGCCTTGATCCCTTGTTCGATCGTATCGATCGGCGACTGAAGAAACTGTCCGGTAGCAACTGCCAGCTGCGCCAGCGCGTCCCGGGCGGCGGGATCGACGGGCGCGCGTATCAGCAGGGTGCCAAGCTCGATCGTCCCGGCGAGTCCCGTGGCGACGGACTGTGCAGCGCCATCGACGACGTTGTAGACCATCGCATGGGTCATGCGCATGCGGTACATCGTCTCCAGCGCCTGGATGCTCGCAAGCTCCCGATCGGTAACGGAACCGGGCTCGATACGCCGCTCCTGGTAGCTCGCGACAGCGCGCGCCAGGTCGAGATAGGCTGCCTGACACGCCGTGCTCGACGGAGCCGAGCAGGCCGTCGACAGGGCTTCGTCGCGGTTGCGGTCGAGCGTGCCCAGCCGCCGCATTTCCATGCGGTCAGCGTCCGTGCAGCGGCTGGCGATCGAGCACTTCTGCCTAAGGCGCTCCAGCGCCTGTGATTCAGCGTGGGTCAGATAGTTGAACAGCGTGACGTTCTGCGCCGCCAGCGCACCCGACACCGCATTACCGCCCACACCTTCAGCGGCGGCTCCGCCGGCCATCATGCTGAGAGCGGTCAGCAGGGCGTCGCCGCCGGGGCTGCCGCTCAGCCCCAGGCTGGCATCGATCGGCCGTTCGACCAGTACTGCGGTCATCGCGCCGATGGCACCTGCCATCGGGTCACCGCCACGCGCTGCCTCGGCCATCGCGCCCAGTGCGCCGTGCGCGAGCAGGTGGCCGACGCTGCCGTGCTCGCCGAACACGCCGTCGCCGATCCGGCCTGCGCCCAGGGCGGAGGCCTGATTGACGGCCGAGTAGAGCAGCGCAGCTTCGAAGCTGCTGCCGGTCACCTCGCCGATCAGGCCGGAGGTCAGCGCCCGGGCGGCGAAGCGCTCGAGGGGATCGTTGAAGGTCGTGCCGGTCCACTGTGCGGATCCGGCACTGAGGCCGGCAGCGAGGCCGCTGTTCAGTGCGTTGCCGATGTCGAGACGACCGCTGGCCACCATCTGGCCGACCGACGACGAGATCGTCTGCGTCACGAAGGCGCTGGCCACGGTGTTGCCGAAACCGGCCGCACCCGCCGACGAGGCCGCCGCGAAAGCCGAACCGGGCGACGCGAAGCTGCCGATGAAGGTCGATACGTCCATGCCTATCATCGAGGCGACCAGGAAGCTGGTCGCCAGGCCCATCACGTCGCTGAAGCCGAAGTCCTTCTCGAAGCGGTAGTGCAGGTCGTCGCGCGCCACGTCGCGCACGAAACGGCTGCCCAGTTCATCGATCAGTTGCGCCTCGAACGCCGCGCTGCGCAGCTGGGTCTCTTCGGCGCTGTCGCCGAGCAGACGGAACTCGCCGGACAGCGACTGGATGCGATCGACATCGAGTGCCCAGTGCGCGGCCTGCATGAAACCGCCGGCCTGGACCTGGCTGCCTTCGACGATCAGCGTGCCGCCGTCGACCTTGAATTCCTCGTAGTAATAGGCCGAGCGCTTGCGGTTCAGCAGTTCGTCGGCGGTCACCGACAGCGTTCCGTCCGACAGCACGAAGCCGGTGTTGTCGACCGTGCTGCCGACGATGACGATGCCGACGTCAGCATCGAGCAGACCGCCCGGAATCACCGCAAGCTGAGATTGCCAGTCCTCCGGCAGATAGATCCACGGGCGCAGTGCGCCATCGCGCTCGACGTACCAGAGGATGGGCGATCTCAGCAGCGACTGCTGCGCCTCGCCGAGCGCCGCCCCCATCGGAATGCCGTGCTCGACGGCGAACGCATAGCCGTTGGCCGCCAGCAGCGTGCGCTGCTGGGCCTCGGGCGATTGCCCGGTCAGCGGGTCCCAGCTCAGCCCGGGCAATATCCAGCCACGGTGCGTAGTCGCGAGCAGCGCGTTGCGCAGCGCCGCCGCCTCCTCTTCGGGGGTCAGCGCGAACGGTGCGCTGCTGGCGAGGTTCGCCGGCAGCAGACGCATCAGTGCGGCGCCGCTGTAATCGCCCGGCGGCACGGCAAGACCGCCGTGGGCACCGTAGGCGGCGACGTCGATGGCGGCCGGCGGCAGCGACAGTTCGGCGGTGCGGTGGTAGTAGTCCGCGACCACGTCGAAGCCATTGCGGATGTGGTCGGCGCGTACCGCCATGCTGCCGGCGTGGATGCTGCCGGTATTGACGAAGGAGGACAGCGCCGCCGGAACGTTGCCCAGGCTGCCCGGCCCCTGGTCGATCAGCCGGGCGAGCGAAGCCAGCAAGAGAGCTGAACGGTCAGCCGACGGGACCGGGGCAGGCGGCGGAGGCGAGCCTCCACCCGGTGTGCCGCCGGCGGCGCCATCCGGAGGCTGGCCGACCGAAAAGTCCGCCCCTGCCTGGATGATGCCCGGCAGCACGCCCAGCTCGACGCTGCCGGATGCGCTGCGCATCCAGTCGATCGGGTCGAGACAGACGTCGGTGGCGACGTCGCCGCAGCTGCCGTCGTCGCCGAACTGGGTGTCCGGATCGATCAGCGAGTAGCGCGAGGACCAGGCCGCGCCGTAGCGCCTGTCTTCGTTCAGGAAGTCGGGCGCCGTGATATCGATGCGTCCGCCAGCGAGCACGCGCGCACCGCGATTGACGAAACGCTGCGCGCTGACTGTCAGGTCGCGTCCGGCCACCATGGTCGCTGGCGCCGCCGGCTGTTCGATATCGGCGCTGCAGACGCCGGCATACTCGGTTCGGCAGCCGTCGAAGTATTCGTAAGCGACCTCGACACGGCGGCTGTCGACCCGTGTTTCGTTGCTGACCTCTTTCGCTACGATGGTCAGATCGCGGCCCGCTTCGATCACCGACGCGTTGGCGAAGCGCGCGTCGAGCAGCACCTGCAGATCCCGGCCGGCCGCCAGCGTGTCGCGATTGACATAGTCGTCGGTGCCCGACCCGTTCGTGGTTGCCGTGCCTGCGAGCAGTTGCGTGCGCAGCGTGTCGTGGCCGCTCAGGATGTCCGGCGCGTCGAGCAGGTAAAGATCACTGGCGGCGCGGAACAGCCGGCCACTCACCTGCGGCGGCTCATGTTCGTCAGGAACCGGCGCAAACAGAAAGAGGTCGCGCCCGGCCGATGCGTTACCGGACGCAGCGGACTGCTGCGGCTCCTGCCACAGGAACAGGTCACGCGCTGCGACCAGCGAGCCGCCCTCGTTGTCGGCCGCGTTCACGAACAGATCAAGTCCGGCCGACATCGTGCCGGCGTTGAGCATCCGCACTGGCGCCCGCTCGTCATCGATCGCGCGACTGGAATGAGCGCCCGTCAGATGGCGCTGATGATCGGGCACGCGCACTGTCGCCGCGGCTGCGTTCATCGTGCCGCCCGAGCGGATGACACCCGTGTTCAGGCCCATGCCGAGACCGGACATCGACAGCGCGCCGCCGGCCTCGATGCGCCCGGCGTTGCGCAGCGCCGTCCAGCCGTCAGAGTTGTCGCCGACGAAGCCCAGACCGATGTCGCCACCCGCGCTCATGCTCGCGGCCGCCGCGAGATCGAGACCGGTGCCGACGAAGTGCAGATGGCGGCCAGCCTCGACCGACGCGGACAGCGCGGAGTCCATGGCGCCGATGTTGTAGAACTCGACGTCTCTCCCCGCGCTTACCGCGGCGTCGAGCAGCACGGTCTGGCGCGACGCGATCAGGATGTCGGCGGCCGCGAGCAGCGGCGCAGAGGTGCGCACGCCGATGTTCTCGCCCATCGCTATCAGCTGGATGCTGCCGGCGCTGACGGTCTGGCCGATGTCGATGGCGATGAAATCATCGCTGCCCTGCGGATACGCCGCGAGGTCGTCCGGGACCAGCGACGTGCTATCGACCACGGCCCGGCCTGCAAACAGCCGTGCGTCGCCGGTCGTGCGCAGCTCGCCACGCGTGCGCACGGTCTGCGCGACCAGGTCTATGCGCGCCGCCAGCGCGGCCAGCCCGCTGGCACCGATGTCGATGCGGCCACCGGTCACGTCGAAATGCAGTGCGCCGTCTGCCCAGACCGGCCGACCGGTCGTCAGCTGCACGTGCGGCGTGCCGACGAAGCCGCAGCCGTCACAGCTGATGCCGTTCGGATTGGCGATGACCAGACGCGCCGCTTGTCCGGCCACTTCGATGTGCCCCAGCAGCGCGCTTGGTCGATTGCCAGTCACCTCGTTGACGATGAGGCTTGCTGCCGCACCACCAAGATTCGTGTTGGCCGGCACCGATCCGACCAATGCTGAACTGGCTCCCGTCGGTGCATTGTTCAGCACCAGCCCACGTGCAGGTACATCGAAGGCCGACCAGCGGTTGTGCGATGTGCCGCGCGCATCGGCGGCCACGATGTCGACGACTGACACGCCCCCGACCGTTCCGACGCGCGCCTGCTGATGCGCGGCGGCCGTCGCGTCCGGCGTCAGGTCGGCACGCACGGGCAGCGAAGCCATCAGCATGACGACGGACATCGATGCCGCAAGGTGGCGACGGATCGAGCGCATGGAGGCCTCCTGTCTCACGGTCGCGAGCCCATGGCTTCGTGGAGGATCTCGTCGCCCAGTGCGCGCGCCTGCGCCAGCGCCGATTCGCGCAGGAAGAGCGCGCGCAGCGTTTCGCGCGCGCTTTCGAAGGACGGCCGCTGCGTATCGCGCACCGCTTCGAGCAGCACGAGGGCCCAGCTGTCGGCCAGCGCCAGTGGCTCGCTCACTTCTCCGGGCGCGAGATGCGGGAGCACCCGGGCAATCTCCAGCGGCAGACCGTTCGTATGCCCGACGGTCGGCGGCGAGGCGAAGCCGATCCAGCCCAGTTCGCCGCCGCGCGCGGCCGACGGCACGCGCGACAGTTCGCCGGCAAGCTGCGCGAACGGAACGCCGGCCTTCGCACGCTCGTGCGCCCGCCTCACCGCCGCGGCGTCATCGCTCTGCAGCAGCCTGATGCGGTACTCCTGCGGCCCCGTCCTCCCGATCAGATCGCGATAGCGCGCCTGCAGCGCCTGTTCGCTCGGCTCGACGGGCCGGATGCGGCTGCCGACGTAGGCGTCGATCGCCGCCTGCCTACGGTCTGGGTCGGAAGCGCCGGTACCATCGTCGAAACCGGCTGCCAGCGCGCGCCGCCACAGCAGGTCGAGCGCGAGGGTCTGCGTGGCGGCGGCCGCGGCCGTGCGTTGGTCCGGCGGACTGGCGGCGGACACAGCTACCGCGAATGCCAGCAGCGTGGCGCAGACGAGGGCTCGAAACGGGGTCATCGTGTGCTCCGTGCGTGTCCGTCAGATGGCATAGCCGAGGGCAAAGCGAATGGTCCAGCCACTGTCGGGAAGCGCCTCGGGGCGCCGTAGCGGCGTGCTGATGACGGCTTCCCATACGAAGTCCGGGGTGCTGCCGCGCACACCGGCTCCGGCGCCCGCCAGCGTCATGCGCGCCCCTTCGATCAGCCGCGTCGCGCCCTGATCGAAATGGACGAACGGTGTGGCCACCCGAGTGTCGCGGCCGAAAACACCCGGGAAGCGCACTTCGCAGCGCAGCAGGTAGCCGGTATCGCCGGCCACCGCTGCCTCGTCGAAGCCGCGCACCGTGTTCAGCCCTCCGAGCAGCAGCTGTTCTGCGCCGGGCAGGCTGACGCCGGTGCGCTGTAGCGTCAGTTGCGACGCGAATTCGATGCGCCCGCCGTCGTCCCTCGCCACGGCCGCAGCGGCCAGCGACCACTTGGCGAACTGGTAGTGGGTGTGACTGGCTGGCAGTCGCTCAGCATCGACCTCGGCGCCGAAGGACCGCAGCCCGACCGACAGCGAAGGTTCGACGAAGTACTGGACGTGGCCGAAGCGCCCGGTCCGGCTCCACGCAAGACGCGCCACGGTGCTGCGGCGGGTGTCGAGTTCGACCGGTCCGAGCGTGCGTGCGATGCGCGTGCGCTGGACGCTCAGATCGAGCGCGTCGCGTCGCTCTGCATCGAGGGTGAGCACGCGGTTCCAGCCGATGACGGCAGTCCGTGCTGAGCTGTCGAAGGACAGCCCGGCAAGCGTGCTGTCCGAACTGGAGCCGGACAGCGTCGCCGACCAGGTATTGAAGCCATCGGGCACCGACAGCGACGCCAGCAGGGCCTCACTGTGGGCGCTGCGCAGATGCATGAGCTGGATGTCCTCGAACAGTCCGAGGCGATTGCCGAAGCGCAGGCCGACGCGGGCGCGGCCGGTTCCGGTCGACCGCGTGCCCAGATTGTCCGCGCCGATGGAGACCGAGGTGCTCTGCCCGGGCCGCAGCGCGAGATCGATCACGCTGCGGCCGTCCTGTGCGCCGGGCAGCACACGCACCTGAGCCTGCACCATGCGCAGCCGGTTGATCTGCTGTACGCCCTGTTCGAGCGCCTCCTGCGTCAGTACATCACCGGGAGCCAGCGGAAAGGCCCGCGCGACCGCCGACGGTGGCGCATCGGTCGAGCGGATGACCTCGACACGACCGGGCACGACTTCGATACGGAGCAGATTTCGCGCAGGGTCGAGGGTGGCCAGACGCGACCGGCTGGTGATCCAGCCTGCTTCGACCAGCCGGGCGTCCAAGCGGCGAAGCAGCAGCGCGATGCGGCGTACGCCGAGCGGCACAGCGGAGAACTCGTCGGTCAGCGAGGCCAGCACATGCGCCGGCAACAGGCCTGCGGCGTCGATCTCTATCGATGGCCGCTCGATCACGACGCCGTCCTCGACGACCGAGTCGGGCCGCACGTGCAGCGCCGGAGCGGGTGCGTCCGCAGGTGGCAGTGCGTCGCGTTCCAGTCGCGAGCGCTCCGCGGCCTGACGCTGTTCGTCGAGCAGGCGCTCGGCTGGCTCCCGCGCATGCACCTGGAGCGTGCCGAGCAGCGCAAGGATGCAGCACACGATGCAGCGGGCGAGCGACATGTCTGACGACCTCGTTCACGACGATCGCGCCACTATCCATATGTCATTTTCAGATGTCAACAGCGCTGGCCGGACAGCTGCAGCGACCCTGCGCACGCTGTGTAACCTGGGTCACTGAAGGCGGATGGCTCCGCGCGGAGCATGGCGTTACACCTTACCTACTCGGGAGAACGATCATGAAAAGCAATGTGGGCGGCATCGACAAGATCCTGCGCATCGTCGTCGGCGCCGCGCTGATCGCGCTGGCGGCGATGGGCCAGATAGGCGTGTGGGGCTATATCGGCGTGGTGCCGTTGCTGACCGGGCTGTTCAATTTCTGCCCGGTCTATCCGCTGCTGGGCATCAGCACCTGCGGCATCCGCAAGGACGCCTGAGGAGTTCAGCGGCGCTCGGCGCAGTGGTTGGCGATTCGCACGTAGTCAGCGACTTCGAGGGTTTCGCCGCGGCGTGACGGGTCGATGCCCAGCGCGTCCCAGTCCGCCGTATCGAGGTGCTCGCGCAGCGTGTTGCGCAGCGTCTTGCGGCGCTGTCCGAAGGCGGCCTTGACGATGGCCGACATCAGCAGCGGATCGCGTGCGGTCAGCTCTTCGACCGGGCGCGGACGCAGATGCACGATGGCCGACATCACCTTGGGCGCCGGCCGGAAGGCGCCCGGCGGCACGTCGAACAGGTGGGCACATTCGAAGCGGTACTGCAGCATGACCGACAGCCGGCCGTACTCGTCGGAGTCCGGCGCGGCAACGATGCGATCGACCACTTCCTTCTGCAGCATGAAGGTCATGTCGCGCACGTGTTCGGCGTGCTCGGCGAGGTGGAACAGCAGCGGGCTGGAAATGTTGTACGGCAGATTGCCGATCACCCGCACGTCGTCGCCAAGCGCGCCGAAGTCGAACTTCAGCGCGTCGGTTTCGTGTATTTCGAGCTTCGACGCCAGATCGCCCTCGCGCAGACGCTGCGCGAGATCGCGGTCGATCTCGACGACGTGCAGGCGATCGATCCGCTCAGTCACCGGCCGCGTCATCGCGCCCAGCCCCGGGCCGATCTCTACCATCACCTGACCGGGTTTCGGATCGATGGCCGCGACGATCTTGCGGATGATGTTGCCGTCGACCAGGAAGTTCTGGCCGAAGCGTTTGCGGGCGCGGTGCTGTTCCATCAGTGCCGGCTCATCGCAATGGCCGCCTCCACCGCCTCGATCAGACTGCCGGCATCGGCGCGGCCGCTGCCGGCCAGGTCGAGCGCGGTACCGTGATCGACCGAGGTGCGGATGATGGGCAGACCGAGCGTGATGTTGATGCCGTGGCCGAAGGTCGCGTACTTCAGCACCGGCAGGCCCTGGTCGTGGAACATCGCAAGCACGGCGTCGGCGCCGTCCAGGTGGCGCGGCACGAACAGCGTGTCGGCCGGCAGCGGGCCTTCGAGGTCCATGCCTTCGGCGCGCAGCGTGTCGAGCACCGGCGCGATCACGTCGATCTCCTCGCGCCCCATGTGACCGCCCTCGCCGGCGTGCGGATTCAGGCCGGCGACAACGATGTGCGGTCGGGCGATATCGAAGCGCGTACGCAGGTCGGCGTCGAGGATGCGCAGCGTCTGCGTCAGCGATTCGCGGGTGATGGCGGCTGGCACGGCGGACAGCGGCAGGTGCGTGGTGGCGAGCGCGACGCGCAGCCAGGGGCCGTCGGCGTTCGCGCCGGTGCGGCCGGCCAGCATCATGACGACGCGCGGCGTGCCGGTGCTGTCGGCCAGGTATTCGGTGTGACCGGAGAAGGGCACGCCGGCGTCGTTGATGACGCCCTTGTGCAGCGGCGCGGTGACCATGGCGGCGAACTCGCCGCTGACGCAGCCGTCGCGGGCGCGGTCGAGCAAGGACAGCACGTAGCGGGCGTTGGCGACGTCGAGCCGTCCAGCCGCCGAGGGCACGGCCAGCGGACTGTGCAGCACTTCGAGCGCGCCGTCGTCGGCGTCGCTTGCCGGGTCATACGCGCGCAGTTGCACCTCTAGACCGGCCGCCTGTGCGCGTTCTGCAATCAGGCCTGCATCGCCGAGCACCACCAGCCGGGCGGCGAAGCGTCGGCCGCTCAGGGCCGCGCACAGTTCGGGGCCGACGCCTGCCGGTTCGCCGCTGGTGACTGCGATGCGGGGACGGTTCACCGCGGTCTCATCGCTCGTCGTTCAGACGGATTTCGACGTAAGCGCGGTCGCGCAGCTGACGCACCCAGTCCTGATACACCTCTTCCGCCTTGCGCTCGCGCAGCGCGAGGCGCGCGGCGGCACGCTGACGTTCGGTCGATACGTCCTCGACCCGGCGTTCGACCACCTGGATCAGATGCCAGCCGAAAGGCGACTGCACCGGTTCGCTCACCTTGCCCGGTTCGAGCGCATTCATCACCTTCTCGAACTCCGGCACCGTGTCGCCCGGGTAGAGCCAGCCGAGGTCGCCGCCCTTGGCGGCGGACAGATCCTGCGAGTTGGAGCGCGCCAGTTCCTCGAAATCGCCGCCGTTGTCCAGGCGTTCCTTGATGCCGGTCAGGCGGCGGCGCGCCTCGGCGTCATTCACCACTTCCGAGGTTTTGATCAGGATGTGACGGGCGCGCGTCTGACTGACGCGGGCATCGCTGGCGCCGGCACCGCCGCGCTTGTCCACCAGCTTCATGATGTGAAAGCCGGCCGGGCTGCGCATCACCTCGCTCACCTGCCCCGGCTTCAGATTGGGCAGCATGTCGGCGAACAGCTGCGGCAGACGGTCGAGCGGACGCCAGCCCAGGCTGCCGCCCGACAGTGCGTCCGGCGCATCCGAATAGGAAGCCGCGACGCGCGCGAAATCCTCGCCCTTGGCCAGCTGTTCCATCGCCGCGTCGGCACGTGCCTTCAGCCGCATCAGCGTCTCCGGGCTGGCCCCTTCGGGTACGCGCAGCAGGATGTGCGACACATTGAATTCCTCGCGCTGGTCGGCCTTGCGTTCCGGGTTGGCGAGATAGTTGTCGATCTCGCCCTCGGTCACCACGACGCGGCTTTCGACCTCGCGGTCACGCAGGCGGCTGAGGATGATTTCCTTGCGGATGTCCTCGCGGAAGCGCGGCCACGGGATGCCGTCGCGCTCGACCGCAGAACGCAGCTGCGTCGCGTTCATGTTGTTGCTCTCGGCAATGCGCCCGAGCGCGGCTTCGAGCATGCGGTCGTCGATGCGCATCTGCGTCTCTTCCGCGTGCTGCAGCTGCACCTTCTCGTAAATCATCCGCTCCAGCACCTGGCGTTCGAAGTCCTCGCGCGGCGGCGGTGTCACGTTTCGTCCGCGCAGCTGGGCGATGGCCTGTTCGGTACGCGAACGCAGTTCGAACAGGGTGATCGCGTCGCTATTGACCACGGCGACGATGCGATCGACCTCGACCACGTCGGAGGGCTCGGCCTGTCCGTTCGGCTGAGCCTGTGCGACCGCTGCACCGAAGAGGCCCAGAACGGCCAGCAGGCAGGCCGGAATCAGTTTGTTCAGCATTGGATAAGTCCGTCAGAAATCGTCGCCGAAAATCGGGTCGGCGGCACTCTGGTTGATCTGGCCGTAGCCGGGAATGCTGCGCTTGAGTGCATCGAGCGGGTTGGAGCCGATGCGCGAGAAATCGTTGAGCTCGAGCTGGAAGAACAGCGCGGTGCGGGTACGTTGCACATTGGTGGCGATACGCTGGAACACGACGCGGCCCACCCAGCAGCCACCGTTGTATTCGAAACCCGCGAGGCCTTCGACCAGACGGCGCTCGGCAATCGAGTAGTTGTGGCGCGCCACGGCGTACCAGCGGTTGGTCAGCGGCCACTGCGCCGACAGGTCCAGATCGCGCACGTCTCCTACCGTGGTCGAGGCGCGGCGGAAACGGTAGGACGCATTCAGCACCTGCGCCTCACGCGGATTCCAGCGCATGGTCAGGTTGTAGCGCTCGGTCTGCGAAAGGTCGGTGTTGTACTGCACGGCCGCATCGACCCAGGTCTTCGGCAACAACTCGCCGGACACCGCCGCCAGCGTACTGGCGACGCGCTCGGTACGTGGGGTGCCGCCGGGCAGGGTGACCAGCTGGTCGCTGAAGTAGAAGCGCTGCCCCAGCGCGAGGCGGGCACGCTCCGAGCCATTGACCGGATCGATGAAGCGCGAGATCGCGGCCGTCGTGACCTGATTGCTGTCGGCGATGCGGTCCTGACCGACGAAAACGTTCTCCGAGAAGATCTGCGCGAAGTTGAAGTCGGCCAGCGCACTGTCGAACACCGGGTATTTCGACTGGTCCTTGTAGGTCGACAGCACGTAGTACATGCGCGGTTCGAAGGTCTGTATGAAACCCTGACCGAACAGGTCGGAATCGCGCTCGAAGACGGTGCCGGCGTCGAGACTGAAGATCGGGATCGAACGCGAGAGCGAGGTCGACTGCGCGGCGTTCGCCGTTCCGCGGTCGAGATCGTAATTGCTCAGATGCACGCCGACCTTGGGCGTGATGAACATGTAGGAGTTGCGCATCGGCAGCGACAGCTGCGGATAGACGACGGCACGGCGCCCCTGGTCGCGCGTCACGTCGTCGATGCGGAAATCGGTGTAGTTGGCCAGCGTGCTGAACACCAGCCCGCCCGGCAGATCGGAACGCAGCGCATTGAACGTGACCGATGGCATCTGGCGGTAGATGTCGGGCCGGTTGGCCAGCGACTGGTACTCGGACGCCTTGGCACTCAAGGTCCACCAGTCGCCTGCATACGACAGCGAGCCCTCGCGCGGCAGATAGCTTATCGACGTGATGGCCAGGCGCGAACCCAGGTCGGTGTAGTAATTGCGATCCGATACCGAGTTGATGTTCAGCGAGCCGGTCAGGCGTTCGTTGAACTGATGCGCGTGCTGCATGCTGAAGGCGTAGCGATCGCGCTCTGCCAGGCGATCGCTCGGCAGGTAATCGAGTCGTATCTTGCCGGCGTAGTCTTCCTGCAGGTAGCGGAACTCGCTGCTTAACATCAGGCCACGCGTACCGAGCACGCGCAGGCCTATGGTCGCATCCATGTTCGGCGCGATATTCCAGTAGTACGGCAGCAGCAGATCGATACCGGTACGGTTGGTCACGCCGAAGGTGGGCGTCAGGAAACCGGACTTGCGGCGATTGTTCAGCGAGAAATCCAGCCAGGGCGAATACAGGACCGGCACACCCTTGAAGATGATCTTGCCGTTGCGGCCCTCGCCCTCTTCCGACTCGAAATCGAGATTGAGCGTATCGACCTGCGCGTACCAATCCTGATTCTCCGGGCCACAGGTCGAGTAGGTCGCGTTCTCCATGCGGATGCGGTTCTCGCCGAGAAACTCCATCACGTCGGCCTCACCGCGGCCGGTGGTGGTGCGCAGGTTCTCGCCGGTCTGCAGATTGCGCCGCACGGTGTAGCGCGGCTTGTCGAACACGCCTTCGCTGCGCGTCAACTGGTAACGGAGTGACGGGCCCTCGACCACGTCCTCGCCGCGCACCAGGCGCACATTGCCCTGCGCCCGCAGTTCGTCGGTCGGCGGCTCATAGACGATGGAATCGGCGGTCAGCGAGGTGGTCGCGCGGCGCAGTTCGGCAGCGCCTTCGGCGCGCATCACGGCGTCGGTGGTGCCATCCAGCTGGTCGGCGGCGATCAGCGTCGCGCGCGACTCGGGGTGACGCTCGACATACTCCGACAGCGTGATCGCGCCCTTGAGCATGCGCGTCTCGTCGTCCTCCGGAACCTGCGGCGGCAGCGCGCCGGTGACGTCCGCTTCCTGCGCGGCCGGCGTACCGGCGATGACGGTCTCGCCGGTCTGACCGGCCGGCACACGCCGACGCGCCACCGGTGGTGTGCCCATCAGCGATCTGTCGACCTTGAGCGGCGGCATGTTGCGCGCCGTCGTCACGTTGCGGTAGGGCGGCGCCTCGTCGAGCGCGGCCTGAGCCGTCGGCGGCACTGCACGCCCACCGGGCGGCGCCTTGACCAGTGAACGGTCAACCTTCAGCGGCGGCAGGTTGCGGGCATTCGACGTCGTCGCCGGCGCGGCAGGCGAAACGGCCGGTGCCGCCTGCCTGACAGACGCTGGCGCGGCCTTCAGCGCTGGGGCCGGAACTGAAGCGGGGGTCGAAGTCGAGGCGGGAGCAGGAGCCGGCGCCGACTCGACGGCAACCGGTGCCTCTGCTGCCGGCTGTCCCGGCGTCGCCACCGGAAACACTTCCACGCCCGAAGCAGCCGCCGGCGTCTCTGCCGGCGCCGCAGCGCCGCCGGTCGCGGCAGGCTGCTTCGACGCCGCGGCGGGCTTGGCGGCGCCCGTCTTGGCCGGCCGCTGTGACGGCGGCACCAGGGACGGATCGACCTTCAGCGAAGGAAGTGCATCGGCCGCCTGCGCGCCGCAGGCCATCCAGGCCAGATAGAGAATGACGGAACGCCTGAGCACGAATGAGAGGGCTGGAAGCGGGCTGATCGCGGGTTGAACTCCGGCTTTCGCGCCCGGGCGACGGATCGCCGGCTTGCACGCAGCCGCGTTATAGAATCGCGCATCTTATCAAACGCGACCCGGTTGCCGGCCGGCGATGGCAACAATTTGCAGATCGCGACGCCGGCCCGTCGTTCAGCCGCCCCGGACCCACCGAACATGACCCAAGACCCGCGCCTCGACGCGCTCACTGCCTGGCTGCAGGCGCAGTTTCCCGGCCAGACCCTCGACATCCGTCCGGCCTCGGCCGATGCCAGCTTCCGCCGCTACTTCCGCGTGACGCTGGCCGACGGCAGCACCCACATCGCGATGGACGCCCCCCCGCCGCAGGAAGACTGCCGCCCCTTCGTCGCCGTGCAGGCGCTGTTCGAGGCAGCCGGCGCCCATGTGCCGGCGCTGCGCGCGCAGGACGTCGAACAGGGTTTCCTGCTGCTGTCCGACCTCGGCAGCACCACTTATCTCGACGTGCTCGACGCGGAAAACGCCCCGGCGCTCTATTTCGACGCCACCACCGCGCTGATCGCCATGCAGAAAGCCAGCCGGCCCGGCGTGCTGCCCGAGTACGACCGCGACCGCCTGCTGGCGGAGATGGAGCTGTTCCCGGTGTGGTACGTCGGGCGCCATCTGAAGGCCGAACTGTCGGAGGCCGAGACGACCGCGCTGTACGAGGTGTTCGACCGCATCCTGGACGTGAATCTGGCCGAGCCGCAGGTGTTCGTGCACCGCGACTACCACAGCCGCAACCTGATGGTGACGATGCCCAACCCCGGCGTGCTCGACTTCCAGGACGCCGTGTATGGTCCGATCAGCTACGACCTGGTCAGCCTGTTCAAGGACGCCTACATCGCCTGGGAAGAGGAACAGACGCTGGACTGGCTCATCCGCTACTGGCAGGACGCCAAGCGCGCCGGCCTGCCGGTGCGCGAAGACTTCGCCGACTTCCACCGCGACTACGAATTCATGGGCGCGCAGCGCCACCTGAAGGTACTGGGCATCTTCGCCCGCCTGTACCACCGCGACGGCAAGGACGGCTACCTGAAGGACATGCCGCGCGTGATGAACCACCTGCGCGCCACCGCCCGCCGCTACCGTGACCTCGCGCCGCTCGCCAGGCTGCTGGACCGACTCGAGGGCGTGACGCCGCAGGTCGGCTACACCTTCTGATGAAAGCGATGATTCTCGCCGCCGGCCGCGGCGAGCGCATGCGCCCGCTGACCGACCACCTGCCGAAACCGCTGCTCGAGGTCGGCGGTCGGCCGCTCATCGTCTGGCATATCGAAGCACTCAGGGCGGCCGGCATCACCGACCTCGTGATCAACCACGCCCATCTCGGCCACAAGCTCGTTGAAGCACTGGGCGACGGCAGCGCACTCGGCGCGCACATCGCCTGGTCGGCCGAACCCGAAGGCGCGCTGGAAACCGCGGGCGGCATCGCGCACGCGCGCCACCTGCTCGGCGACGCTCCGTTTGTCGTGGTCAATGGCGACATCTGGTGCGACGCCGACTTCGCCGCCATCGCTCAGGCCGCATCGGCGCTGCAGGCCGACGGCGACCTCGCTCACCTGCTGCTGGTTCCGAACCCGGCGCACAACCCGGGCGGCGATTTCGTACTGCGCGACGACCGGGTATGCGACGAGAGCGAGGGCCGGCTCACGTTCTCCGGCATCGGCGCCTATCACCCGTCGCTGTTCGACGGCCTCGATCCGGACGCACCGGCAAAGCTCGCACCGCTGCTGCGCGCGGCGATGCGCGAAGGCCGCGTCGGCGGCGCGCTGCACCGCGGCCACTGGCACGACGTCGGCACACCGCAGCGGCTGGCCGAGGTCGACGCGCTGGCGCGCAAGAAAGGCTGAAACCGGTCAGGCGGCCAGCGGCAGACGCAGATCAATGTGCATGCCGCCACCGTCGGCATCGCGCAGTTCGATGTCGCCGCCAAGCCGCTCGACCACTTCGCGCACGATTGCCAGTCCCAGCCCGGTGCCGCTGCTGACCGAACCGGGAATGCGGTAATACGGCTCGAAGACCCGCTCGCGCAGTTCAGGCGGTATCCCCGGCCCCGCGTCGATGACGGCCAGGCGCGCCACATTCCCGTCGCGCGACAGGCGCACCGTGATGGTCGTCCCCGGTGGGGCATAACGCTGCGCGTTGTCGATCAGATTGCCCGCCATGCTGGACAGGCCTGTCGGGTCGGCCCGCATGATCAGCGGGTCTCCGCAGCTTTCGAAGGCCAGCAGATGACCGCTCGATTCGCAGGCCGGCAGCCGCTGCGCCACCGCGTCGGACACCACGTCGCGCAGTGACACCTCCATGTCGTGGGTGGCCCGGCCGGCCCGGCTGTGCGCCAGCATCTGTTCGGCCAGGTGAACGGTGCGTGCGACACCTTCGAGCAGACTGTCGAGCGACTTGTCGCGTTGCGCTGCGTCTTCCGCGCGGCGGGCGTTCTGCGCGTGGATACGCAGCGCGGCCAGCGGCGTGCGCAGTTCGTGCGCGGCCGAATCGATGAAGCGCCGCTCGCGTTCGAGCGTACTGCGCACCCGTTCGAACAGCGCGTTCAGCGCACCGAGCACCGGCGTCATTTCGCGCGGCACGCGCGACAGCGTCAGGGGCTGATCGTCCTGCGGGCGGCGGGCCGCAATGCGCTCGGTCATTTCCGACAATGGGGCCAGACCGTAACCGATCAGCAGCGCGTTGAGCAGCAGCACGACCACCAGTCCGACCAGCAGCGGCGCACCGGTCGCCCAGCCCAGCTTGGCCGTCAGCTCGGCGCGCGCGTCGGTGCGCTCACCGACCTGCACCCACACCTCTCCGGCCTGCAGCACAAACACGCGCCACATGCCATCGTCGAGATCGTGATCGCTGAAACCGGCCCTCATCGGCGCAAACGGCTTTTCCGGTGCCGATGACGAGCGCGCCAGCAGTCGATGGGCGGCGCCGTCGACATCCACGCTCCACACCTGGTAGGCGATGTGCGTCTCGTATTCATGTCCGAGCGGCGTTTCGACGTCGTGATGGCCGAACAGCCACTCCTGCAGTATCCACAGCAGTGCGAAACCTGGCTTTCCGGCCAGTTCGGCGTCATGCTCGTGCGCCATGTCGGCCAGCGGCGCCGGCAGCGACATCACCAGCGGGGCATTGATGGTGGCGTGCTCGACCTGTTGCGCGAGCAGGCTTTCGAGCACGCGCGCCGAGGTGGCCAGACGCGCATCGAACAGTTCATCCGCCTCGTCCTGTCCGGCCATCACCGCCAGCACTGCGGTGGTGCCGATCACGCACAGCAGGATGATGGCGCTGCCGGCCAGCAGCAGCGCGCGTATCGACATGCCGCGGAACGGCCGCATCACTTGCCCTGCCGCGTCGCCGGCAGCGGGTCGATCACGTAGCCGACACCACGCACGGTGCGTATCAGTTCGGGGTGGAATTTCTTGCGCAGGTTGTGGATGTGCACATCCAGCGCATTGCTTTCGAGGTCACTGTCCCAGCCGTAGATGTTCTCCACCAGCTGCTGCCGGCTCAGCACGTGGCCGATGTTCTCCAGCAGGCGCCGCAGCACCATGAACTCGCGCCGCTGCAGCTCGACCGGCCGGTCGTCGATGCTCACCGTCAGGCCCGCCGTATCCAGCGTAATGCTGCCGTAGCGGATCAGGTTAACGACGGTGCCGCGGGTGCGTCGTTCGAGCACCCGCAGCCGGGCCAGCAGCTCGTCGAGATCGAAGGGCTTGGTCAGGTAGTCGTCGGCGCCTGCGTCCAGCCCGCCGATGCGTTGCGCCGTCGTGTCACGGGCGCTGAGCACCAGCACCGGCGTCGTGACGCCCGCCTCGCGCGCGCGGCGCAGCACATCCATGCCATCCAGCCGCGGCAGCCCGAGGTCGAGCACCGCCATGTCGACGCCGCCACCGCGCAGCGCAGCCAGCGCCTGCGCGCCGTCGCGCACCCACTCGACCGTGTAGCGCGCGCGTTCGAGCGCGTCACGGATACCGGCACCAAGCAGTTCGTCGTCTTCAACCAGCAGAACCTTCATCGGTCTGGAAACGCCGTAACGGAAAGCCGTCATTGTCGCTCCGCGCGCATTGTTCCGCTCATGACCCGCTTACTTCAGCTTCTCGCGCACCTTGACCAGCAGCGCCTCGATCTCCTTGCGCCGCCCTTCGTCGGCCAGCGGACGGCTGGGGCGGGGCCGGCGCCTGCAGCGCCGCTTCGAGCGAGGCGCGTGCCTTCTCGTACTCGCCGTTGCGGTACAGGAAGTCGCCCATGAAGTAGTTGCTGTCGATGCCCTTGGGATTGATGGCCAGTGCCTTGGTCAGCAGTTCGCGCGCCTTGTCCTTGTCGCCGAAGCCGATCGGCCAGCCCGGCACCTGGTAATAGAGCGAGCCGAGGCTGGTGTAGGCCGATCCGTCGAGCGCGTTCGGGTTCTTCGCCAGCGCCTTCTCAAGCGCCGAGCGCGCGTCCTTGACCAGCGACAGCGCACCCAGCCCGCCCTTCGCACCGGCGTGGCTGGCGACGATGATGCCGTACCAGATGTCCGCTTCGGCGCGATCCGGATGCTCGGCGCGCACCGCCGCCGCCTCCTTGCTCAGCGCCTCGAAAGCCTGTTCCTGCTTGTCGGCCGGCTGCCTGTACTTGATCTGTTCCCACTCGGTCTGCAGCTTGGCGACCGACTCGTCCACACCGGCGAAGGCCGGTGCAATGACCATTGCTGCGAACAACGCGCACGAGGCGCGAAAGAATGCGTTCACGATTTGACTCCCTGTTGTGCGTGACGGCGGATGACGGACAGCTGCTTCGCCAGGCTGGAATCGACCAGCGAAGGCAGCAGGCGGTTGATGCGGACGAACAGCTTTTCGGGCCAGCCCAGGTGGCGCTCGGCGCGTGCGCCGTCGAGCAGCTTCAGCAGTTCGGCGGCGACATGCTCCGGCGCGTCGCTGGCGACGCCAAGCTCGGCGTTCAGTGCCACCTGGGCCGGACTGTTCAGCGCGGTGCGGGTGGCGCGCGGCGCCAGGTAGCGCAGCTGTACGCGGCTGCCGGCCAGCTCGCGACGCAGCGCCTCGGTGAAGCCACGCAGCGCGAACTTGCTGGCGCAGTAGGCGACGCTGCCCGGGTGGCCGATGTCGCCGAGGATGGAGCCGACGTTGACCACCTGAGCCCGCGCCTGACGGTGCAGCGCCGGCAGCAGCGCGTGCGTCAGCAGCATCGGCGCGACGACGTTGGTATGCACGATGCGCTCGATCTGCGCGTCCGACTGGTCCTCGAACCAGGCCAGTTCGCTGACGCCGGCATTGTTGATGAGCAGGTCCGGCCCGCCCGGCAGCGCTTCGGCGGCGTTCACCACGGCGGCGCGCCCGGCGGCCGTGCCGAGATCGGCGGCGACGGTGCGCACCTGCGTGCCGGGTGTCCCGCGGACAAGGTCGTCGGCCAGTGTCGCCAGTTTCGACGGGTCGCGGCCGACCAGCAGCAGCGCGGCGGCGCGCGGCGCCAGCGCGTGCGCCATCGCGCTGCCGATGCCGCCGGCCGCACCGGTCAGCACGATCTTCAGTCCCTTGGTCATGCCGCGCACGCCTCGTCGCAGGCGGGCAGCGCGCGGAAGATGTCGCCGTAAAGGCGGAACATGACGCGCGCGACATGGATGACCGCCTGCCGGTCGTCCTCGTCGTCGAGACCATCCATCAGCGTGGCGAAGAAGCGCACGTGGTCCTGGTCCAGGCTGCCGTGCGAATTCAGGTAGGTGAAGGCGGCGGGCGGCAGGTGCAGCGTCTGCGCGATGCGCTCGGCCGCCGTGGTCGCGATCTGCACGCTGGTGCCTTCGAGCACATGCACCATGCCGAAGAAGCCGACCGGATTCTTGCGCGCGATGCAGTCGTAGGCGTAGGACACCATCAGTTCGGTCTCGATGGCGGGTTCGGACATGCGCGCAGCTTCACGGTCTCCGCCGCAGGCGACGATGTCGTCGAGTATCCATTCCTCGTGGCCGATTTCCTCGTCGATGTACTCGGCCACCGCGCGACGCAGCGATTCGTGCCGCGCCGGCAGCCGTGCGCCGCAAGCCATCAGCAGCGGCACCGTGTGGCGCACGTGGTGGAAGGCTTCGCCGAGGAAGGCGCGGTACTGGCGCAGCGTGACGCGGCCGGCCAGCGCGTCCTGGATGATGGGCGCGCTCAGCAGGTGAGCGCGTTCGGCGGCGGTTTCGTGTTGCAGGCGTTCATGAAAAGACATGTCGGTTCTCTCCGCGGGCATCCCCGCATTCGTACAGCTCGGCGATGCGTTCGCCGTAGCAGGTCCACACCGCGTCACGGCGCACGCGGCCGTTGTCGGTCGCCAGACCGTTGGCGGGGGAAAAGGGGGAATCGGCGCGCAGGTAGACGCCGATGCGTGCGTAGTCGGGCAGCCGTGCGTTGGCGGCGGCGACCGCGGCATCGAGCGCCGCGTCCGGCAGATCGCCGCGCGGCACGATGACTGCGGCAAGCGTCGGCCGCGCCTCGCCGAACACGACCACCTGCGCCACCGCGGGCGAGGCGAGCAGTTCGGCTTCGGGCCATTCGGGCGACACGTTGCGACCGAAGCTGGTGATGATCTGGTGCTTCAGGCGGCCGGTCACGTGCAGCCGGCCGTCGGCGTCGAGGCGGCCCATGTCGCCCGTCGGCAGAGGTCCGTCCGGCAGCGCCGGCGCACCGAGATAGCCGGGCAGCCGCGGCCCGTCGACCAGGATTTCGCCGCGCGCCGACAGCTCGACACGCAGATGCGGCAACACCCGCCCGACCGCGCCCGGCGGGTCCGACGGCAGATTGAGCGCGACCACCGACCCGGCCTCCGACAGGCCGTAGCCCTCGCAGGCCGGAATGCCGAGCGCGCGCGCGCGCTCGATCAGGTCGGGCGACACGCGCGCGCCGCCGACCGCGACCAGTTTCAGGCCGCGCGGCGCCGGCAGGCCGGCGTCGACCGCCGCCACCAGCGCGGTCAGCATCTGCGGCAGCAGGATGAGGCTGTCCGGCTGCCAGCGCTCGAGCGCTGCCAACGCCGCACGCGGGTCGAAACGGCTGGAACCGCTGAGGCCGACTTCGGCCAGCGGCGGCACGACACACTGCGCGCCGGCCAGCCAGGCCGCATCGGCGCCGGCGACGTTCTCCAGCAGCACGGCCAGCGGCAGCATGCAGAGGTGGCGGCGGATGCCGAGTTCGCGCGCGATACCGGCGACCGACACGCTCACCGCCGACAGCTGCTCCGTGCTCAGGCATACGCCTTTGGGCTGGCCGGTGGTGCCCGAGGTGAAGGTGATCTTGGCAGTGCCGTGCGGCAGCGCCACCCCGGCCACATCGTTGCGGCCGAACAGCGACAGCGCGCCAACCGCCATCGGCGCGACGCGCTCAGCGCCCAGCGCCGCGGCCCGCGCGGCGTCGTCGGTCAGCAGCAGGCGCGCACCGGCGGCGTCGAGCGCGTGCCGGCACTGGTCGTCGGTGAAGAAGGTGGGCAGCGGCAGCAGCACGCGGCCAGCCATGCGCACCGTGCGGTCAGCCAGCAGCCAGTCAGGACCATTGTCGGCGAGCAGCGCGACGACCTCACCGTCGTGCGCGCGCAGTGCGCGCGCCAGTGCGTCGATGCGCGCGGCCACTGCGGCGGCGTCGAGCACGCCGTCGCGACCGGCCACGGAGGGCGACAGCTGTTCGCCGCTCATGCCGCCTGCTCGCCCACGGTGTGCAGGCCGCTGACGATACGGCCGACCATAACGGTCGGGCTGTTGCGGTAATACGTTCCCCAGCCGTCCTCGCCGTCGTGCAGCCGTGCCGGATCAGCCGGCGCCACCGGGAAAATGGGTATGCCGAGGCGGACGAAGGAATTGGCCAGCGCGCGGGTGGCGGTGAACACCACGTAATCGAGACCGCGCGCGTACAGGTGGCGGGTGGCCAGCGCGATCAGTTGCCGCCCCATGCCGGCCGACGTCGCCGCCATATTGCCGACCTCGGCCAGCGCCGAGCGCGCAACCGGCTCGCGCAGCACCGCCGACAGCGCCTGTTCGAGCGGCAGGTCCAGATACTGTTCGACGAACACATGCGGTCTTGCCACCGGCAGCGAATAGCCGAGCGCCGCCTGCCACTGGCCGTCGGCCCCGCGCACGCCGAGCAGCGTGTCGGCGAAATGCCGGATCACCGCGCCGTAGCTGCGGAAGAAGCAGCCGGCGATGAAACGTTCGAGCGAGGCCCTCGCCGGGTGGCCGTGGCCGACCACTTCCAGAACGGGTTCGCCCTCTTCGTCCGGCATGCGCAACCCGATCACGCAGGCGCGCAGCGACGCGGCGCCTCCGGAACGGGCCTGCAGCGGGGTCAGTGCAATCAGCGCGGCGGTGTGCGGCATCGCTTGCCTCCTTTTCGATGGAGGCATGCTCGCGGCTGAAGATTAACCGGCCCTTAACTGCCCTGGCCGGCCTGCAACAGAACGTTTCCGGCGCCGGAAGCCCTAAACTCACGTCCTGAACGAAAGCCGGAACCCGACATGCATCCCTATTCCGAACGCCGCGCCCGCCTGATCGAACGCATGGGATCGGGCGTGGCCGTCATCGCCACCGCCCCCGAACGCGCGCGCAACCGCGACACCCACTACGGCTACCGCCACGACAGCTACTTCTATTACCTGACCGGTTTCGCCGAGCCGGAAGCGGTGCTGGTGCTGGTCGCCGGCGACAGCCCGCGCAGCATCCTGTTCTGCCGCGAAAAGAACGAGGAAAGGGAAATCTGGGACGGCTGGCGCCACGGCCCCGACGCAGCGCGCGAGAAATTCGGCTTCGACGAAGCCCACGTATATGGCGAACTGGACGCGAAGCTGCCCGAACTGCTGGCCAACCAGCCGCGCCTGCACTACGTGATCGGCGAGGACGCAGCGTGGGACCAGCGCATGATGGCCGCACTGAACGCCGTGCGCGCCCAGGTGCGCGCCGGCCGCCAGGCGCCGTCCGAGCTGCTGGACATCCGCCAGCCGCTGGACGACATGCGACTGATCAAGGACCTGCACGAACAGACCCTGATGCGCCGCGCCGCCGACATTTCCGCCCGCGCCCACCGGCGCGCGATGCAGGCCACCCGCCCCGGTGCGATGGAATACGAGATCGAGGCGGAAATCCTGCACGAATTCCGCCGCAGCGGTTCGGAAGCGCCGGCCTACGGTTCCATCGTCGCCGGTGGCGCCAACGCCTGCGTACTGCACTACGTGTCGAACGACGCAGAACTGCACGGCGGCGACCTGCTGCTGATCGACGCCGGCTGCGAACTGGGCGGCTACGCCTCGGACATCACCCGCACCTGGCCAGTCAGCGGCCGCTTCAACGCGGCACAGCGCGACGTCTACCAGCTGGTGCTCGATTCACAGACCGCCGCCTTCGCCGAAGTGAAGCCGGGCGCGCGTTTCATCGACTACCACGACGCCGCGGTCAAGGTGCTGGCGCAGGGCATGCTGGACCTCGGCCTGCTCAAGGGTTCGCTCGACGAAGTGATCGACAAGGGCGATTACCGACGCTTCTACATGCACCGCACCGGCCACTGGCTGGGCATGGACGTGCATGACGCCGGCGAGTACCGCCCGCGCGGCGGCGGCCCGAACGAATGGCGCACGCTTGAAGCCGGCATGGTGCTGACGGTCGAGCCCGGCTGCTACATCCGCCCGGCCGACGACGTGCCGGAGGCCTTCTGGAACATCGGCATCCGCATCGAGGACGACGTCATCGTCACCGCCGACGGCTGCGACATCTACACCGCGGCCGCACCCAAGACCATCGCCGACATCGAAGCCGTGATGGCCGAGGCGCGCGGATGAGCGAGGTCGTCGTTGCTCCGCCGCTCGATGCCTTCATCGTCGGCGCCGGACCGGTCGGGCTGGCAGCCGGCTGCGCCTTGCGTGCAGCCGGCCTGCGGGTGGTCGTGGCCGACGCCGGCCCGGCCGAGCGTGCGCTGGAAGACACGCGGGTGATCGCGCTGTCGGCCGGCTCGCGCGACATCCTGCGCACGCTGCAGGCCTGGCCAAGCGCCGATGCGACGCCGATCGGCACCATCCACATTTCGCAGCGCGGTCATTTCGGCCGCACCGAACTGCGCGCCGCCGACTACGGCCTCGACGCGCTGGGCCACGTCGCTCGCGCCGGTACCGTGGTGCGAGCCTTGCGCAGCCGCGCGCAGGCGCTCGGGCTCGATGTGCGACACGAGCTCGCCGTCACCGGCGCCCGTGAGGACGGCGACTTCGTGCAGGTCGACACCGCCGCCGGCACCTTCGCCACACGAGTGCTGATCTGGTGCGAAGGCCGCATCGCCGACGACGAGGCGCTGGCGCGCAGCCGCGACTACGGCCAGCACGCGGTGATCGCGCTGGCCACGCCAATGCGTCCGCACGGTCACGTCGCCTACGAACGATTCACGCCGGACGGTCCGGTCGCGCTGCTGCCCTGTGGCCGCGACTACGCCGTCGTCTTCACCTGTGCCGCGGCCGAAGCCAGCGCACTGCGCGACGAGCCGGATACGCAGTTCCTCGCCCGCCTGTCCGACGCGCTCGGCGGCCGCGTGCAGTTCTCCGCGCTGGGCCCGCGCAGCGCCTGGCCGCTGACGCTGCGCATGCGCGCCGACGTCGTACGCGGACATCAGGTTTGGCTGGGCAATGCCGCCCAGACGCTGCACCCGGTGGCCGGCCAGGGGCTGAACCTCGCACTGCGCGACGTCGGCCAGCTGGCCGAGTGCCTGCTGCCGGTGCTGGCGCGCGGTGAGGGCGACATTGCCGAAGTGCTCGAACGTTACGGCCGGCTGCGTCGCACCGACCGCGCGGCGACCGGCGGTTTCACCGACGCGCTGGTGCGCATCTTCGGCATCGGTGCCGGCCACCCGCTGCTCGGCCCGCTCGCCGGTCACGCCCGCGGCGCCGCGCTCGCCCTGCTCGACGCCTGTCCGCCGGCGCGCCAGTTCATCGGCCGGCGCATGATGTTCGGCGCGCGCGGCTGGTAAGTGCCGGCAGCAGCGCGGTAAGGACGCAGTTCCTCGCCGCGCCGCCGGCCGGCCCCTAGAATCCGCGCACCCCATGCCCGCCGGCTGCGCATGCTGTTCAACTCCTACGCCTTCCTGTTCGCCTTCCTGCCCATCACGCTGGTCGGCTATTTCCTGCTCGGACGGCGTTCGGTCACGCTGGCAGCGGGCTGGCTGGCGCTGGCGTCGCTGTTCTTCTACGGCTGGTGGGACGCGCGTTACCTGCCGCTGCTGATCGGCTCCATCCTGTTCAACTACCTGACCGGGCGCGCCATCGCGACCCGCGCCGGCACGCCGGCCGCGGGCCGCCTGCTGGCACTGGGCATCACAGCGGACCTCGCGCTGCTGGTCGGCTACAAGTACAGCGCGCTGTTCATCGACACCGCCAACCGGATGGCCGACCTGGGCCTGCCGGTACCCGACATCGTGCTGCCACTGGGCATTTCGTTCTTCACCTTTACGCAGATCGCCTTCCTGGTCGACGCCTGGGCAGGCAAGGTGCATGAGACGCGGCTGATCAGCTACACGCTGTTCGTGACCTATTTTCCGCACCTGATCGCCGGGCCGGTGCTGCATCACGGCGAAATGATGCCGCAGTTCGAAAAGGCCCGGAATTACCGCCCGCATCTGAACAATTTCCTGATCGGCGGCAGCATTTTCGTGTTCGGCCTGGCGAAGAAGGTGCTGCTCGCCGACAACCTGGCACCGCTGGCCGGCGCGGTATTCGACCGCAGCAGCGAACCCGGCCTGCTGGTGGCGTGGGGCGGCGTGCTGGCCTACACCTTCCAGCTCTACTTCGACTTCTCCGGCTATTCGGACATGGCCATCGGCCTGTCGCGGCTGTTCGGCGTCAAGCTGCCGCTGAACTTCGATTCGCCCTACAAGGCAGCCACCATTTCCGACTTCTGGCGGCGCTGGCACATGACGCTGTCGCGCTTCCTGCGCGACTATCTCTACATCCCGCTCGGCGGCAACAAGTACGGACCGCTGCGCCGCTACGGCAACCTGATGGTGACCATGCTGCTCGGCGGCCTGTGGCACGGCGCCGGCTGGAACTTCCTGCTATGGGGCGGCCTGCACGGCGCCTATCTGTGCATCCAGCACGCCTGGTCGTCGATGTTCCGGCTGCCGCGACCGCTCGCCGTGCTGCTCACCTTCGTCGCCGTGGTCGTCGCCTGGGTGTTCTTCCGCGCCACCAGCCTGCCGGTCGCGTTCGATCTCTTGGCCGGCATGGCGGGTGCGCACGGCATCGGCCTGCCGGAGGCGATCGGGCTGCGCCTCGGTCCGCTCAAGCCGCTGCTGCTGGATCTGGGCATCGAGTTCTACGGCGGCGGCGGCGAACAGTTCGTCAGCACCTGGTGCTGGGTGACGGTGGCGGCCGTGATCGCCTTCGCCTGCCCGAACACGCAGCAGATCCATGCGCGGCTCAGGCCGGCGATCGAACGGGTGCGGCCGCTGCGCGGCAGCCTGCACTTTTCGCTGCGCCCGCGCTGGGCGATCGGACTGGGCCTGGCCAGCACGCTGTGCGTGCTGGCGCTGTCGCGGCCGTCCGAATTCCTCTATTTCCAGTTCTGACCATGACGCTGCGCCGCCGCTTCGCCCGTCTGTGGCTCCTCACGCTGGCGCTGTCGCTGGCTGCGGTCGCACTGTTCAACGCCTTCATCGACCCGTGGGGACTGCACGGGCTGGTGCGCATCGACGGTGTGAACGCGGTCAAGATCCGTCCCGAGCGGGCGATCGGCGAGCTCAAACTGGCACGCGCGCTGCGCCACCGGCCGGACGCTCTCATCCTCGGCAACTCGCGCGCCGACATCGGTATGGACCCGACTCACGGCATCGTCGTTGCGCTCGCGCGCCGGCCCTTCAATCTGGCGGAACCGGGAGCCCGCCTGACCGCCCAGGTGCACCAGCTCGAAGCGCTGCTGACTGCCGGACATCGCCCGCGTCTGCTGCTGGTCGGGCTGGAACTGTTCGATCTGCTGAACGCCGAACCGCTGCGCCGCACCGACTGGCGGCCGCGCGACGACCTGTGGGCGCAGCAGCGTGTGACGCGGTTACAGAGCGTGATCACTCTGTCAGCGCTCGGCGACAGTCTGCTCACGCTGCGCGCGCAACACGACCCTCACGCGGCGACGCTGCGCGACGACGGCTTCAACCCGCTGCGCGACTACGAAGGCATGGCGGCGCGCGAAGGCTACGCGCCGCTGTTCCGTCAGCGCGCCGCCGAAAACGCCCGTCGCATCGGTGCTCACCGCTGGCCGTCGCGGCTCGATGCGACGGCCGATTTCATCGCACTGCGCCGCCTGCTCGAACTGGCCGACCAGCACGACATCCGCGTCGAGTGCTTCACCTACCCCTACCACGCGCACATCCTCGGCACGCTGCACCGGGCAGGCCTGATGGACGAAGTCGCCGCATGGAAGCAGGCGCTGGCTGACACGGTCCATGCCGCCGCGGCGCAGGGTGCGAACGTCAGGCTGTGGGATTTCGTCGCCGTCACGCCTGAAACGGCGGAAGCGGTGCCGCCGCCGGGCGACCGGCACAGCGTCACGCACTGGTACTGGGAAGGCGGGCATTTCAAGGCGGCGCTCGGACACCGCATGCTGGAGCGGATGCTGGGCACGGGCGGTACGGAGAACTTCGGCCGCCAACTGCCGCCGGAAGCGGTCGCCACCGATACGCTGGCGCGCGACGTCGATGCGCTGCTGGCGGCACGCGCCGATCTGGACGCCGATCTTGACCGCGCCTTCGCGACAGCCGGGCTCGACTGAGCTCCCCGGATACGCCCTGCCACCGGCGGGCTTCGCTGCAGATTTTCTCTGCACCGCCGCATCGGGGTAGAATCGCGCCCCTGCCCGTCCGTATACCGTCCCCACCCACCATGCAGTTCGTCGGCTTCAACCTGCGGAACAACCTTTTCGTCGCGCCCATGGCCGGCGTGACCGATAGACCCTTCCGCCAGCTGTGCAAGAAGCTGGGTGCCGGACTGGCCGTGTCGGAAATGGTCACGTCCAATTCCCTGCTCTACGGCAGCGCGAAGACGCAGCGCCGCGCAAACCACGACGGCGAGGTGGCACCGATCTCGGTGCAGATCGCCGGCGCCGACCCGAAGATGATGGCCGAAGCCGCCCGCCACAACGTGGACCGCGGCGCCCAGATCATCGATATCAATATGGGCTGTCCGGCGAAGAAGATCTGCAACGTGATGGCCGGTTCGGCGCTGATGCAGGACGAGCCGCTGGTCGAGCGCATCCTGGAGGCGGTGGTCAAGGCGGTGCCGGACACCCCGGTCACGCTGAAGATGCGCACCGGCTGGAACCGCGACAACAAGAACGCACCGATGCTGGCGCGCGTGGCTGAGCAGTGCGGCATCCGCGCGCTGGCCATCCATGGCCGCACGCGCGCCGACCAATACACCGGCCACGCCGAGTACGACACCATCCGTGCGGTGAAGGCGGCAGTGAACATTCCGGTGATCGCCAACGGCGACATCACGACGCCGCAGAAAGCGCGTGAGGTTCTGGCGATCAGCGGCGCCGACGGCGTCATGGTTGGCCGCGCCGCCCAGGGCCGGCCGTGGATCTTCCGCGAGATCGAACACTTCCTCGCCACCGGCGAACTGCTGGCGCCGCCCGAAGTATCGGAAATCCATCGCGTCTGCCGCGAGCACATCGAAGACCTGTACGGCTTCTACGGCACCGACAGCGGCGTGCGCATCGCCCGCAAGCACATATCCTGGTACACCAAGGGCCTGGTCGGTTCCGCCGCCTTCCGCCACGCGATGAACCAGCTCGAAGGCACGACCGCGCAGCTGGCGGCCATCGACGAATTCTTCGGTCGCATGGCGGCCGACAACGACAGGCTCGCCTACGAGCCGGAATCCACCGAAGACGAGACGCAGGTACTGGCCGCCTGAGCGCCCGAACACGGCGCAGCATCGGGACGGACCATCAGGGAGACGCCGCCATGAGCGGACGCAGTGATATTGCCGAGTGCGTGAGGCACTCGCTGGAACGTTATTTCCGCGATCTGGATGGCGAAGCGCCGAGCGACATCTATGACATGGTACTGCGCCAGATGGAGCGCCCCATGCTCGAGGTGGTGATGCGCGAAGCCGAAGGCAACCAGACGCGCGCTGCCGACATGCTCGGCATGAACCGCAACACGCTGCGGCGCAAGCTCACCGACCACGGCATGATCTGAGCGGCGCCCCGGCACCGCCCACCGAATTCCTCAACCTCCCACTGGAACGGCGCATGAAAGTACAGCGTGCATTGATCAGCGTATCCGACAAAACCGGCATCGTTGAATTCGCCACCGCCCTGACCGGGCTTGGCATCGAACTGCTGTCCACCGGCGGTACCGCATCGCTTCTGGCCAATGCCGGCCTGAAGGTGACCGAGGTGGCCGACCACACCGGCTTCCCGGAAATGCTGGATGGCCGCGTCAAGACGCTGCACCCGCGCATCCACGGCGGCCTGCTCGCCCGGCGCGAAGTCGAGGCCCACATGCAGGCGCTGGCGGAACACGACATTCCGACCATCGATCTGCTGGTGGTGAATCTGTACCCGTTCGAGGCGACGGTGGCCAAGGCTGGCTGCACGCTGGAAGACGCGATCGAGAACATCGACATCGGCGGCCCGGCCATGGTGCGTTCGGCAGCCAAGAACTGGCGCGGTGTCGGCGTGCTGACCGACGCCTCGCAGTACGCGGGCGTGCTGGACGAACTGCGCGCGAACTGCGCGCTGTCCGACGCTACCCGCTTCGCGCTGTCGGTCGCCGCCTTCAACCGCATTTCGAACTACGACGCGGCGATCAGCGACTACCTGTCGGCGCTGAACGCCGACGGCACGCGCAGCGAATTCCCGGCGCAGTCCAACGGCCGCTTCGTCAAGATCCAGGATCTGCGCTACGGCGAGAACCCGCACCAGCGCGCCGCCTTCTACCGCGACCTGTACCCGGCGCCGGGTTCGCTGGTCAGCGCGAAACAGCTGCAGGGCAAGGAACTGTCGTACAACAACATCGCCGACGGCGACGCCGCCTGGGAATGCGTGAAGAGCTTCGACAGCGGCGCCTGCGTCATCGTCAAGCACGCCAACCCCTGTGGCGTGGCGCTCGGTGCGACCCCGCTGGAAGCCTACCGCAAGGCCTTCGCCACCGATCCGACCTCGGCCTTCGGCGGCATCATCGCCTTCAACATGCCGGTGGATGCAGCAACCGCCGAAGCAGTAAGCGGCCAGTTCGTCGAGGTGCTGATGGCACCCGCCTTCACCGCCGACGCGCTGAAACTGCTGGCCGCCAAGGCCAATGTGCGCGTGCTCGAAATCCCGCTCGACGGCGTCGATGCCAAGGGCGCGACCGCTTGGGCACGCGGCCGCAACCTGCATGACGTGAAGCGGGTCGGCTCCGGCCTGCTGATCCAGACCGCGGACGAACCGGAATCGCTGGACGGCCGTCTGAAGGTGGTGACCAAGCGCGCGCCGACCGCCCAGGAAATGACCGACCTCACCTTCGCCTGGCGCGTCGCCATGTACGTGAAGTCGAACGCCATCGTCTATTGCCGCGACGGCGCGACGGTCGGTGTCGGCGCCGGCCAGATGAGCCGCGTTGATTCGACGCGGATTGCGCGAATCAAGGCAGAGAACGCCGGTCTGACCATTGCCGGTTCGGTGGTGGCGTCGGACGCCTTCTTCCCGTTCCGCGACGGCGTGGACGTGCTGGCCGAAGCCGGTGCCAAGGCCATCATCCAGCCGGGCGGCAGCATGCGCGACGAAGAAGTGATCGCCGCCGCCGACGAGCACGGACTGGCCATGGTGTTTACCGGCACCCGCCACTTCCGTCACTGAGCTGTACCCGCGCACGATTGAAGAAGGACGTGAAATGAAACTGCTGGTCATCGGTTCGGGCGGCCGCGAACACGCCATCGCCTGGAAGCTCGCACAGAGCCCGCGCGTGCAGAAGGTCTACGTGGCGCCGGGCAATGCCGGCACCGCGCTGGAACCGAATATCGAAAACCTGCCGATCACCGATTTCGCCGAGCTGATCAGCTTCGTCGAGAACGAGAACATCGCCTTCACCGTGGTCGGTCCGGAAGCGCCGCTGGCCGCCGGCGTGGTCGATTGCTTCCGCGTGCGTGGCCTGAAGATCTTCGGCCCCACCCGCAAGGCGGCCCAGCTCGAGAGCTCGAAGGACTTCGCCAAGCAGTTCATGGTGAAGAACAACATCCCGACCGCCCACTACCAGACCTTCACCGACGCCGCCGCTGCGCGTGCCTACGTCGACGAGAAGGGCGCGCCCATCGTGATCAAGGCCGACGGCCTGGCGGCCGGCAAGGGCGTGGTCGTGGCGATGACGCTGACCGAAGCGCACGCCGCCATCGGCACCATGCTGCCGGGCGACGACGGCGGCAAGTCGCGTGTGGTTATCGAGGAGTTCCTGCAGGGCGAGGAAGCCAGCTTCATCGTCATGTGCGACGGCATGAGCGCACTGCCGCTGGCCACCAGCCAGGACCACAAGCGCCTGCTGGATGGCGACGCCGGCCCCAACACCGGTGGCATGGGCGCCTATTCGCCGGCGCCGGTGGTGACACCGGAAATCCACGCCCGCGTGATGCGCGAGGTGATCCAGCCGGTGCTGACCGGCATGGCGCTCGACGGCCTGCCCTTCACCGGCTTCCTGTACGCCGGCCTGATGATTTCGCCGGACGGCGACATCAAGGTGCTGGAGTTCAACTGTCGCATGGGCGACCCGGAAACCCAGCCCATCATGATGCGGCTGAAGACCGATCTGGTCGACCTGATGGAAGCCGCGCTCGACTACAAGCTCTCCGAAGCCAGTACCGACTGGGACCGCCGCGTCGCACTCGGCATCGTCATGGCAGCCGCCGGCTACCCGGACGCGCCGCGCAAGGGCGACGTGATCAACGGCCTGCCGGCCGCGACCGCGGAAGGCCACGTATTCCACGCCGGCACCACCGAGCGTGACGGCAAGGTGGTGACCAATGGCGGCCGCGTGCTCTGCGTCACCGCGCTCGGCGACACGGTAAAGCAGGCGCAGCGCGCGGCCTACGCGTTGTGCGACCAGATCCAGTTCGACGGCGCGCAGTTCCGCCGCGACATCGGCCACCGGGCGGTGCGTCGATGAGCACGCGGGCGGAGATGGTCCGCGCCTGGCTGCTCGATCTGCAGGACCGCATCATCGCCGGCCTCGAAACGGCGGACGGCTCACCCTTCCTGACCGACGGCTGGGTGCGCGGCCCGGAAGAACGGCTGCAGGGCGACGGCCGCACGCGGCTGATCGAGGAAGGCAAGCTGTTCGAGCGGGGCGGCTGCAACTTCTCGCACGTGCGCGGCGACACACTGCCGCCGTCGGCCTCGGCCAACCGCCCGGATCTCGCTGGCGCCTCATTCGAGGCGATGGGTGTGTCGCTGGTGCTGCACCCGCGCAACCCCTACGTGCCGACCGTGCACCTGAACGTGCGCTTCTTCACCGCGCAGCCGAAGAGCGGCGACGCGGTGTGGTGGTTCGGCGGCGGCATGGATCTGACGCCCTATTACGGCGTCGAAGAGGATGCAGCCCACTTCCACCGCACCTGCCGCGACGCGCTGGCCCCCTTCGGCACCGACACCTGGGCGCGTTACAAGAAGTGGTGCGACGACTACTTCTACCTGAAGCACCGCAAGGAAGCGCGCGGCATCGGCGGCGTGTTCTTCGACGACCTCGGCGCCGACGGCGAAGTGAGTTTCGACCACGCCTATGGGCTGACGCAGGCCGTCGGCAACGCCTTCCTCGACGCCTACCTGCCCATCGTCGAGCGTCGTCGCGACACGCCCTACGGTGAGCGCGAACGCGACTTCCAGGCCTACCGGCGCGGTCGCTACGTCGAATTCAACCTGGTGTTCGACCGCGGCACGCTGTTCGGCCTGCAGTCGGGCGGACGCACCGAGTCCATCCTGATGTCGATGCCGCCGGTCGTGAAGTGGCGCTACGACTGGCACCCCGCCGACGGCTCGCCGGAGGCGAAGCTCTATACCGACTTCCTCCCGCCGCGGGACTGGATATAGCAGGCGTTCGCGAAGCATTGCTTCGCGCCTGCGGAGCCGGCCGCTCGTCAGTCCTGCGCGAGCTCAGCCTGAGAATCAAAAAAACGGGCACCTCAAGGGTGCCCGAACCGGGACTGCAGGAAGAACCTTTTGGCTTGCCCGCCGGCCTTCAGGCTTGTGGCCCTCGACCGGCGAACCCGCTCAAACTCAGAAGCGATAACCGATACCGACCGAATACAGCATCGGGTCGATGCCCAGCTTGGTTACCTTGGCGCCGCCGGCGCCCTTGATGAAGATGTCAGTGTCGATAGCAACGTACTTGACGTCGAAGTTCAGGAACCACTTCGGCGCGATCTGCACGTCGGCACCGACCTGTGCCGCCCAGCCGAAGCTGCTGCGGTCGATGCGCAGCGGCACGCTGCCGCCGAGAACGGTGCCGGCATCCAGATCGACGCTGGAGAAGCGCGTGTAGTTCAGGCCAAGACCGGCGTACGGACGGATCGTGCCTTCGGGATTGAAGTGGTACTGCAGCGTCAGCGTCGGCGGCAGGTGCTTGACTGAACCGATGCCCACACCGCCCAGTTCCACGTCATGCTTCTGCGGATAGGTCAGGATCAGTTCGGCGGCGATGTTCTTGGTGAAGAAGTAGGTGATGTCGATTTCCGGGAACACCTTGTTCTCGGCTTCGACATCGATCGGCAGGCCCAGACCGCCCGAATTGTCATTGTCCGGGTTCATGTACAGCGCACGTGCGCGCACCATCCAGTTGCCTTCATCAGCCGCGTTCGCCACGCCTGCCACGGCAGCCAGTGCTGCCACACCCACCCACTTGATCGCCTTCATTTTTACGTGCTCCAGAGGATTTAAACCGCATTCGGTGACGGCAGTATCCTCAAGAGGCGAAAACCCCACGTTGACCAAGGTCAATCGGCGGCGAAGTCTCCACTGCGGAGCTTTTCGATACGTTGTGCGCTATCCGGATGGCTTGAAAGCCAGCCCGCAGCCGTGCCATCCTCGCGCGCGCCGTGCGCGCGGGCGAGGCGTTCGAGCATGTCGGCCAGCAGCGCCGGCGAGCGCCCCTGACCGCGCAGCGCGCGCGCCGCGTAGGCGTCGGCTTCCTGTTCCATGCCGCGCGAATAGCCCGACTGCAGCAGCACGGTCGGCGCCATCGCGAGCAGGCTGCTCACGTCACCGGCGTACCAGGTCATGAACAGCGCGACGGCCGACCCCTGCAGCACCATGCGCATGCCATGCCTGAGTTCGACGTGTCCGAGTTCGTGCATCAGTACCGCCAGCACCTGTTCGTCATCGTTGGCCAGCGCGACCAGTTGGCCAGCGCGACCAGTTGGTCGGTGACGATGAGCGAGCCGTCGGGCAGCGCAAATGCGTTGGCACCGACCGATCCGCCCGAGCGGAACAGCAGCGTGTGCGGCAGCGTGCTGCGCGCGGCGAGCGCCGAGCGCAACTGCTGCTGGCGCGCCTCGTCGAGCTTGCTCGGTGCGAGCAGGCGGTCGTCCAGCAGTTCGAGCGCCTGCTGCGACATGGCCGCCACCACCGCCTGCGGCACGTGCGGCGCCGCCATGCCAGCCGCCCACGGCAAGCCGTAGCGTGCGCCCAGCCAGACGATCAGGATCAGCGCTGCGACGGCACCGAGCACGACGCGCGCATCGAAGGCCCAGCGTACCGTCGCACGGTCGCGGTGACCGCTGGCGTCGAGGATCTGCGCCAGCGCGGCATGATCGCGCACCTCGACGTGCGCACCGTCGGCGAAGGTGATCAGCCGCGGCGCCGCCCCCATCGGCTCTGACAGACGCAGCGTAGCCAGCGGCTCGCGGCGCGCGACACCTTCGGCCTGCACGTGCAGTGCGTCACCGTCGAGCTCGATGGTCGCCGCGTGCGCCCGCGCGCTGACACCGTCGAAATAGAGGGCCGCCACTGACGGCATGTCAGAGCGCGATGTCGACGTCGAACAGATCGGCTGCCTCCTCGCCGGTCGCTGCCACGTCCTGCGACTGACCGGCGACGAAGTCGTCGAGCGGACCGGCGCTGATCATCGTGACGCTCTCGATCCGGTAGCGCGCGAGCCTGATCGCGGCGAAAGGCATGAACAGGCCGAAGGTGCAGACGATGGCAATCAGGTTGGTCAGCGTGATCGCATACAGCGTGCGGGCACGGGCACGCGACTCGAAGCGATGCGGGCCGAGTCGCGTGTTGTTCCACACCAGGTTCTGCAGGCGTGCAAGCAGATAGGGCTGAACCAGCATGAGCACGCCCAGCCAGCCGAGAAACAGAAGTATCGGCAGCATGGACAGACTTTCCGGCCCACCGCCACTCAGCGCGAAGAGACCCACCATCATTGCCCCCATCACGAGCAGCCCCGCCAGAAGGAGCAGGAACAGGACGCCGTACATCCTGTAGAAGGCGGACACCGGCACATCCAGACGAAAACGCGTGGCGCCGAAGCGTGTGTTGTCGAGCTGATAGCGCTTCATGCGCTGGTGCCACATCGGCGCCAGCAGGTAGAGCGTGAGAACGGACAGCAGCGGCCACATCAGGAAGACCGAGTAAGCCCCCCTCTCGTCGCCATCGAAGGCGAAGCGCAGGCCACGCCAGCTGGTGTTGCGGGCGCGGAACTTCAGCGAGCGCATCAGCAGCATCGGCATCACGGCGGCCAGCACGATGGCGACCGCAATGCCGAGGACGGGCGAGAACTCGAATGACAGGTTATAGGCAACCAGCAGGATGACGCCGATCACCCGTCCCTTCAGGATGGCGCGCGGATCCCCGTGGTAGTCGAAGGCCGCACCGCCCAGCGTGGTATGACGATGGAAGTACTGCAGCCGCCGGACCTTGGCCCAGGCGGAGTAGATGCCCAGCGTGACGATGCTGAGCAGCAGGTTGACGATCCAGATGCCGAAGTATTCGGCACCGCGGCCGGAGAAGATGAGCGCCTCCGCGTGCGGCGCGCCGGAAGGCCCGAAGGGGTCGGCAGGCGGCTGCGCCGCGACTTCACTTTCGAAGGGATTGTTCATGTCTCGCCCGCGCCGATGATCACGCGCGGATCATGACATACGCACAGCGACGCGGTTCACTTCATCAGTGCCGCCGCGCGGAAATGTGCCCGTGCATCGTCGGGTCGCTCCAGGTGCTCGGCCAGCAGCGCCAGTTCGACATGGACGATGCGCGACGGCTGCACCGCCAGTGCCGCTTCGAGATAGCTCTGCGCCTTGCCCCAAAGCTGCTGCGTGCGGCACAGGCGGCCGAGCGCGAGCAGCAGTTCGGCATCGTCCGGATGGTCGCGCAGCCAGGCCTCGGCCCGGGCGATGCGCGCCAGCGCGTCGGCGCCGTCGGAGTGCGCGTACAGCGTCATCAGCGACGATTCCCAGCCGCGCTCGATCTGCGCCTCGATCAGCTTGCGCGCCTGAGCGAACTGGCCGGCTGCGACCAGCGCCTCGCACATCGCGCGCACCACCTGCGCGTCCTCACGCTCGACCGACGGCAGGCTCTTCCAGTAGGCGTCCAGTTCCGACGGATCGATGTCGTGCAGCGCCCCCATGTGCGCCTGGCGCCGGACCGGTGCCGCCTGTTCCGGCGTCAGCGCACGGTGCTTCTGCAGCAGACGCACCACACGCAGCAGGCCGCCCCAGTCGCCGAGGCCGCGGCGGGCGCGCATCGCCAGCCGCAGTGCGGCGACGTGGCGCTGACCGCCCGACTGCAGCACGTCGATGCGCTCCAGCGCGTCACCGTATTCGCGGCGGTCGGTCAGGATGTCGGCTTCGGTCATCAGGCGCGCAGTGCGCAGATCGTCGAAGCGCTCGGCCTGGCGCAGCCACTCGTCGGCTTGTACCTGTTCGCGCATCGCGTGCGCCGCGCGGGCACCGATGAGCGCTGCCAGGCCGGGCGACTCGCCGCCCTCGACCGCCACCCGCGCGCTGCGCTGGGCGTGACCGTAGCGGCCTTCGAAATAGAGCCGGGCCGCGTCGCGCAGCGCAGTCACCGCACGATGACGGCGCTGGCGGGCGCGATAGCGCGCGGCGCGCGCCGGCATCCGCATCAGGCCGTCGATGAAATGGAACAGGCTGTACAGCAGCGCGACCCCGAGCAGCAGCGTGACGATGAACAGGTTCAGCGACAGTTCGACGCGCCAGGGCGACCACTGGATCAGCACGAAGCCGTCGTTGTGACGGGCGGCGATGACCAGACCGACAGCCAGCGCACACAGGCCGAGCAGCCACAGCAGCAGGCGCACCATCAGCGCTTCTCCTCGCGCGTGACGGTCGGGCGCTGACGCTGCGCCTTCAGCTGGGCCAGCGAACTCATCGATTCATTCAACCCCGGCAATGCCTCGCCCGGATCGACCGCCGCCAGCTGGCGCAGCGTGACCAGCGCGTTCTCGGTCTGGCGGGCGCGGGTGTCGTAATAGCGCTCGATCCACTCGCGCGCCAGCCGGATGTCCTCACGCCAGACGGCACCGTTGCGCTGCAGCAGCGCAACGCGCGCGTTGATCAGTCGAAGTTTCAGGTTCTCGCGCAGGAAGAAGCTGTGTTCCGGCGACAGCAGCGCGGGATCGGGACGGTCCAGGCGTTCGATGCGCACCAGCTGACGGACTTCCTCCCACACCGCCCGTGCCAGCCGCTGCGCCTGCGTCGGCTCCGCCCCCTTGTCGTCGCCGGCCGCTGCCGTCGACGCACCCCGGGCCGGCGAGCGTTCGAAGGCGAGCGGCAGCCCATCGACGACGGACAGCAGGGTGTCGATGCGCAGCGCCTGGCCGGACAGGTCGGCCATCGGCGCCCGGCGCAGCCGCTCCATGTCGTTCGCCATGGCACGGCGCAGCGGCAGGTAGCGGCCGGTATCGACGCGCGCCAGCCGGGCTTCGGCGCCAGACAGCGCACTGAGGGCGAGCTTGGCGTCACCGGCCAGCTGCAGCTGCTGCTGGCCCAGCACTAGCGCATGCTCGACTTCGGCCAGCACGCGCTCGTCGTAACTGCGCACCAGGTCGTCGGCCAGGTACTCATAGGCTTCGATGCGTGCCCGCAGTTCGGCCAGCTGCACTTCCTGGCTGCTCAGTCGCGTGCCGTAGCCAGCGATGCCAGCGGCCTCCTGTTCGGTCGCGCGGGTCGCCTGAGCCGCCTGTTCGCCGACCACCTCGACCCGTCTGTGCAGTTCGGACTCCAGTGCACGCATGCGCTGCAGCATCAGGAAGCTCGCCACGCCGAGCGCCACCAGCAACAGCAGCGACAGGCCCAGCGCCCACAGCGGAACGACGCCCTCGCGTTTCGACGACGCCGGCTGGGAGGCGGCTGCGCCGACGGGGGTGACAGGGGTATTCGGTGGTGTCTGCTCGCTCATGTCGTCAGTGAAGGTCGCGCGACGGCGACGAAAAGTAATCGGTCAGACCGGCCATCAGGCCGGCATCGGCGGGATCGGTTTCGATCACGCGGGCAAAGCCCTGTTCGCGTGCCTGCTCGGCAATGCGCGCGTGCGGCGCGAACAGCGGCAGCGCGCGCAGCGCCTCCGCGCAGTCCAGGCCGGGCAGCGCCAGCAGGTTACGCAGCGACTCCGACGAGGTGATGGTCAGCGCGTGCAGGGCGTCGCGTCGTACCGCTTCGCACAGCGGCGCGCCATCGCGCGGCGGCACTCGCCGGTAGCAGGTGACGTGTTCGACCGTCGCACCGCGCGCGCGCAGCGTGTCGCCGAGCAGTTCGCGGCCACCGTCGCCGCGGAAGATGAGCACCCGGCGCCCGGCCAGCGCGGTCGCCGACAGTTCGGGCAGCGCCAGCAGCGCCTCGGAATCGAAGCGGCCCTGCTGCGGCACGAGCACGCGGGCGATCCCGCGCGCGCGCAGCGCCTGCGCCGACTGCTCGCCCACCGTGGCGGCCGGCAGTTCTGCCGGCCAGGCACGCCGCGGCAGAATCAGGTCGAGTGCGTGACAGACGGCGTTGGCGCTGACGAACACCGCAAGTGCCGCATCATCCAGCATCGCCGCGGCCGCTGCCACCGCTCTCGTATCAGCAAGCGGCTCGATATCGATCAGCGGAAACTCGAAGGGGGTACCGCCGGCGGCGCGGATCGCGTCGCTGAGCGCAACCGCCTGCGCGCGCGGGCGGCTGACCAGCACGCCGCGTCCGCTCAGCGCGCCGCGCGGATTCATCGTCCGGCCAGATCGTCGAGGATGGACTGCGCGCCGTCCGCCAGCAGGGCCTCGACACAGATCGCCGCCAGCTCATCCGGCTGCGCGATGTTGCCGCGCGCCTCGGCCATCGCGATGCGCGAACCATCGGGCATCGCGACGCGCGCGCGCAGCCACAGCGCACCGCCGTCGGGCACGCAGTAGGCCGCCAGCGGCACTTCGCAGGAACCGGCCAGCGCGCGCGACACCGAACGTTCGGCGCGGACGCAGGCTTCGCTGGTGCCGCACACCAGCGGCGCCAGCCAGGCCGCCACTTCCGGCCGCGACGACAGCGCCTCGATGCCGAGCGCGCCCTGACCGGCTGCCGGCAGCGACAGTTCGACCGGCAGCAGCGAGCGGATGCGATCGCCCAGCCCGAGTCGCTTGAGGCCGGCCGCGGCGAGGATGATCGCGTCGTACTGGCCCTCGTCGAGCTTGCGCAGACGGGTGTCCAGATTGCCGCGCAGGCTGCTGACCGCCAGATAGGGGAAGTTCGCGCGCAACTGCGACTCGCGCCGCAGGCTGGAGGTGCCGACGACGGCGCCCGGCGGCAGTTCGTCGAGACTGGCGTAGCGCGACGACACGAAGGCGTCCTGCGGCACTTCGCGCTCCAGCGTGGCGACCAGCGCGAACTCGTCGGCCAGCGTCATCGGCACGTCCTTCATCGAATGCACGGCGAGGTCGGCGCGGCCTTCGAGCAGGGCGGTTTCCAGCTCCTTGACGAACAGACCCTTGCCGCCGACCTTGGCCAGCGGGCGGTCGAGAATCTGGTCGCCGCGCGTGGTCATGCCGAGGATGTCCACGGTCGTACCGGGGTACAGCGATGACAGTCTGTCACGCACGTGTTCCGCCTGCCACATGGCGAGCCGCGACTCGCGCGATGCGATCACGATGCGCCCGGGCTTCGGGTAAGCTTGGGTTTCCTGCTGCGGTACCGACTGCGCGCGATCCGCCGCAATGAGGTCCGCCGGGCCGGCCGGATGATCCATATGGAAAATAGGCGTGTGGTGATCAGTTAGGTGAACACACCGCGCGCCAGCGTGTGCGAGTGCCTACAGGCAGCGCGCGAATCGGCCCGAATTCTAGCAGCCCCGGATGGAACATCGCATCGCCTCAGCCAGAGCAGGCCGGCGGCGCGCATGAATCAGACACTCATTCAGGACCCTCTTCGAGGAAGGATTGCCAGTGAATCAACAGGCCCAGACGCCGGTTGCGGTGCACGATCGCGCCACGCACGACAAGGACCAGCCGCTGTTCGACGACATCCGCCTGCTCGGCCGCATGCTCGGCGACGTGGTACGCGAGCAGGAAGGCAGCCGCATGTTCGAACTGATCGAGAACGTGCGCCAGCTGTGCGTGCGCTTCCGCCGCGACGACGATCTCGACGCACGTGCCGAACTGGCCAAGCTGCTGAATGGCCTGTCGGACGACGACACCATCATCGTCGTACGCGCATTCAGCTATTTCCTGCACCTGGCCAACATCGCCGAAGACCAGCACCATATCCGCCGCGCCCGCGCCCATGCCATAGCCGGCGACCCGCCGCGCCCGGGCACGCTGGCCAACGCGCTCGCCAAGGCGCTCGACGCCCAGATCCCGGCCGAGGAAATCCTCGCCTTCTTCCGCGACGGACTGGTGGTGCCGGTGCTGACCGCGCACCCGACCGAAGTGCAGCGCAAGAGCATCCTCAGCCAGGAAATGAAGATCGCCCGCCTGATCGACGAACGCGACCGCATGCGGCTGACGCCGGAGGAACTGGACGAGCGCGACGAGGCGGTGCGCCGGACCATCACCTCGCTGTGGCAGACGCGCATGCTGCGGCGCACCCGGCTGTCGGTGGCCGATGAGGTGATCAACGGCCTGTCGTTCTACGACTACACCTTCCTGCGCGAACTGCCGCGCGTCTACAACGCGGTCGAGGACCAGCTCGAGGCGGCCTTCCCCGAGCACAAGCGCGAGATCGGCAGCTTCCTGCGCATGGGATCGTGGATAGGCGGCGACCGCGACGGCAACCCCTTCGTCACCGCCGACGTCCTGCGCGCCACGCTGCGCGTGCAGTCGTCGAAGGCGCTCGATTACTACCTGACCCAGGTGCACATCCTGGACACCGACCTGTCGCCGACCACGCTGCTGAACAACGTCAGCGACGAGCTGCGCGTGCTGGCCGCCACCGCGCCGGACAAATCGCCGCACCGCGAGGACGAGCTGTACCGTCGCGCGCTGGCCGGCATCTACGCCCGGCTGGCGGTCACCGCGCGCACGCTGGACCAGCACGAGGCGCTGTGGAAGGCGGTCGGTGACGCCGACCCCTATACCGACGCCGCGGAGTTCGTACGCGACCTCGACGTGATCCACGATTCGCTGGTCAGCCACAAGTCGGCACTGATCGCGCGTGGCCGCCTGCGCCGCCTGCGCCACGCAGCGCGCGTGTTCGGCTTCCATCTGGCGGCACTCGATCTGCGCCAGAACTCGGACGTGCACGAGCGGGTGATCGCCGAACTGCTGGGCAACGCCCACGTCTGCAACAACTACCTCGAACTGCGCGAGGAACAGCGCATCGAGGTGCTGATCAACGAACTGGGCACGCCGCGCCCGCTGACCGCGCCCTTCATGCAGTTCTCGGCAGAAACCGAGGGAGAGCTGGCGATCGCGCGTACGGCGGCCGAAATGCACAAGCTGTACGGCGAAGCGGCGCTGCCGAACTACATCATTTCGAAGACCGACGGCGTGTCCGACATGCTGGAAGTCGCGCTCATCCTGAAGGAAGTCGGCCTGCTCAATGTTCATGAGCGGCAGGCGGCGATGAACATCATCCCGCTGTTCGAAACCATCGGCGACCTGCGCAACGCGCCGCGCATCATGGACCGGCTGTTCACGATACCGATCTGGCGCGTGCTGCTCGATGCCCGCTCGACTACGCAGGAAGTGATGCTGGGCTATTCCGACTCGAACAAGGACGGCGGCTTCCTCACCTCCGGCTGGGAGCTGTACAAGGCAGAAACCAAGCTGGTGCAGGTGTTCAAGCGCCACGGCGTGCGGCTGCGCCTGTTCCACGGCCGCGGCGGTTCGGTCGGCCGCGGCGGTGGCCCGAGCTTCCAGGCCATCCTGGCGCAGCCAGGCGGTGCGGTGCAGGGACAGATACGCATCACCGAACAGGGCGAGGTGATCGCCTCCAAGTATTCCAATCCGGACGTCGGTCGACGCAACCTCGAAGTGCTGGCCGCGGCCACCTTCGAGGCGACGCTGCTGGGCAAGCGCGAAGCCGCCGCACCGCCGGAATTCACCGACGCGATGGAAGAGCTGTCCGGCTACGCCTTCAAGGCCTACCGCAACCTGGTCTATGAAACCCCGGGCTTCGAGAAGTATTTCTGGGAATCGACCGTCATCACCGAAATCGCCGAGCTGAACATCGGCTCGCGCCCGGCCTCGCGCAAGAAGGGGCAGAAGATCGAGGACCTGCGCGCCATCCCGTGGGTGTTCTCGTGGTCGCAGTGCAGGCTCATGCTGCCTGGCTGGTTCGGTTTCGGTTCGGCGGTGAACGAATATCGCGCCCAGCACGCCGACGGCATGGCGCGGCTGCAGGCCATGGTGCACGAGTGGCCCTTCTTCGCCACGCTCATTTCCAATATGGACATGGTGCTGTCGAAGACCGACATCGCGATCGCCAGCCGCTACGCCGAACTGGTCGAGGACGAGGCGCTGCGCACCGCCATCTTCACGCGCATCCGCACCGAATGGCAGGCCACGCTGGACGCGGTGCGCCAGATCACCGGCGCACCGGAACTGCTGTCGACCAACCCGCTGCTCGCGCGCTCGATCCGCAACCGCTTCCCCTACATCGAGCCGCTGAACCACCTGCAGGTCGAACTGCTGCGCCGCTTCCGCGCCGGCAACCGCCACGAACGTACCCGCCGGTCGATCCACCTGACCATCAACGGCGTGGCGGCCGCGTTGCGGAACAGTGGGTGAAGCAGGGGTTTCGCGAAGCACCGCTTCGCGCCTGCGGAACCGGACGGCTGTGCAACGCCGTCCGTGGACGATGAGGTGAGGGTTTCGCCGAGCACTGCTCGCCGCCCGTCGAACCGGTCGGCCTTGCAGGGCCGACCTCAGCCCCGCTCCGTCCCCCGGATGTCGGCGAACTCCGCCCTGACCTGCGCCCATTGCCGCCGGCTCACCGGCAGGCGTTCGTCCAGGCCCCTCAGCACGACCGCCCAGTGTCCTTCGGCGCCATCACGCACGTGTTCGAAGCCGACCACGGCGTCGCGCGCCACCAGGCAGTTGCGGTGTATGCGCACGAAGCGCCGGGCGAATTCCTGCTCCAGGGCGGCCAGCGCTTCCTCAAGCAGGTATTCGCGTGCAGCGGTGCGCGCCGTCACGTATTTCAGTTCGGCGCGCAGATAGAGGATGTCGGCCACCGGCAGCAGCAGGATGCGGCCGCGTTCGCTGCACGACAGCTGGGTGCGCCCGGCCTCAACCGGCTGTGCCCGCCGCTCGGGTACCCGGCGCAGCGCGTCGAGCAGCCGGTTTGCGCGCACCGGCTTCATCAGGTAATCGACCGCCTGCAGTTCGAAGGCGCGCACGGCGTACTGGTCGTAGGCGGTGCAGAACACGAGTACCGGCGGCCGCGGCAGTGCCGCCAGGCGCGTCGCCAGTTCGACACCGTCCATGCCAGGCATGCGGATGTCGACCAGCGCAACGTCGGCCTGATCGTCGGCAGCCAGCGCGGACAGACGTTCCAGCGCCTCCTGTCCGTTCGCCGCCTCGCCGACTACCCGGTTCGGCAGTTCGGCCTCGATGTCGGACAGCAGCGCGCGCAGTCGCAGGCGGGCCGGGGCTTCGTCGTCGGCGATGAACACACGCAGCATGCTCAGGCCCCCACCCGGTACGGAAAGCGGATGCGCACGCGGTACAGGCCGTCCTGTTCGCCTGCTTCCAGTTGCGCTTCGAGGTCGAAGAACAGCATCAGCCGCTCGCGGATGTTGTCCAGCGCCATCCGGTTGCCGCTGCCGTGACCGCTGGCGCCGTCGCGCGGCGGCGCCGGATTGTCGATTTCGACCACGACGTCGCCACCGGCGCGCTGCACGCTCACCCTGACCTCGCCGTTGCCGGCCAGCGGCTCGACGCCGTGATACACCGCGTTCTCGAGCAGCGGCTGCAGCATCAGCGGCGGTACCCGTGCGTCAGCCGGGCAGCCGTCGGTCTGCCAGCGGACGCCCAGGCGGTCGCCCAGGCGCAGCGTCTCCAGCGCGATGTACTGGCGGCACAGCGCCAGTTCGTCGCCCAGCGTGACCAGATCGCGGTTCTCGCGCATCAGCACGCGGAACAGGTCTGACAGCTCCTCCAGCGCGCGCTCGGCCCGGCGCGGGTCCTCGCGCATGATGCCGAGCACGGCGTTCAGGCTGTTGAACAGGAAGTGCGGCCGGATCCGCGCCGACAGCGCCATCAGCCGCGCCTGGGCGATGGCCGGACCGAGCGCGCGCTCCTGTACGGTGAAGTAGGTCATCACGGCGGCGGCCGCCAGCAGCGCCCACGCCGCCTCGCGCACCGGCCAGGACGGCAGCGAGTCGACATCCCAGCCGCCGAGCGCGGTAGTCGCCAGCACGCTGCCGAGTGCGACCACACCGGTCAGCGCCCAACCACTGCGCGCACGGAGCCGCGCGAACAGCGGCGCAGTAAGGTAGAGCAGCAGCAGCGACAGAATCAGCGCCGGCTCGACCCGCGCCGCCATTTCCGCCGCATCGAGCGGCAGCGTGTCCCAGCTGCGGTTGCGCGCCAGCAACGCCAGCGCCGCCAGCGCATTGACCAGCAGCACGGTGCGCAGCATCACGCCGAGATTGCGCCAGTCAGGTGCGCGCGCCGGCCTCATGTCAGCTCCCATGCCGGACGCACGCCGGCCGGCGCGTCGGGCTTTGCGCCCCGCTGGCCTATAATTGACGGTTTCCCGCAGCGTGCCGAACTTCTTTCCATCATGAGCGCATCTTCGCAGTCCGAGCCGACCAAGGCGTGGTCAGGCCGTTTTTCCGAGCCCGTGTCCGATCTGGTGAAGCGTTATACCGCTTCGGTGTTCTTCGACCAACGCATGTGGCGGCAGGACATCCGCGGCTCGCTGGCCCATGCTGCCATGCTGGCAAAGCAGGGCATCATCGCGCAAGCCGATCTCGATGCCATCCGCTCGGGCATGGCACAGATCACGCAGGAAATCGAAGCCGGCCAGTTCGACTGGAACCTCGACGACGAGGACGTGCACCTCAATATAGAGAAGCGCCTGACGGCGCTGGTCGGCGACGCCGGCAAGCGCCTGCACACCGGCCGCAGCCGCAACGACCAGGTGGCGACCGACATCCGCCTGTGGCTGCGCGACGCGATCGACACCATTCTCGCGCTGATCGCCGACTTCCAGCGCGCCGTGCTCGACCTGGCCGAACACCACGCCGCCACACCGCTGCCCGGCTTCACCCATCTGCAGGTCGCGCAGCCGGTCACTTTCGGCCACCACCTGATGGCCTATTTCGAAATGCTGCGGCGTGACGCCGAGCGCTTCGCCGACTGTCGCAAGCGCACCAACCGGCTGCCGCTCGGTTCGGCCGCGCTGGCCGGCACCACCTTCCCGATCGACCGCGAATTCGTCGCCGCCGAACTGGGTTTCGACGAAGTCTGCTTCAACTCGCTGGACGCGGTGTCCGACCGCGACTTCGCGATCGAATTCTGCGCCGCCAGCAGCCTGCTGATGACCCACCTGTCGCGGCTGTCGGAAGAGCTCATCCTGTGGATGAGCCCGCGCGTCGGCTTCATCGATCTGGCCGACCGCTTCTGCACCGGCTCGTCCATCATGCCGCAGAAGAAGAACCCGGACGTGCCGGAACTGGTGCGTGGCAAGACCGGCCGCGTGAACGGCAGCCTGGTGGCGCTGCTCACGCTGATGAAGGGCCAGCCGCTGGCCTACAACAAGGACAACCAGGAAGACAAGGAACCGCTGTTCGACACCGCCGACACGGTGATCGACACGCTGCGCATCTACGCTGACATGATGGGCAGCACGACCGCCGCCGACGGCACGAAAGTGTTCAACGTGCGGGTCAAGGCCGAAGCGATGAAGAGCGCGCTGCGGCAGGGCTACGCCACCGCCACCGACCTCGCCGACTGGCTGGTCAAGCGCGGCCTGCCCTTCCGCGACGCGCACGAGGCGGTGGCCCGCGCGGTGCGTCTGGCCGAACAGAAGGGCTGTGACGTGTCGGACCTCACGCTGGACGAGCTCAAGTCCTTCTCGCCGCTGGTCGATGAATCGGTGTTCGCGGTGCTGACGGTCGAAGGTTCGCTGTCCGCCCGCAACCACATCGGCGGCACCGCACCGGAGCAGGTGCGCGCCGCCATCGGCCGCGCCCGCGCGCGGCTGGCGACCGGCTGAACGGGAGAAACCGCTTGAAACCGACAGGCATCACACGCACCGGAGCGACCGCGCGACGCCTGTCACCGGCCCCACGCTGACATGGACCTGCTCGGCAAGTACCGCATCCAGCGCCTGCTCGGCGAAGGCGCCACGTCCAAGGTGTTCCTCGCGCACGACCCTTTCGGCCGGCGCGACGTGGCGATCAAGATCGTCGCCCGCGGCGACGATACCGGCGCCAGCGGCAGCAAGTCCGAGCGCTATCAGCGCAAGTTCTTCGTCGCCGAGGCCTCGCTGGCGGGCAAGCTCACGCACCCGCACATCGTGCAGATCTACGACGCGGTGGCCGACGCCGACCCGGCCTACATCGTGATGGAATACGTGCCGGGCGGTACGCTGGAACCCTACATCTCGCCCGACCGGCTGCTGCCGGTCGGCGACGTGCTCGAAATCATCTTCAAGTGCTCGCGCGCGCTCGACTTCGCGTGGCGGCTGGGCGTCATCCACCGCGACCTGAAGCCAGCCAACATCATGCGGGTCGAGGACGGCGCCGCCGTCGGCGGCACCAATGTGAAGGTGTCGGACTTCGGCGCCGCGATGTCGGTATCGGCCACCGAAACCCAGGTGTCTGGCGTCGGTTCGCCGGCCTACATGAGCCCGCAGCAGATCAAGGAACACCCGCTCAATCACCAGACCGACATCTTTTCGCTGGGCGTGGTGATGTACCAGCTGCTGACCGGCCAGCTGCCGTTCCAGGGCAGCAACAATTTCAGCATGATGTACCAGATCACGCACGCCGATCCGGTGCCGCCGTCAGCGCTGCGGCCCGAATTGCCGCCGGTGCTGGACGACATCGTGATGCGTGCGCTGCAGAAATCGCTGGACGACCGCTACCCGAGCTGGGACGCCTTCTCCTTCGACCTCGCCGAGGCCTTCCGCACCGAGGCGCAGCGCGACCACGGCAACCGCATCGCCGACAGCGAAAAATTCAATTCGCTGCGCCGGCTCGCCTTCTTCCGCGATTTTTCCGACGTCGAGCTGTGGGAGGTGGTGCGTCTGGGCGAATGGCACCGCGTGGCCGGCGGCCAGATGCTGCTGCGCGAAGGCGACCCGGGCGACGGTTTCTTCATCATCGCCGAGGGCGAAGTGAAGGTGACAAAGGGACGCAAGCTGCTCAACGTGCTGTCGGCCGGCGAATGCGTCGGCGAGATGGCCTGGCTGACGCCCGAGCGCGGCACCCGCGGCGCCGACGTATCCACCCTTTCCGAGGCGGTGGTGATCCACCTCGCCAACGCGGCGCTCGAACACGCGTCGGAAGCCTGCCGCCACCGCTTCGATCGCGCCTTCCTGCGCATCCTGGTCGAGCGGCTGTCGCTGGCCAACCAGCGCCTGACCGGTGTCTGAGCGGATGCAGACAGCTGCGCCGCCGCCGCCCGACGCACCGACACCCGGCAGTTCGCTGGGCCGTTATCAGCTCAGACGCATCATCGGCCGCGGCAGCACCAGCACCGTCTGGCTGGCATGGGATCCGCAGGCGCAGCGCGAAGTGGCGATCAAGTGCATCGACCCCGACGTGCTGAACGACCACGCGCGCGGCCGGCTGCACCGCAATCTGCTGATCAACGAAGCGTCGCTGGCCGACAAGCTGCAGCATCCGCACATCGTCGCCATCCACGACGCCGTGGTGACCGGCGATCAGGCCTATATCGTGATGGAGTACGTCGCCGGCGGCACGCTGGAGGCGCACGTGCAGCGGCCGGGGCTGCTGCCGGTGGAGCGCATCGTCGAACTGATGTTCAAGTGCACGCGCGCACTCGACTACGCCTGCCAGCTGGGCATCACGCACCGCGACATCAAGCCGGCCAATATCCTGCTCACCCGCGACGGCGAACTGAAGCTGACCGATTTCGGCGCGGCGCTGTTTACTGCCAACGAACGCACCCAGGTCGAGGGCGTTGGCTCGCCGGCCTACATGAGCCCGCAGCAGGTGCGCGAGATGCCGTTGAACCACCAGACGGACATCTATTCGCTGGGCGTCGTGCTCTACCAGCTGCTGGCCGGCGAGCTGCCCTTCCAGGCGAGCAACAAGTACAGCCTCGTCTACCAGATCATCCACGTCGAACCGCCTCCGCCCTCGGTACTCCGTCCGGGCCTGCCGCCTGCGCTCGACGCCGTCGTGGCGCGCGCGATGCAGAAGGACATCGCGCTGCGCTACGCGACCTGGGCCGAGTTCACGCACGACCTCGCTCAGGCTTTCCGCAATCGCCGGCTCAAGCCGCGCGAGGACGAATCCGGCGCAGCGGAGCACTTCCGTTTGCTGCGCACGCTGACTTTCTTCAATGACTTCAGCGACGTCGAACTGTGGGAGGTCGCCCACTTCGTCCGCCAGGAGCGCGTCGCTGCCGGCACGCTGCTGATGAAGGACGGCGAACAGGGTGACCGCCTCTGCGTGCTGGTCGAGGGCGAACTGTCAGTGTGCAAGTCGGGCCGCACGCTGAACATACTGACCAGCGGCGAATGCTGCGGCGAAATGTCGGTGATCGCCCGTCGCGACCGCAAGCTGCGCGCCAACGACGTGCAGGCGAACACCGACAGCCTGCTGTTCGCGATCGACGGCGAACGCATCCGCCGCGCCTCGGAAACCTGCCGCATGCGCTTCTACGAAGCCTTCCTGCAGGTGCTGGCCGCACGCCTGTCGTCGGCCAATATGCGTCTGGCCGACAGCTGGGGCGGCGGCGAATGAACGCGGTTGCGACACGGATTGCCGCTGCGCTCGGCGTCGGCTGCAGCGCAGTGGCCGAGCTGGCGCCCGGTCGTACGCGCCGTGCGCTGAGGATCGACACTGGCGACGCTCCCCTTTTCGTCAAGCTGCTGCCGGCCGATCGGGCGGAGGTGTTCGCAGCCGAGATGGAGGGACTGGCGCTGCTGCGCGGTACAGGCTGTTTCCGGGTGCCGGCCGCGCGCGGCAGCGGCACCGCCGACGACGTTGCCTGGCTGGCGCTCGAATGGCTGGACCTGAAACCGGTGTCCACCGACGACGACGGGCGCGCCTTCGGCAAGGCGCTGGCAGCGCTGCACGAAGTGCACGGTGACCTGTATGGCCTGCCGCGCGACAACTGGCTCGGCGACAGCCGTCAGGAGAACGGCACGTCCACCACCTGGCCACTCTTCTATGCGCAGAAGCGCCTGCGGCCGCAACTCGAACGACTGATCGCCGAAGGCATGCGCGGCGAGCTGATACGCAACCTGCAGGGCATCGTCGAACGCGTACCGGCCCTGTTCCTCGAGTATCGCCCGGCCCCCTCGCTATTGCATGGCGACCTGTGGCACGGCAATGCCGGCATGGTCGGGGACCAGCCCGCCGTGTTCGACCCGGCTGTGCATTACGGCGATCGCGAGGCGGACTACGCGATGACGGAACTGTTCGGAGGCTTCCCGATCTCGATGTACGCCGCCTATCAGAAGAGTGCCCCGCTGGACGCTGGCGCTGCATCCCGACGCGGTCTTTACCGGCTGTATCACCTGCTGAACCACACCTTGCTGTTCGGCAGCGCCTACCTGCGGGAAACCGAACGCACCGCAGCACGACTGCTGTCGGAACTGCGCTGAGAGCGCCCTTGCGCGGCATCTGACGCAGCGCACTGCGACCCCTGCTGTTTTATGAACGTACGTTCACATCTCATTGTTTAGGCGAAGAAATAATCCGGAAAAGTTTTTGTGTGCAGTGCAACAAAAACATGTTGACATCACGTCGACCATCCCTATAATCGTGTTCATGGTGCAGCGCAATACGAACCCTTGGGGCAAGTATTGAGTCGCACGATTTAGGTGACCTCGTGGGTGTTCCCGGTTTTACCGCCCGGTCGTGGTCGCTCTTTCAACTAAATGTACGGAGATAACCACCATGGCCTTCACCCCTGAACATTTCGCCGCCGCCAACAAGAACGGCATCGAAGCCCTGCTGACCCTGGCCAACACCGCCTTTGCCAGCACCGAGCGCCTCGCCGCTCTGAACCTGAACACCGCCCGTTCGCTGCTGGAAGACAGCGTCGCGAACGCCAAGACCCTGATGGGCGCCAAGGACGTGCAAGAGATCGTGTCGCTGCAGAGCGGCCTGGTCCAGCCGGCGATCGAGAAGGTCGTTGCCTACTCGCGCAGCGTCTATGAAATCGTTTCGCAGACCCAGGAAGAGCTGAGCAAGGTTGTCGAAGCTCAGGTCGGTGAAGTCAACAAGGCTGTCACCTCGACCCTGGATCAGGCCGCCAAGCAAGCCCCGGCCGGTTCCGATGTCGCCGTCGCCGCTGTCAAGTCGGCCATCGCCGCCGCCAACAGCGCCTACGACAGCATGGCCAAGGCTGCTAAGCAGGCCGTCGAAATGGCTGAAGCGAACGTGAACGCCGCCACCTCGGCGACCGTGCGTGCCGTCGGCGCCGCCAGCACGACCGCGAAGAAGAAGGCTGCTGCCTAAGTCTTCACGAGCAGTCTGAAAAGAGCCCCGCCTTGTGCGGGGCTCTTTTCGTTTACGCGACTGCAGCGCGTTTCAGTCGGGAGTCATCACGAAACCGCTCACGTCGCCCGCCACATTGACGCCGTAGCCGGCGATCTGACCTCTGTCATTGATCGCTCGCGCCAGCGCCAGGCGACGCCACCCCGCCCGCCGTACCTCCGGCAGGTCCTCGAGCACCGTCAGCCTCTCCGTGCCAAGGTCATAGAGCACCGCGCGCCCGCCCTGTACGCCGACCACCTGCCCACGATTGTTGATGTCATAGGGCTCGAACGGAATCTCTATCGTCGTGCCCTGCACCTCTCCCGGTCCGGCCGGCGTCCATACGAAGCCCCGCCCGTCGAACACGCCAACGACCTGTCGCTGGTCGTTGATGCCGCGTGCCTCGCCGCTCGTACTGGCCGGCGCCGACAACTCGCCAACCCGATGACCACGTCCGGTGGCCGGATTCCATAACCAGGGCGGATGCGGCGTGACGTATGCGTGCCCCGCTACCCAGCCCAGCGGTCCGACGGCGCGCGCCATGCCGGAGCCGGCAAGATCAGACGGCAGAGGCGTGATGCCTCGTAAGGGCTGCGAACTGCCGTACTGCCAGCTGAAGGCAATGTCGACCACGAAGGAGCGACCCACTTCCTCGCGGAAACCGCCGACAGCGTCGCCGGCCTGATTCACGGCGAGCAGTTCGCTGCTGAGCACGCGCCGGCCCGGAAACTGCACAGCCTCGACCTCGCCGCCGGACCAGACGACGGCGATCTTCCGGCCGCCGCCGCTCGTCTGGCAGTGTCCGACGACGAGACCCGCGTCATTGATGCCGGCGGCAGTGCACGCCCTCGTGCCCGCGTGCAGCGGCAGAGGCGTCAGACCGGCGCCCCGCCGCCAGACGAAAGCGCGATTGCCGTCGGCATCGCTACCGTAGCCGACCACATCCCCGCCTTCGTTGATGGCGTAGGCCTCGCTGAAGTGCGGACCACCGGGCAGGTCACCGAGATCGTCGATCTGCCAGCACCCGGCCAGCAAAACCGCAAGCGTGAGCACTGCACAGGCTCGCGTCGCCGACAGGCGATTCATCGAACACTCTCCACACGAAAATTCCGCGCGAATAGTGAATCGTCGTATCGACGGTGTCGACCGGTTCTGCTCCCCGGCCGTGACAGGCGTCTTGATCAGGGGTACGACAGCCCGCCTGGCGCCGGTCAGATCGGGTCGGCGTCGACCTCCAGGCCGCGCTGGATCACCTCGGTACGCATGGCTGCCAGCGCCGGGGCGACCTTGTCCGGATCGCCCTTGGCGCCCAGTTCGATGTGCGGGCGTGCCCGCTTCGCGTTGCCAAAGCTCGGCAGACTGAACACGGTGACACCGTAGTCGCGCTCGATCGCCTGCATCAGATCGAGCAGCCGGCTCTCGTGTGCGTCGAACACGAAGAAGGAGGCCTCAGTCCAGTTGCGGGTGTGATGCAGCTGCCGGTACTTCGTGTCGAGCACCCACTGCATCATCGGCCAGGCCATCTCAGGAAAGCCCGGCACGAAATGGTGGTCGCCACAGCTGAAGCCGGGAATGCGATTGAACGGATTGGGAATGATGTCGCAACCTGCCGGAAACTCGCCGAGACGCAGACGGTTTTCCGTCACCTCGGCGCCGAAGCGCGCACGGATTTCGACCTCGGCCGCCGGATGCAGCACGCAGTCGACACCGAGCGCCGCCGCGGCGGCCTGCCGCGTGTGGTCGTCCGGCGTGACGCCTATGCCGCCGCAGGAGAACACGATGTCGGTCGTCGCAAGCGAACGACGGAAGGCGTCGATCAGACGTGGACGTTCGTCGCCCAGATAGCTCACCCACGACAGCTGCAGGCCGCGCTCGGCGAGCAGTTCGCGCACTTTGGCGAAGTGCCCGTCCTGACGGCGGCCGGACAGGATTTCATCGCCGATGATGTAGAGGCCGATGGCCATGATCGCAACTCCTGTTCAGCGCGGAGGGCGCTGAATGTCGTGAAAAAAAGACCGACGCGTGATCGAGGCGCGTGCGTCAGAGTCCGAGTTCGGACCACATCGCATCGACGCGCCTCTTCACGTCGGCATCCATCTCTATCGTGCGCCCCCACTCGCGGCTGGTTTCGCCCGGCCACTTGTTGGTCGCGTCCAGCCCCATCTTCGACCCGAGGCCAGCGACCGGGCTGGCGAAATCGAGGTAGTCGATCGGCGTGTTGTCGACGATGACGGTATCGCGCTTCGCGTCCATGCGCGTGGTCATCGCCCAGATCACCTCCTGCCAGCTGCGGATGTCGATGTCCTCGTCCACGACGATGATGGTCTTGGTGTACATGAACTGGCGCAGGAAGCTCCATACGCCGAACATGACCCGCTTGGCGTGCCCCGGGTACTGCTTGCGCATGGACACCACCGCCAGCCGGTAGGAACAGCCTTCGGGCGGCAAATAGAAATCTGTGATTTCCGGAAACTGCTTCTGCAGCAGCGGCACGAACACCTCGTTCAGCGCCACGCCAAGCATGGCCGGTTCGTCCGGCGGCTTGCCGGTATAGGTCGAGTGGTAGATCGGATTGCGGCGCATGGTCATGCGCGTGATCGTGAACACCGGAAACTCGGCCACTTCGTTGTAGTAGCCGGTGTGGTCACCGAACGGCCCTTCCGGCGCGTGCTCATAGCCGGACGGATGGCTCGCGTCCGGCCGCAGTTCGCCTTCGAGCACGATTTCGGCACTGGCCGGCACGTCGAGATCGTTGCCGATGCACTTCACCAGTTCGGTGCGGCTGCCACGCAGCAGGCCGGCGAACTGGTACTCGGACAGCGTGTCCGGCACCGGCGTCACCGCGCCCAGTATCGTCGCCGGATCGCAGCCCAGCACCACCGAAACCGGGAAGGGCGTGCCCGGAAACCTGCGCGCGTGGTCGCGGAAATCGAGCGCACCGCCGCGGTGGGCCAGCCAGCGCATGATCACCTTGTCCTGCGCGATCACCTGCTGGCGGTAGATGCCGAGGTTCTGTCGCTTCTTGTCCGGTCCGCGCGTCACCACCAGACCCCAGGTGATCAACGGTGCCGCATCACCGGGCCAGCAGTGCTGAACCGGCAAGCGCGACAGATCGACCTGACTGCCCTCCCACACGACGTCCTGACACGGAGCCGACGACACCTTCTTCGGTGCCATCGAGAACACCTGCTTCAGCATGGGCAGCTTGTCCCAGGCATCCTTCAGGCCCTTGGGCGGCTCCGGCTCCTTCAGCATCGACAGCGTGCGACCGATGTCGCGCAGCGCTTCCGCCCACTTGTCGCCGCTGACGCCCATGCCGAGTGCCACGCGTCCCGGCGTGCCGAACAGGTTGCCGAGCACAGGCATCGTGTGACCGGTCGGCTGCTCGAACAGCACCGCTGGCCCCTGCGCGCGCAGCACGCGGTCGCAGATCTCGGTCATCTCCAGATGCGGCGATACCGGGCGCGCAACGCGCTTCAGTTCGCCCATCCGTTCGAGCTGCGCGATGAAGTCGCGCAAATCCGTGTATTTCATGTCGTGTTACGGCTCCAGTACTTCGCGCCTTGCTGAGTGCTGCACAGTGCGCGGCCGATGGTAAGCGATAGTGAAGGCCGCCGCACCCCGCACGCGGCCACTGACCGCGCGGCACTGCAGGCGTTCCGATACAGCTGTCGCAACCGCCGCCGGCAGTCGACTGTCAGAATGCGCGACCGTCCCGCTCACACGCCCGACATGCTTGCCTGGTACGCCGACCACTTCGTTCTGCCGCTGCCTGAAACCCATCGCTTCCCGATGGACAAATACCGCCGACTGCGGGAACGCGTGGCTGCCGAGCTGCCGGGCATCACGCTGAGCGAGCCGCCGGCCGCGACCGACGCCGAACTGTGCCGCGCGCACGACGCCGGCTACGTCGATCGCGCCAGCCGGGGCGAACTGAGCGTGAACGAAATCCGCATGATCGGCTTTCCGTGGTCGGCGCAGATGATAGAGCGCTCGCGCCGTTCCGCCGGCGCCACCATGGCCGCGTGTCGCAGCGCGCTGCGCGATGGCGTGTCGGTCAATCTGGCCGGCGGCACCCACCACGCCAAGCGCGCCAGCGGAGCCGGTTATTGCGTGTTCAACGACTCGGCGGTGGCCGCACGCATGCTGCAGGCCGAATGCGGCATCGAACGCGTGGCCATCGTCGACCTCGACGTGCACCAGGGCGACGGCACCGCGGAGATCCTTGGTCGGGCCGATGACGTATTCACGCTGTCGCTGCACGGCGACCGCAACTTCCCCTTCCGCAAGGAGCGCAGCCACCTCGACGTCGCGCTGCCTGACGGCTGCGGCGACGACGCCTACCTCGCCACACTCGACGACGCGCTGACACGGATGAGCGCGCGCTTCGACCCGCAGTTCATCCTCTTCCTCGCCGGCGCCGATCCGTTCGAGGGCGACCGCCTCGGTCGGCTCAAGCTCACCAAGCCGGGCCTGGCCGCACGCGACGCCCGGGTGTTCGACTACTGCCGCCGGCGTGACCTGCCGCTGGCGGTGGCGATGGCCGGCGGCTACGCGGAGGACATCGCCGACATCGTCGACATCCACTTCGCCACCGTCGCCGCCGCGCTGCACCACGCCACGACCCGCTGACGCAGCGGTTGACGCAAGCCCGCCGTGTTCTGGTAGATTCCGCCCCGTATATGCTTTTTGCATATACGTGGATTCAACCAACCGGGAGGTCAGACCGTCCGATGAACACCCGACACCTGGGCGCAGCCCTCGCCCTTGGCACATTGCTCGGCGGCTGCGCCGCACCGCACAGCGAAACACCGCTCGCCACCAATTTCCCGACCACGAAGCAGCCAAAGGTACAGGCGGCCGGCCACTGGTCGGTCATCGCTCGTGACGTCGCGGCGCAGATCACGCGCGACCTGAAGGACGAACGTCCGCTGTTCGTACGCGAGAGCAGCGCGCGCACCCACTTCAATCTCGCCTTCGAAAAGCAGCTCATCTCGGCGCTGCTCGAACAGGGTCGCACCGTCAATCGCACGCCGCAGGGCGCGCTGGTGCTCGAGTTCGATACCCGCACGCTGCGCTTCTCGGCCGATCGTCCGCAGTACAAGCACACCGGCACGGCAACCATGCTGGCGGCCGGCCTGTGGGGCCTGGCCGTGGCCGACGCCAGCGCGGCCGGTGTGGCGACGGCCGGCGCAGTGGGCAGCGACGCCTACGGCTGGTTCCGCTCCGAATTCGCGTCGGGTGCCACGCCGCAGACGGAAATCATCGTCACCGCACAGGTCAGCGACGAGCAGCGCTTCCTCGCCCACCGCACGCACGTCTATTACGTCGCCGACGGCGACCGCGCGCTGTACGACGCCGGCAGCGGCACGCACACCATCCGTCTGAATGGAGACCAGTGACATGCGCTCTTCTGTTCTCACGCTGCTGTGCGCCGGCCTGTTGCCGCTGGCCGCCTGCACATCCTCGGTCAAGCCCGACCCCACTTATGAGCAGGCGGCCAGCGACCGCTTCGTTCCGGCGAACTACAAGGCGGCCGATGCGCTGCTCGGGCAGATCGACAATTCGATCGGCAGCGGCAATCCGCTCATCATCGCCACCGTGGTGAACATCGACGCGCTGGACCAGTCGTCCACGCTGGGCCGGCTGGTGTCGGAGCACGTGTCGTCGCGCTTCTCCCGCGCCGGCTACCACATGGTGGAAATGAAGTTCCGCAACAACGTCTATGTGCGCCAGCATCAGGGCGAAATGATGCTCACCCGGGAGATCAAGGATCTCGCACGTTCGCATCAGGCACGCGCCGTCATCGTCGGCACCTATGGCGCCGCGGAGGACATGGTGTTCATCAACCTGAAGGTGATCGACCCGGCCACCAATGTCGCGCTGGCCGCGCACGACTACGTGCTGCCTCGCGACGCGGCAATGAAGTCGCTGTTGCGCAGCACGCGCTGACGAAGACGTCCTTCGCCCCCGGATCAGCGGCTGCGGCGCCCGCGCAGCCACTTCAGGCCAAGCGGCCACAATGTGCGCTGCATGTCGGAGTGAAAGGGCGCGAAGTGGCCGATACGGGTCAGGCCGAAGCGCGCCGGCAGGAACTGCACCTGGCGGGTGCGCGCTTGGGTGAACCAGCCAAGCAGCCGTTCCATCGCCGCCGGCGTCGCGTACGGGTCGTCGGCCGACGCGCAGGCCAGCACTTCACCGTGATAACCGGCAAAGGCGGCGCGCGCCGCGCCGCCGTCCGGGGCGCCGCCGGCGCCGGGCAGCCAGCGGTACAACCGGTCGAAATCCGGCCACAGCCGCAGCCCCCATTCGAGCGCGACGCCACGCGGCAGGTCCTCCAGCCAGCCCAGGCGCTTGCCCGGGAAATAGCCCATCATCAGTGCGAGCGCCGGCATCAGCAGATGCCAGCGCAGCAGGTAGCCGACACGCTGGCGCGGCGCGTAGTCCGGCCAGTAGGCGTATTGCGAGCCGACCAGAAGCAGCCGGGCGAGCCGCACATTCGACGGCGCCGACCCGAGGCAGAAGCCACCGATGCTGTGCCCAACGCCGACCAGCGTGCGTCCGGGAAAGCGGGTGGCGAGCGTGCGGATCGCTGCGTCGGTATCGAGCGCGCCCCAGTCGTGCTTGGTGGCACGCAGCCCGCGCAGGCTGCCGTAGCGGCTGTCACCGATGCCGCGATAGTCGAAGGTCATCGCTGGCAGCCCATGTGCGGACAGCCAGGCAGCGAATCGTCCGTAGTAACGCGCGGCCACGCCGGTGGCACAGCAGACGATCACCGCCGGCCGACTGCCGTCGTCCCTCTCCGGTCGCCAGAGCCGGCCGCGCAGCAGGTAGCCGTCCGTCGCCGCGAACTCGATGTCCTCCGGTACGGGCACCTTGCTCCCGCTCACAGACCGCTCAGGCGAAGGAAGTAGACGAGGTCCATCTCCGGCGCCGGCTGCCCCAGGCGCGTGGCGACCGCCGACATCTGGCCGCGGTGGTGGGTCGCGTGGTTGAACACGTGCAGCAGCGTGCCGGCCCACTGTGTGTCACACGCCTGACCCGCCATGTTCGCGTAGCGCAGCCGGCTCGCGAAGACGGTCTCGTCGGACGCCTCGACCAGTTCGATCCAGCGCTCGGCCTGCTCGCGTGCCCGCTGCTGCAGCGCCGACCGGTCGGACTCGACTTCGTCAGCGAGCGAAGTGGCCGCATACGGCCGTCCGGTGAAGCGGCCGTACCAGATCAGGTCGGCAAGCAGCAGGTGATTCAGCGTGCCGTGCAGGCTCTTGAAGAACAGCCCATGATCAGCACGCCAGTCGACGTCGCTGACCGCATCGAGCGACGCGAACAGGCGATCGCAGGCCCAGCCGTGATAGCGGGCCATGGTCAGACTGTGCGCTTTGATCATTGCAGGTCCGGAGTCAATGCAGGCGTTTCGCCTGCGCGCGAAACCCGTCCTCGAAACGTCCGCCGAGTACCGACGGCAGGTCCGAGCGACCGAGGCCGAGATCACGCAGTTCGAGATCGTTCATTGCCTGCAATTCTGCACGCGCGCGACGCTGCCGGCGGCCCTCACGCAGCCGGCGCGCCACTTCACTGAGCCAGGCGTGCGCGGACATGACGCACCTCCTGTGTCTCGCCGGCATAGCCCCAGGAATCCGCCGCCAGATCGCTGACCACGATGTAGCTGGCCGGGTGCAGCGGGCCGATCAGTTCGTCCAGCGCCTGCCAGACGGCGGAAACATAGTTCGCCTTCTCCGGCTTCGTGTTGGTGCCGGCGGTGATGCGCACGTCCAGATGGAAGGCGGTCAGCGCACCGCCAACCGCCTCCGCGCCGACAGACCAGTGTTCTACGTGACCCATGGCCAGCGCCGTCAGCTCGCGCTTCTTGCCGAGCACCTCGGCTGTCAGATCGGTGACGGCGCGGGTCACGGCGAGGCGTGTTTCGGCGTCGAGCGGGCGGGACAGCTGCAGCGTGATCATCGGCATGGCGGGGCTCCTTCACTGAATGACCGGATCATGCCGGCCGCAACTGTGACGGTCGATGCACAGGATTCGTTTTTTTGACCGACACAATTCCGGTTCTGACGGATCTGTACCGGCAACTGCGCACACAAACTGTACTGGTCCATGAACAAGGTCGCACAGTACAGTATCGATCGCCACCGCGAGAGGACGCCGCATGAACCGCTACGAACAACTCGCCGACCGGCTGCGCTCCGATATCCGCGCCGGTCTGTACCCGCCGGGCCAGCGCCTGCCGTCGGTGCGTCGCATCGCGCTGCAGCAGGGCCTCAGCATCGCCACCTGCATCTCCGCCTACCGCAAGCTCGAAGCCCAGGGCTGGCTGGAGGCGCGCCCGCAGTCCGGCTTCTACGCCCGTACGCCCGAGGCGCTGCCGCCCCGCGCCTGCCAGACCTGCGACGACGAATCGCCGGGCGAAGTGACGATGTCGGAACGGGTGGCCCAGGTCATGCGCGCCTCGCACCGCGACGACCTGCTGGTGTTCAGCACCGCGATTCCGCACGCCGACTTCCTTCCGGTGAAGGACATCCGGGCCAGCCTCGGCCGCGCCCTGCGCGCCGACGACGCCGGCAGCGCGCGCTACGGAGAATTCATTGGCGAAGAGGCGCTGCGCGTGCAGATCGCCCGGCGCGCAGTCGATTCCGGCTGCCAGATCCATCCCGACGACATCGTCATCACCACCGGCTGCCAGGAAGCCCTGACGCTGGCGCTGCGCGCCACCACGCAGCCGGGCGACGTGGTCGCCATCGAGTCGCCGGCCTTCTTCGGCACGCTGCAGCTGATCGAATCGCTGGGTCTGAAGGCGCTCGAAATCCCGACCGACGCGCAGACCGGCCTCAGCCCGGACGCGCTCGAACTGGCGCTGGAAAAGTGGCCGGTCAAGGCCTGCCTGGCGTGCACCAGCTTCAGCAACCCGAGCGGTGCGCTGATGCCGGACGCGCACAAGCGGCGCATCGTGCAGATGCTGTCGAGCCGCGGCATCGCGCTGATCGAGGACGACATCTACGGTGAACTGGCACACGACGGCGAACGCCCGCGCGTCGCCAAGGCCTGGGACCGCACCGGTCACGTGCTGCTGTGTTCGTCCTTCTCCAAGACGCTGGCGCCCGGCCTGCGCATCGGCTGGATTGTCGCCGGACGCTGGCGGCGCGAGGTCGAGCGTCTCAAGTACGGCAGCACGATGGCGACCGCGCTGCTGCCGCAGCGCGCGCTCGCCGACTACCTCACCAGCGGCCGGCCGGAGCGGCACATGGCGCGCATCCGCCGGCAGTACGCCGAGCAGATGGAAAGGATGCAGACCGCGATCGCGCGTCACTTCCCGCCCGGCACGCGCTGCACGCGTCCGGCCGGCGGCTTCATCCTGTGGGTCGAACTGCCGGAGCACATCGACGCGCTGGCGCTGCAGTCGCGGGCACTGGCGGCCGGCATCAGCATCGCACCCGGCCCGCTGTTCTCGCCGCAAGGCAAGTACCGCAACTGCATACGCCTGATGTGCGCGGTGCGCTGGGACGCACGCGTCGACGCCGCACTCGCCAGCCTGGGTTCGCTCGCCAGCCGATAGTCCGACCGGACCATGCGCACCGGCCGAACGGCCTATGACTTCCCGCGTCGAACATTAACGGGAGATTAACTGGCGGGACATCGTCGCCGGCCAGACTTTCCGCGTCTCAACCCAGACCGGAGAGTCCCATGTTCACGCGTTCCACCCTTGCAGCCGCCCTGCTGGCCGGCCTGATGTCGGCCGGCGCCCAGGCGGCCGCCCCGACCATCAGCGGCCAGTTCGGCAGCGGCATCACGGCCGGCACCGTCGCCGCCGAAAGCTATTCCTTCATCGGCAGCGCCGAAAACTGGTCCTTCTGGACCTTCAAGGCCGATTTCCTGAGCGAAGTGTCGATCACCGTCACCCCGACGGATCCGACGCTCGACGTCGTTTTCGGCATCTGGTACGGCGTCGAGAGCGATACCGCGAACTACTTCGACCTCGGCAGCGCCTCGGCGACCACGATGTTCGTCACCGGCGCCGACGGCACGCCGTCCAACCCCTACGCCGGCGCCGGTGAAGCGGCCAGCGCGAACTTCTTCAACGACTACGGCAACGGCCTGTTCGTGCTCGCCATCGCCGACTTCAGCGACAACGTCGGGGTCGGCCAGCTTGGCTACACCATCACCGCCACCGTGCCGGAGCCCGAAACCTACGCGCTGCTGCTGGCCGGCCTCGGCCTGATCGGCGCTGCCGCCCGCCGTCGCGCCTGATCCATCCGCACGGCCCCCACACACTCAAAACGGAGAGACAACAATGAACCATCAAGACGACCTGATCGACGTCCTGCGCGATTTCAGCAAGGCCGACGCCTCGAAGGACATGGACCCGCACTGGACCTATGGCCGCCGCGGCTTCCTGAAGAGCGGTGTCGCCGCCGCCGCCACCGTCGCGATGCCCTTCAGCATCCTCGGTTCGAAGAAGGCGCACGCCGTGCAGCTGCCGTTCAGCCCCGACTACGGCCCGCTCGCCCCGGTCGCCGATGAAGTCACCGGCCTGCCGCTGCTGCAACTGCCGGAAGGCTTCAAGTACTGGTCCTACGGCTGGACCGGCGACGTGATGACCGACGGCATCGCCACTCCGGGCGCGCACGACGGCATGGCCGTAGTCGCCGCCGACGCGAACAAGATCGTGCTGGTGCGCAACCACGAACAGGGCAGCCGCACCGCCGGTTCGTACGCCAACCCGAAGATCACCTACGACCCGCTGTGCAACGGCGGCACGACCAACCTCGTGTTCTCGCCGCGCACCAAGCAGTGGGTCGGCGCCTACGCGTCGATCTCCGGCACCATCCGCAACTGCGCCGGCGGCCCGACCCCGTGGAATTCGTGGATCACCTGTGAAGAAACGTCGGACGGCCCGCACAACGGTGCTTCCAAACAGCACGGCTACTGCTTCGACGTGCCGGCCACCGGCGCCGCCAAGCCGGTTCCGCTGGTCGACATGGGCTGTTTCAGCCATGAAGCCGTCGCCGTCGATCCGGTCACCGGCATCATCTACGAAACCGAAGACAGCACCCCGTCCGGCTTCTACCGCTTCATCCCGAACGTCATCGGTCGTCCGGAAATGGGCGGCAAGCTGCAGATGATGAAGCTGAAGACGGCCAACAACGCCACCCGCACCATCAACGGTGTCAGCTACGGCTACTACAACACCGGCGTGGCACAGGCTCCGGGCACCACCTTCGACGTCGAGTGGGTGAACATCGACGAGCCGAACAAGCCCTTCATCAGCGGTACCTCCTACGGCGGCGTGGTCGCCCAGGGCATCATGCAGGGTGCGTCGAGCATCGTCCGCGGCGAAGGCGTGTGGTACGGCAACGGCGTGATCTACGTGTGCTCGACCAGCGGCGGTGCCGCCGGCAAGGGCCAGATCTTCGCCTACGATCCGCGTCGCGAAACCTTCACGCTGGTGTACGAATCGTCCGGCGCCGACGTCTGCGACAACCCGGACAACATCGCCTGGAGCCCGCGCGGCAGCCTCATCCTGTGCGAAGACGGTGGCAACTCGGTCTCGCGCTGCCACGGTCTGACCACCGATGGCACCGTGTTCCCCTTCATCGCCAACAACGCCGACTTCCGCGCTGGCGCCATCGGCACCTACACCCGTCCGTCCGGCCGTTCCTTCAGCAGCAACTCGATGGGTTCCGAGTTCTGCGGCGCGACCTTCCACAACGAGTGGCTGTTCGTGAACACCCAGTCGCCGGGCATCACCTACGCGATCACCGGCCCGTGGGATAACGGCGCGCTGTAATCGCACTCCTGCAGTCCGCAGTTCCGGGCCGGCGCACGCGCGCCGGCCCTTTCCGATTCGAGAGGCTTCCCATGTTGAGCAAATCCCTGATCGCGGCCGCGCTGTTCGCGGCCGCACCGGCGTTCGCCGCGACCTATACCTTCCAGCAGGGCGCCGGCGGCTACGACGGCACGATGGACGTCACGATGTACAGCAGCGACCCCGATGCAAGCAGCGGCTACGAGCAGGAAGTAAGCATCGACGCGTCGGACAACGGTTCGCCGAACCACGTGCTGCTGCGCTTCGACAATCTGTTCGGCAGCGCCGCCAACCAGATCAAGACCGGCGAAACCGTGGTGTCGGCCACGCTGACGCTGCAGATCACCAGCGCCGGCAGCGGCATCCGCTTCTACGACATGCTGAGCGACTGGAACTCCGCATCCGCCACCTGGAACACGATGGGCGACGGCATCCAGACCGACGGCATCGAGGCCGCCGCGCTGCCCTTCCTGACTATAGGCAGCAACAACAGCGACCCCAACATCGAATCGGGCACGCTGGTGCTGGACTTCACCGACGCGCTGCGCCGCATGCAGGACGGCGGCGTGCCGGGCTACGGCTGGGCGCTGCTGCCCTTCGAGCCTAACGGCACCAATGGCATCGATTTCTACAGCGCCGAGGGCTTCATGGTCAGCGATCGCCCGCTGCTGACGGTCGAGGTCGCACCGGTGCCGGAACCCGAAACCTACGCGCTGCTGCTGGCCGGGTTGGGCCTGATCGGTCTGCGCGCCCGTCGCCGCGACTGAAACAGGCACCACTGCGCAATGAAAACGCGGGGCTCCCGGGCCCCGCGTCTTTTCATTTCAGCGCACCGATGTCGCGCAGGAAGGCATCGACCTGCCGCGTGTAGTCGCCGGGCAGACCCAGCTGTTCGTTGATGTCGCCGTGCGACAGATCGAGCGGCAGCTCGTCGATGCGGCCGCCGGTCTCGCGCACCCGCTGCGCGAACACCTTCACCTGGTCGCAGGCCTGGCGGCGCCGGCTGGAGCACACCGCCAGCCACGGCGCGGTCGGCCCGCCAAGCTGGTGCAGTGGCGAGGTCGCACGCCAGAAGGCGGGGTCCTTGCCGAAGGCGTCGTCGAACAGGCCGGCGTGGCGTTCCTTCATCAGCCGTTCGACGTCGAGCGCGCCGCTGTCGAGCAGCACGCTGCCCAGCCATCGCAGATCGCCACGTGGCGAGGCGGCCAGCAAGGCCACCAGATGCGCACCGGCCGAATGCCCCATCAGCACGAAGCGCGACGGATCGCCGCCCCAGGAGGGCGCCAGCGATTGCGCCCTGGCCAGTGCGGCCGCCACGTCGTCGCGCTGTGTCAGCACGTCGGCGTCGGGCAGCATGCGGTAATTGACCGACACGACGATGACGCCGGCCGGCAGCCAGTGCGCGAGCTTGTTGCCGATCAGCCGGCCGTGCGCCTTGTCGCCGCGACGCCAGCCACCGCCGTGCACGAGGAAGAGCACCGGCGCGTCGCGGGCGCCGTCGGGAATATAGACGTCCATGCGCTGGTCGGCATGCTCGCCGTAGGCGATATTGCGTTGCGCGCGGCTGCCGGCGGGCAGGCGGACCTCGGCCCCGCTGTCGGCGCGCCGCTCCGCCAGACGCTCGCGCAGCGGCCCCGCCTGCGCCTCGAAAATGCATAGCAGTGCGGCCGCAGCAAGACCCACGGCGCTCATCCTCTTCATGTCGCTCTCCTGTTGCCGGGCCGGACGCGCCCTGCCGAGGTAGACGCGGGGCGGCGGCCCGCCTTACGCCGCCGCGTCAACGCAAGGCGTAGTCGGCGACGATGCCGGCGAACACCGCGGCGCCCAGCCAGTTGTTGTGCAGGAAGGCGCGGAAACAACGCGCGCGGTCGCGGCCGCGGATCAGGGCCCAGTGATAGCCGGCGATGCCGGCGGCAACGACCAGCCCGACGTAGTAGGGCCAGTGCAGCCCTTCGAGCCGGCCGTAGAGCGCCAGCAATGCCAGCGTGATCGCGTAGCAGGCCATCACCGCTGCAACGTCGAAGCGGCCGAAGGTGATGGCGGAGGTGCGGATGCCTATCTTCAGGTCGTCGTCGCGATCGACCATCGCGTACTCGGTGTCGTAGGCGACCGCCCAGAACACATTGGCCGCCAGCAGCAGCCAGGCTTCCATCGGCACCGTGTACAGCTGCGCCGCATAGGCCATCGGGATGCCGAAGCCGAAGGCGATGCCGAGGTAGGCCTGCGGAATCGCGAAGAAGCGCTTCGTGAAGGGGTAGCTGGCGGCCAGGAACAGCGCGGCGAACGACAGCAGGATGACCAGTCGGTGCAGCGGCAGGATGAGGATGAAGGCGAACAGCGCCAGCGCTGCGGCCAGCAGCAGCGCCTCGCGCGTGCCGACCTCGCCGGTCGCCAGCGGGCGGTTCTTCGTGCGCTCGACGTGACCGTCGAAATTGCGGTCGGCGTAGTCGTTGATGACGCAGCCGGCGCTGCGCATCAGCACCGTGCCGAGCATGAATATCCACACGATGAAGGCGGAGGGCTTGCCGCCGCCCGCCACCCACAGCGCCCACAGTGTGGGCCAGGCAAGCAGCAGGATGCCGATCGGCTTATCCAGCCGCATCAGGCGTTCCCAGGCGTTCAGGCGGGCGAGCAGATTCATGGCGCGAGTTCCGAAATGGCCGGCAGGAAGACTTCGGTCACCAGCAGCGGCCGGCCGCGGCGCACGAACAGCGAACGGCGCGCCCACAGCGGGCCACTCACCGCGATGCCTTCGGCCAGCACCCGCCGGTACAGCGGGTGGCGGGCGTCGAGTCGGCGCGCCGCCAGCGGCGAGCGGGCGATGCGCGCGTCGGCGAACAGCAGCGCGCCGAGCGGCCGCGTGCCGACGCCGGCGAACATGTGCCAGACGCCGCGCACGTCACGCATGTTGACCACGCTGTGCGCAAACACCACCGGCACGCCATCGGCGTGCAGCAGCACCTCGCGCGACAGCGCCTGCGCCCGGCCGCAGCCGAGCAGACAGGCCTCGTCAGCCGCCAGCGCGGCACGACCGGTGCGCAGCGGCTGCACCGCGAAGTGCCGGCAGCGCGCCCTGATGCGTGAGGTCAGCGAATGAGGATCGGTCAGCCAGCCGCGCAGTGCCGCCGGCATGAATAGCGCCGGCGAACGCCACGCGTCGCCGGCTCGATGAAAGGACATTTATTGCGACGCAGTCTTCAAGCCCGGCCTGCATGATAGCCGTGGCAGACGGCGCCGGCGCGTCAGGCGATCTGCAGCGGACCGTGGTCGTCGCAGTGATCGCCGTGCGGATGGTGCAGATGACCGTCGACCAGGTAATCGACGTGGTCGCCGTGCGGCACCGCTTCATGCCCGCAGCCAGGCCCATGCACATGACCGGCGCCATGGCCGGCACAGTGGTGCTGCGGCGTGCAGCCGTCCGGGTTGGCGGCGCTGACGGCGATCACGTGTTCGTCGACATGGTCGCCATGCACGTGATGCAGGTGGCCGTCATGCAGGAAATCGACGTGGCCTTCGTGGCGCACCGCGGTGTGACCGCATTGCGGGCCATGCTGGTGGTCGTGATGGGCGTGCTGGGTGCAACGGGTCATCGGCGCTCTCCGGTCGGTGGGTGCATCCGCACTATAGACAGGAAATGACGCTTCGGCCGCCTCGGGCGTCACACCTTGCGCTCGTCCCTGCCGGTCTCCGGCGCCTCGTCGATGGTCTGCGCGCGGTCGTCGTCCATCAGCATGCGATGGGCCGGGCCTTCGAGATCGTCGAACTGGCCGCTGCGCGCCGACCAGATGAACACCGCGCCGATGCCCAGCGCGATCAGTACCGACATCGGTACCAGCAGCCACAGAATGTCCATCAGTTCCGCTCCTTTGCCCGCCGCTGCAGACGCAGTGCGTTGAGCACCACCATCAGCGAACTGAGCGACATGCCGATGCCGGCCATCCACGGCGTGATCCAGCCCAGCATCGCCGGCGGGATGGCCAGCAGGTTGTAGGCAAAGGCCCAGCGCAGGTTCTGCCGCACGATGGCCAGCGTCGCCTGGGCGGTGTCGAGCCCGCGGGTGAGCGCGTCGAAACGTTCGGACAGCAGTACCAGGTCGCCCTGGGCGCGCGCCAGTTCGGTGCCGCCGCCCATCGCGACCGACACCTGGGCCTGCGCCAGCACCGGCGCGTCATTGACGCCGTCACCCAGCATGGCGACGACGGCGCCGCGCTGCTGCAACGCTTCTATATAGGCGCGCTTGCCCTCTGGCGTCATCCGCGCATGCGCGTCGGCGATGCCGAGCTCCTGCGCCAGCGCCTCGACCGGTGCGTGTGCGTCGCCCGACAGCAGGCTGACCGCGATGCCGCGTTCGCGCAGGTGCGCCAGCAGCTCGGACGCACCGGGCCGCAGCGCGTCGCTGAGATCGAAGCGCGCAAGCAGCCCCTGTTCGTCGCCCAGCCACACCGGCGTCGAGATGCCCGACGGCGAGGCCGGAAGCGGTGCCCCGGAAAGCCCACAGACGTAGTCCGCGCTGCCCAGCCGCAGGCGGCGGCCGGCGATGACGCCCTGCACGCCCTGCCCGGTCACCGCAGACAACTGATCGACGACCGGTCGCACCTGCTCACCGGCAGCGGCGCGCAAGGCGCGCGCGATCGGGTGAGTCGACGGCCCTTCCAGCGCCGCGGCCAGCGCGGTGGCCCGTGCCGCGTCGACGTCGCCCATCAGTTCGACCGTCTGCAATGCCATGGCGCCGGTGGTGAGCGTGCCGGTCTTGTCGAACACGACGTGGGTGACGCGTGCCAGCGTTTCGATCGCGTGTGCGCGGGTGACCAGCAGACCGCTGCGCGACAGCACACCGGTGCCGACCGTCAGCGCCGCCGGTGTGGCCAGAGACAGCGCGCACGGGCAACTGACGACCAGCACCGCGACAAAGACGGACAGCGCCTGCGACGGATCCAGCCACAGCCAGACGCCAGCGGTGACCAGCGCCAGCACGATGAGCGCCTTGACGAAATGCACGGCGATGCGGTCGGCGAACTGCACCACCTCGGGCCGGCTGGCCGAAGCACGGCCGATCAGCCGGCGGATCGCTGCCAGCCGCGTCGCCTCGCCGACCTGTTCGACCGCCAGCACGACCGGGGAGCCGATGTTCAGGCTGCCGCCGACCACGCGGTCGCCGGGGCCTCGACCCTGCGGCTTCGACTCGCCGGTGAGCAGGCTTTCATCGACCTCGCTGCGACCATCGACCAGGCGGCCGTCGGCCGGAAACACCTCGCCGGCGGCGACGACGACGTGGTCGCCGGCCAGCAGCCGCGCCACCGGCACCGCCTCGGTGGCCGTTCCCGGCCAAGCGGTGAAGCGGTGCGCCAGCGCCGGCATCACGCGCGCCAGTTCCTCGACGCCGCGCACCGCACGCTGGCGCGCCAGCATTTCGAGGTAGCGTCCGCCGAGCAGCAGGAATACGAACATCGTGACCGAATCGAAATACACCTCGCCCGAATGCGTCACCGTGGCCCACAGGCTGGCGATGAAGGCGGCGCCGATGCCAAGTGCGACCGGCAGGTCCATGCCGACCCGCTTCGCCGCCAGATCGCGCAGCGCGCGCGAGAAGAAGGGAGCGGCCGAGTAGCACACCACTGGCGCGGTCAGCACCAGACTGGCCCAGCGCATCAGCGCGGCGATGCTGCCCGGCAGTTCGGCGTCGCCGGCGGTGTACTCCGGCCACGCGTACATCATCACCTGCATCATGCCCAGTCCGGCCACCGCCAGCCGCCACAGTGCGTCGCGCCGCTCGCTGCGGGCGACCGATTCGGCGTGTGCGCGGTCGTTCGGCCAGGCTTCGTAGCCGATCTCGGTCACCGCCCGCAGGATGGCCGACAGCTGCACGCGGGCCGGGTCCCACACCACGCGAGCGCGACGGGTGGCGTAGTTGATTTCCAGCACCAGCACGCCGGGCAGGCGGCCGACGTGCTGCTCGTTCAGCCACACGCAGGCCGCGCAGCGTATGCCCTCGATGATGAGCAGCGCCTCGCGCGCGTCGGCGCAGTCCGCGTGGGCGACGGTGCGGACGAAATCGGCTTGCACTTCCGGCAGGTCGTACACCGACAGGTCGCGCGCACCGCCGTCGGGTGCCATTTCGGGCAAGGCGTCGCGGTGGGCGTAGAAAGCGTCCAGACCGCCGCCGGAGATGGCTTCGGCGACTGCGGCGCAGCCGGCGCAGCACATCGGCCTGTCCTCGCCGGCGACGCGGACGCGATAGCGCACCGGGCCATCGACCGGCAGCCCGCAGTGATAGCAGGCCGTCGTCGCGGCGGCGCCATCCGGACTCAGGTTCAGCGGTGATTCCGGCGCGTTCATCACGGGGGCAGGGTTCGAATCATGGGCTCACATTCTAGGCGGCTGCGCACCCACCGCCCATGACGTGAGTCAAGCGCGCGCCGGCAAGCCATTTCAGGGATTTCACGCCGGGCAAGCGGACGAAAGCTTGACCTGGGACATTGCGAAGACGCCTGCCTTGGACTACGTCTAAAACTTCAGGTGGCGACGCCGGCCGCCTGCTCACGGTCACTTTTTTCCTGCCTTCGCCCAGACGAGGAAGACCACGGATGAAAAGAGAAGCGTTCGAACAACCGGCCGCCTCGCCTGCGCCGGCCCCCTCGCCCCGCCTCCGGCTGCTGTCCGGCCTGCTCGCCGACGCCGGCATTACGCTCGACGGCGAAGCGCCGTGGGACCTGCAGATGCGCAATCCGCGCCTGCCCGAGCGCGTGCTCGCCTACGGCAGCCTCGGTCTGGGTGAGGCCTACATGGATGGCGACTGGGACGCCGCCCGGCTCGACGAATTCTTCGCCCGCCTGCTGCGTGCCCGGCTGGACACGCGGGTCAAGCCGGCATCGCTGCTGATGCATGCATTCAGCGCCCGCCTGCTGAACCGGCAGACGCCGCGTCGCGCCTGGCAGGTCGGCGAACGCCACTACGACCTCGGCAACGATTTCTACGCGGCGATGCTTGACCCGCGCATGACCTATACCTGTGGCTACTGGCAGGACGCCGCCGACCTGGCGTCGGCGCAGGAGGCCAAGCTCGAACTGATCTGCCGGAAGCTGGACCTGCGTCCCGGCATGCACCTGCTGGACATCGGTTGCGGCTGGGGCAGCCTGCTCGGCTACGCCGCCGAGCACCACGGCGTGCGCGGCACCGGCGTCACCGTATCGCGCGAACAGGCGGAGTGGGCACAGCAGCGCTACGCCGGGCTGCCGGTCGAGTTCCGGCTGCAGGACTACCGCGAACTCGACGGCAGCGAAACCTTCGACCGCGTGGCCAGCGTCGGCATGTTCGAACACGTCGGCCGGCGCAACTTCCGCACCTTCATGCAGGTGGTGCGGCGCGCACTGGTGCCTGACGGGCTGGCGCTGCTGCATACGATAGGCAAGAACACGCGGCGCGGCGTCACCGACCCGTGGATAGACCGCTACATCTTCCCCAATGGAGAACTGCCGTCGATCGGCCAGATCGGCGATGCGGTCGATGATGTATTCGTGGTCGAGGACCTGCACAACTTCGGCGCCGATTACGATCGCACGCTGATGGCCTGGCACGAGAACTTCGAAGCGGCCTGGCCGCAGTTCGCCGACCGCCTCGGCGAGCGCTTTCGCCGCATGTGGCGCTACTACCTGCTGTCCTGCGCCGGCGCCTTCCGCGCGCGCGACATCCAGCTTTGGCAGTGGGTACTGTCGCCGAGAGGCGTGGCAGGCGGCTACCGCAGCGTGCGCTGACGGCGGCTCAAAGCGACGCCAGCCGCGACTTGGCCAGCGGCGGGTTCTTCGCCAGATAGCGGCGGATGCCGCGCAGGATGGCGTCGGCCAGCTTGTCCTGGTAGGCGTCGTCGGTCAGCCGCTTCTCTTCTTCCGGATTCGAAATGAAGGCGGTCTCGACCAGGATGGACGGGATGTCCGGCGCCTTCAGCACGGCGAAGCCGGCCTGCTCGACATGCGGCTTGTGCAGCGTGTTCACGCCGCCCAGTTCGCCCAGCACGGCGCGGCCCAGCTTCATCGAGTCGTTCATCGTCGCCGTCTGCGACAGGTCGAGCAGCGTGCGCGCGAGATAGGGATCCTTGACGTCGAGATTGACGCCGCCGATCAGGTCGGCCGAGTTCTCGCGCTGCGCCAGCCAGCGCGCGGCGGAACTGGTGGCACCGCGGTCGGACAGCACGAACACCGAACTGCCGCGCGCGTCCGGCCGTACGAAGGCGTCGGCGTGGATGGACACGAACAGGTCGGCGCGCACGCGGCGCGCCTTGGCGACGCGAGTGCCCAGCGGCACGAAGAAATCGGCGTCGCGCGTCAGCACGGCGCGCATCGTCGGGTCAGCGTCTATCTTCTTCTGCAGGCGCTGCGCCACTTCCAGCGTCACGTTCTTTTCGTAGCTGCCGCCGCGGCCGACCGCGCCCGGGTCTTCGCCGCCGTGACCGGGGTCGAGCACGATGGTGACGAGGCGGCTCACGTCCACCTCCGCCTTCTTGCTGCCCGCATCGCGCGACGCGGTCTGGTTCGCCGGTTCGGGTGCCGGCTCGGCCGCCTGCGACTGTGCCGGCGCGTCGGGCTGGTCGGGTGCCACGTCGCCCTGGTACTGGATGTCGCCCTGACGCGCGAGCTGCATCAGCGGATCGATGGGCATCGCCGGATAGATGTCCATCACCAGCCGGTGACCGTACTGGCCGACCGGCGCCAGCGTGAACACCTGCGGCTTCACCTCGGTCTTCAGTTCCATCACCAGCCGCACCACGCCCGGCTTGTTGCGACCGGCGCGGATCAGCTTGATGTAGGGATCGGTATCGGCAATCTTGCCCGGCAGGCTGCCGAGCACGTTGTTCAGCTCCACGCCCTCGATGTCGATCACCAGACGTTCCGGGTTCTGCACGGTGAAGTGCGCGAACTTCAGCGCGTCGCGGGATTCCAGCGTGATGCGGGTATATTCCAGCGAAGGCCACACGCGGACGGCCAGCAGCGAGGTGGCGGCGGCGCGCCCGACCGGGCTCACCGACAGCAGCAGCGCGGCACCGGAAAATCCGAGAAAATCGCGCCGGCTCAGGTCGCGGACGGACGGCCTTCCGCGGCGACGCACAAACGGCTTAAACATGCCCGACCTCCTTCGCTGCCGGCGGACAGCCGCGCACGGCGCGCCTCGCCGACCACGGCGAGCGCAATGCGCAGATCGGGCTGCGGCAGATGCGCGCCCGCCTTGTCCGGCCACTCGACCAGACAGACGCCCGCGCTTTCGCCGGTTTGCCCGAAGTATTCGTCCAGACCTGCTTCGATGAATTCATCAGGATCCGTGAAGCGATAAAAATCAAAGTGATACAACGGGAAGTTTAAGCTAGAAATAGCATACGATTCAAGCAAAGTGAAGGTCGGACTTTTTACCTTTCCCGTGTGGCCCAGCGCCCTGAGCAGTCCGCGCACCAGCGTGGTCTTGCCGGCGCCCAGGTCGCCGTCCAGAAACACGCACAGGCCGGGCGCCAGCGCGCGCGCCAGTCGCGCGCCCAGCGCCTCGGTGGCGGCGGTGTCGGCGAGGTCCATCGTCAGGGTTGAATCATTCATGGCGGTCTGCGTGAAATCGGAGCGGCCGCCATTATCCGCCCGCGCGGTCGCGCAATGAGCGACACCCTGCCCTGCAGCCCGGACGGACTGGTCGCGCGCATACGCGACTGGGGACGCGAGCTGGGCTTCGCGTCGATCGGCATTTCCGGTGTCGATCTGGGTGAAGCCGAAACCCGCCTGCTCGACTGGCTCGCCGCCGGCCGTCACGGCGAACTGGACTACATGGCGCGCCACGGCGCGATTCGCGCACGCCCGGCCGAACTGGTGCCGGGCACGCTGTCGGTCATCAGCGCACGCATGCCGTACTGGCCGGACGATGCGGCGGACGCGCAGGCGGTGCTCGACGACGGCGACCTCGGCTATGTGTCGCGTTACGCACTCGGCCGCGATTACCACAAGGTGCTGCGCAACCGGCTGCAGAAGCTGGCAGAACGGATCGAGAGCGTGGTCGGCCCCTTCGGCCACCGTGCCTTCACCGACTCGGCGCCGGTGCTCGAAGTCGAGATCGCCCGCCGCGCCGCACTCGGCTGGCGCGGCAAGCACACGCTGCTGATCCACCGCGACGCCGGCTCGATGTTCTTTCTCGGCGAACTGTTCACCACGCTGCCGCTGCCGCCCGACGAGCCCCAGGCCGACCACTGCGGCACCTGCACCCGCTGCATCGACATCTGCCCGACCGGCGCCATCGTCGCGCCCTACCAGCTGGACGCGCGGCTGTGCGTGTCCTACCTGACGATAGAACTGGACGGCCCGATCCCCGAGCCACTGCGCCCCCTGATCGGCAACCGCATCTACGGCTGCGACGACTGTCAGCTGGTGTGCCCGTGGAACCGTCACGCGGCCAAGGCCGTCGAGCCGGACTTCGCGGTGCGCAACGGGCTGGACCACGCACCACTGACCGCGCTGTTCGCCTGGTCGGAGGACGAATTCAACCGCCGCCTCGAAGGCAGCGCGATCCGGCGCATCGGCCACGAGCGCTGGCTGCGCAATATCGCGGTCGCGCTCGGCAACGCGCCATCCTCCGCCGCCCACATCGCCGCGCTGCAGGCGCGCGCCGACCACGCCTCACCGGTCGTGCGCGAACACGTCGCCTGGGCGCTGGCCCGACAACATTCTCCGGACACACCGACATGACCGACCGCCTGAACGACCTTGAAGCCCGCATCACGCTGATGGATGACATGCTGGACGCGCTGAACCGCACAGTGTTCGAGCAGCAGCGCGCGATCGAGTCACTGCAGTTGCAGCTCAAGCACGTCTATGCGCAGGTGCAGGGCATGCAGCCGGCCGAACGTGCCGACGCGCAGCAGGACATTCCGCCGCACTACTGAGTCCGTCTCCTACCGCGTCCCGGACAGCGCAGTCAGCGTCCATCGCTGCACCGCCCACGCCAGCACATCTTCGCGCCCGGACGCCACGACGTCGGCCGGCGGCGGGTGGCGCAGGAAGGCGAGCGCCTCCTCCAGGTCGGTCAGCGCATCGGCCGGCTCCAGCGCCGGCGCGCGTGTCTGCTTGGACAGCTTCTCGCCGTTCGCATCAAGCACCACCGGCACGTGTGCGTAGCGCGGCTGCGCCAGGCCGAGCGCGCGCTGCACCAGGATCTGCCGCGGCGTCGAGGTGAGCAGATCGGCACCGCGCACGATGTCGGTCACGCCCTGGTCGGCGTCGTCCACCACCACAGCAAGCTGATAGGCACAGTAGCCGTCGGCACGCCACAGCACGAAGTCGCCGGAATCAGCCGCCACATCGACCGCGATGCGACCGAGTACGCGGTCGTCGAACGCGACCTCGCCTGCCGGCACGCGCAGCCGCCAGGCGCGTGGCGCGATGCCGGCGCGATCGCGGCAGGTGCCGGGGTAACGCCGTGCGCCATCGGAGGCCAGCGGCTGCGATTCGAGATCACGACGGGTGCAGGCGCACCCGTAGGCCGCGCCGCCAGCGATCAGTGTGTCGAGCGCAGCGCGATACAGCGCGGTACGCCGGCTCTGCCACACCACCTCGCCGTCCCAGTGCAGGCCGAGCGCGTCGAGCTGGCGCAGTATGGTGTCGGTGGCCGCGACTGAGCAGCGCGGCTCGTCCACGTCCTCGATGCGCAACAGCCAGCGGCCGGCGGCGGCGCGTGCATCCAGCCAGCTGGCCAGCGCCGCCACGAGCGAACCCTTGTGCAGCGGGCCGGTCGGACTGGGTGCGAAACGGCCGACATACAGGCGACGCTCGGCTACCATGCCGGCTCGCCTCCGAGCGACTTACACCCAAGGACCCCCATGGCCACCATCGAACTTACTGAAGACAGCTTCAACAGCACGGTCGAGAACAATCCCTTCGTCATCATCGATTTCTGGGCACCCTGGTGCGGCCCCTGCCGCAATTTTGCCCCGGTCTACGAAGCGGCGTCGGAAAAGTATCCGGACATCGTGTTCGCCAAGGTGAATACCGAAGAGGAACAGGGCATCGCCGCCGCCTTCGGCATCCGCTCGATTCCGACCCTGATGGTGTTCCGCGACCAGATCGTGCTGTACGGACAGCCGGGCGCGCTGCCGGCCGGCCAGTTCGAACAGCTGATCGAACAGGCCAAGGCGCTGGACATGGACAAGGTGCGCGCCGAAGTGGCCGCCCAGCAGAGCGACGGCGCGACGTCCTGATCGCAACGCAACGCCGGCGGATCCGCCGGCTCAGCGATAGCCTTCTTCGGCCAGCACGCGGCGCACCACCGGCCGCTCGCGCATGCGCCGGTAGAACGCCAGGCAGCGTGACGGCAGCGGCAGGCCGATGCGGTCGGCCCAGAAGGTGACGTAGAACAGCGCGGCGTCGGCGACCGTCAGGTCGTCGCCGAACAGCCTGCCGTCGTCGTCGATGCGCGCGTCGACCAGTGTGAGGGCCTCCTCCACCAGGGTCCGGCCCTGCGCCTGGATCGCCTCCAGCCACTGCGTGGCCGCCCCCTCGTTCACACCCGCCGGCAGGTAGCGCTCCGGCGTGAAGATGCGGGTGTAACCGGCGCCGTGCACGGTGCCCACGACATGGGTCATCAGATCGACGGCGCGCGCCGCGTCGAACGGCGACGCCGGCAACAGCCGTGCCCGCGGGAACTGCCAGGCCAGCCACAGCGCGATGGACTGGAATTCGGTCAGCGCCGGATCGTCGTCGATCTGCAGCGCCGGAATCGTGCCCTTGGGGTTGATCGCCAGATATGCCGGCCGACGGTGATCGCCGGCAGGCAGGTTCACGACGTATGCCTCGAACGGCAGCTCCAGATGTTCGAGCAGGATGTGGATGCCGGTCGAGCACGAGCCCGGCGTCATGTGGAAGCGCAATCGCATGGTCTGCCTCTGTCGGTGTGTGGCCGGCGCGTCGCGCGCCGCATCTCTCCCGCACCGGAAAAGCAAGATGCATGCAGCGCATGCACGGATCTTGCTGAGCGACCCGCATCCGCCGGCCAGCGCGGATGCATGAGCCCGCTCGCCCGCCTGAATGTGGACTTTGGCGTACGCGGCTGTCCTCATTGTCGCGTTCGCGCCGGCCGCACCTGCCGCCCGCGAAGGACATCCGATGAGCACCGACACCGCACTCGCACCGCGCAACCGACTGGCCGGTGAAGCGTCCCCCTATCTGCAGCAGCACGCCGGCGATCCGGTGCACTGGTATCCGTGGTGCGAGGCCGCCTTCGCCGAGGCGCGCCGGCTCGACCGCCCCATCCTGCTGTCGGTCGGCTACGCCTCCTGTCACTGGTGCCACGTGATGGCGCGAGAATCCTTTGCCGATCCGGCCACGGCTGCCGCAGTGAACGAGGGCTTTGTCGCCATCAAGGTGGACCGTGAGGAGCGACCGGACATCGACGGTCTCTACCAGCAGGCGCTGCAGCTGCTGCGTCGCGGCAACGGCGGCTGGCCGCTCACCGTCTTCCTGTCGCCGCAGGGCGTGCCCTTCTACGGCGGCACCTATTTCCCGCGCGAAGCGTCCGGCGGGCAGATCGCACTGCGCGACGTACTGGCGTCGGTCAGCACCGTATGGACCGAAAGGCGCGCCGATCTTGCGCGCCAGGACGAAGCGCTGATTGCGGCACTGAGCGCCGCCCTGCCACAGCCCACCGGTGCGCCGCTGGACCCGTCGGTGCAGGAGCAGGCGATACAGCAGCTGGCGGTCGCCTTCGACGCCCGGAACGGCGGCTTCGGCGGCGCGCCGAAGTTTCCGCACCCGACCGACCTCGATTTCCTGCTGCAGCTGGACAGCGACATCGGCACACCGTCGCCGCGCACGATGGCGCTGGAGTCGCTGCGTCACATCGCCGAAGGCGGTCTGTTCGACCAGCTCGGCGGCGGCTTCTTCCGCTACAGCGTCGATCCGGCCTGGCATATCCCGCACTTCGAAAAGATGCTGTGCGACAGCGCCATGCTGCTGCCGCTCTACGCCAATGCCTGGAGGGCGAGCGGCGAAGCGCTGTTCCGGCGTGCGGCCGAACTCACCGTGGACTGGGCATTGCGCGAAATGCGCAGCGACGACGGACTGTTCTGCAGCGCCCTCGCCGCCGACGACGCCAGCGGCCGCGAGGGGGGCACATATCTGTGGGAAGCGTCGGCGCTGCGCGAAGTGCTGACACCGGTCGAATGGGATCTGTGCGCCGCACACTGGGGGCTGATCGACCCGCCCGGCTTCGAGGGGAAGTTCTGGCATCTGCGCGTTGCCCGCCCGGCGGAAAAGCTCGCCACGATGCTGGGCCAACCGGTGGACGCTGTGCAGGCGGTGATAGACGAGGCGCGCAGTCGTCTGCTGGAGCGGCGCAACGAGCGCGGGCGCGCCGCACGTGACGGCAAGACACCGACTGCCTGGAACGCGCTGATGGTGAACGCGCTCGCCCACGCCGGCGCCGTACTCGGCCGCAGCGACTGGCTGGAGGCGGCGCGCACGACCTTCGACGCGCTGCGCGCGGCACGCTGGCGCGAGGACATCGACGGCGCCGACCGTCTGCAGTCGCTGCCCCGCATCGACGGCTTTCTCGACGACCACGCCTTCCTGCTGGATGCCGCACTGACGCTGCACGAAGCGATGCCGCGCGACGGCGACCTCGCCTTCGCCGCACGGCTGGCCGAGGTGATGCTGCTGCGTTTCGAAGACGACGCCAGAGGTGGCTTCTTCTTCACCGCACACGACGCGCTACCACTGTTCCACCGCAGCAAACCCGCCCTCGACGCTGCCACGCCTGGCGGCAACGGCGTCGCCGCGCTGGCCTTGATCAGACTGGCACGGCGTACCGGCAACACCCGCTACGTGAACGCGGCCGAACGCTGCGTGCGTCTGTTCGCCGCCACCGTGCGAGCCGACCCGGCCAGCCATACCCGCCTGCTCATGGCCGCGCGCTGGCTGGACGAGGGGCGTTGATCAGCGGAGAGGGCGCGGCGCTCAGGCGGCTCGCTGTCTCCGGTAGCGGATACGCATGATGGGCGACCAGTTGCCGTCGGCATCCTGCACGTGCGAAGACAGCGTCCGCTCGTCCGGACCATGGACCTCTATCGTGTCGCGGTAGCGCGCGGTGCCGCTGCCCGAGAAGGCCGGTCCTTCGCTGTACAGCGACAGCACGCGGCCGGCTGCGTCCAGTTCGCCCTCGTACTGCCACAGCGTCGTCATCATCGACCCTGCCCAGTTGCCGACGAAGCGGCCTCCGTCTGCGCGCGCGGGGTCGAAGCCCAGGGTCATCAGAGTGTAGGCCGCGCTGCCGTCCGGCATGTCACCGCGCCCCTCGAACAGCACCCACAGTTCGCCGAGCGCGCGCACGGTTTCGCTACCGCTCCAGCACGCGTCGTCCGCGGCCCCGTCGGCCACAGGTTCGCTCTCTCCGCGCCATTCACCCTCGAACTGCCTCAGCCATCGATGCTGATCCTGCGGCGCTGTATTCATCATCTTCTCGCCCTCCATCCTGTCGTGACGCCTTTCCCGATGCCCGGCGTATACGAGGTAGACGAACCGGAGCGGAAAGATTCGACAGCGGACGAAAAAAGCCCTGGCAACCACGGGTTGCCAGGGCTTCTGCGGCGGTGGAAATGCAGCTCAGACGTTGAACAGGAAGTTCAGCACGTCGCCGTCCTTGACCACGTATTCCTTGCCTTCGGCGCGCATCTTGCCGGCTTCCTTCGCGCCCTGTTCGCCCTTGAAGGCGATGAAGTCGTCGAAGGCGATGGTCTGGGCGCGGATGAAGCCGCGCTCGAAGTCGGTGTGGATGACGCCGGCCGCCTGCGGTGCGGTGTCGCCCTTGTGGATGGTCCAGGCGCGCACTTCCTTCACACCCGCGGTGAAGTAGGTCTGCAGGCCCAGCAGGTCGTAGCCGGCGCGGATCAGCCGGTTCAGGCCCGGCTCTTCGAGGCCGAGATCGGCCAGGAAGGCCTTCTTGTCCTCGTCGTCGAGGTCGGCCAGCTCGGCCTCGATCTTCGCGCACACCGCCACCACCGGCGCACCTTCCTTCGCCGCGAATTCGCGCAGGCGGTCGAGGTAGGGGTTGTTGTCGAAGCCGTCTTCGAGCACGTTGCCGACATACATGGCCGGCTTGATCGTCAGCAGGCACATCGGTTTCACGATGGCCTTGTCGTCGTCCGACAGGTTCAGCGTGCGCGCCGGCTTGCCTTCGTTCAGGTGCGGCAGCAGCTTTTCCAGCACGGCGACCAGCTTGGCGGCGTCCTTGTCGCCGGCGCGCGCCTTCTTGGTGTCGCGCGCAATGGTGCGTTCGACGGCGGCGAGGTCGGCCAGCGCCAGTTCGGTCACGATGGTTTCGATGTCGGCGATCGGATCGACGCGACCATTCACGTGCACCACGTTCTCGTCGTCGAAGCAGCGCACCACGTTCACGATGGCGTCGGTTTCGCGGATATTGGCGAGGAACTGGTTACCCAGGCCTTCGCCCTTGCTGGCACCGGCGACCAGACCGGCGATGTCGACGAATTCGACGATGGCCGGCTGTATCTTCTGCGGCTTCACGATTTCGGAAAGCTGGGCCAGACGCGGGTCCGGCACCTCGACGATGCCGACGTTGGGCTCGATCGTGCAGAACGGGTAGTTCTCGGCGGCGATGCCGGCCTTGGTGAGCGCATTGAAAAGCGTGGACTTGCCGACGTTGGGCAGGCCGACGATGCCGCATTTGAGGCTCATGTCTGGATTCCTTGATTAGGCACTCTTGGGCGCCTTGCCGGCGCCGGGCTTCGCATTGAGCAGGGTGGACACGCGCGTCCAGTCGCCAGCGGCAATCATCGGCCAGGCGTCGAGCGCACGCTCGATGGCGGCGTCGATGTCGCGCTGTTCCTCGATGCGCGGACGGTGCAGTACATAGTCGGCCACTTCCGACCCCGGCGCCAGCTGGCGCGGGTGACCGATGCCGATGCGCAGCCGCCAGTAGTCGTTGCTGGCCAGGTGGGCGCTGATGTCCTTCAGTCCGTTGTGACCGCCGAGGCCGCCGCCGAACTTCAGGCGCAGTTCGCCCGGCTGGATGTCGAGCTCATCGTGCACCACCAGTATTTCAGCCGGTGCGATGCGGAAGAAGCGGGCAAGCGCACCGACCGACTGGCCGGAGCGGTTCATGAAGGTCTGCGGCAGCAGTATTGTGATGCCGTCGGCACGCGACGAACCGGTGAAGCCGTTGAATCGCGCTTCACGGTTGAGCGTGACGCCCAGCTTGCGTGCCAGCCCCTCACAAAACCAAAACCCGGCGTTGTGCCGGGTTTCGGAATAGTCCGGACCGGGGTTGCCCAGTCCGACGACGAGCCGGGGCACGGCTTTGGAACCGTTCCCGGACATCGTCTGTACTTACTTCTCTTCGCCGCCTTCGGCCGCGGCAGCTTCGTCAGCCTTGGCGCCGCGCGGCAGCGTCACGGTGGCGATCACCGGATCGGTGCCGTGGGTCAGCGCTTCGACACCGGCCGGCAGCTTGATCTGCGACACGTGGACCGACTGGCCGACCGACAGGCCGGACAGATCGACTTCGATGAATTCCGGCAGCTGGCTGGGCAGGCACTGGACGTCGATCTCGTTCATCACGTGCGACACGATGCCACCCTGCAGCTTGACGCCCGGGGCCACGTCGGCATTGATGAAGTGGAACGGCACCTTGGTGTGCAGCTTGTGCGTGGCATCGACGCGCTGGAAGTCGACATGCAGCACCTGCAGCTTGTAGGCGTGCATCTGGGTGTCGCGCAGCAGCACGGTTTCCTTCGTGCCTTCGACGTTCAGCGTCAGCACGGATGCGTGGAAGGCTTCCTTGCGCAGGGCGTGGAAGATTTCGTTGTGGTCGAGCGTGATCGGCGTGGCGGGCTTGTCGCCGCCGTAGATGATGGCCGGGACCTGGTCGGCGCGACGCAGGCGGCGGCTCGCTCCGGTGCCCTGCGCATCGCGCTTCTTGACGTTCATTTCGATGGACATGATGACTCCTGGTGGATGAAGGGTCGCCCGCGACCAGGCGACCCGGGGTGTCCCGCTTCAATTACTCCATGAAGAGGGACGAAACGGATTCCTCGTTGCTGATGCGCAGCAGGGTTTCGGCCAGCAGCTCGGCGATGGACACGACACGGATGCGGCCGCAGGCCTGGGCGGCCGGCGACAGCGGGATGGTGTCGGTCACGACCAGCTGGTCGAGATCGGAATTCTGGATGCGATTGACGGCCTCGCCCGACAGCACGGCGTGCGTACAGTAGGCCAGCACGCGGGCGGCGCCGTGCTCCTTCAGCGCCTGCGCCGCCTTGCACAGCGTGCCGGCGGTGTCGACCATGTCGTCCATGATGACGCAGGTGCGGCCGGTCACGTCGCCGATGATGTTCATCACTTCGGACACGTTCGCCTTCGGGCGACGCTTGTCGATGATGGCGAGATCGCACTCGAGACGCTTGGCAAAGGCACGTGCGCGCACCACGCCGCCGACGTCGGGCGAAACGGCCATCAGGTTCGGATATTCCTGCTTCCAGATGTCGCCAAGCAGGATGGGCGTGGCGTAGATGTTGTCGACCGGGATGTCGAAGAAGCCCTGGATCTGGTCGGCGTGGAGGTCCACCGTCAGCAGGCGCTGCACGCCCACGGCCTGCAGCATGTTTGCCACCACCTTGGCGGTGATCGGCACGCGCGCGCTGCGCGGGCGGCGATCCTGGCGGGCGTAGCCGAAATAGGGCATCGCCGCGGTGATGCGGCCGGCCGAGGCGCGCTTCAGCGCATCGACCAGGATGACCAGTTCCATCAGGCTGTCGTTGGTCGGCGCACAGGTCGATTGCAGCACGAACACGTCCTTGCCGCGGACGTTCTCGAGGATTTCGACGTTGACTTCGCCGTCGGAGAAACGGCCCACCTGCGCGCGGCCGAGCGACATGTTGAGCCGCTTGGCAACGTCCGCCGCCAGTTTGGGGTTGGCGTTGCCGGTAAAGATCATCAGGCTGTCGTAAGCCATGCTGCCTCGCGAAACTCGGTGATTGCTGAATTGAAACCGGGAGAACCGGTCCTGCTCTTTCCAGGCGGATGACCGGTTTCAACCCGTCGGCATGCCTGCTGCCCTGAAAACACATCGGGCAGGCCCGCACTCCCTGCGGGCCCGCCCGATCAAATTTGGCTGAGGAGGAAGGATTCGAACCTTCGAATGCCGGAATCAAAATCCGGTGCCTTGACCAACTTGGCGACTCCCCAAACTCTGCATCGACCGCGTCGCGCTCCTGCGCCACACGGCGTCAAACCTGTGCAGTCATCCGGTACAGCGGGTGCTCGTCCAGCCCCTGTGCAACGAATCCCTGCCAGCCCGCCGGCCACGATGCCGACGACGCCTTCATCAAATCCTGTGCTGCCTGCAGATCGGCGCATTGTACAAACACGCACGCGCCCGAACCGCTCATTCTTACCGCGCCACGCCCGGCCAGTGCCGCCAGCATGTCGATGGCCTGTCTGACTTCCGGGTACAGCCTTGCCGCGACCGGCTCAAGATCGTTGCGCCCGAAAAGCGCCGCCGAGTCGGCTGCTGCAGCAAAGTCCGCTATTGTGCAAGCTTCAGTATTTCGTGTCAATTCCGGGTCGGCAAAAATCCGTGGCGTCGGTACCGACACGCCGGGCGCCACGACGAGGTAGGCCGCCGGCCGCAGTTCGAGCGGCTGCAACAGCTCGCCAACGCCCTCGGCGAAGGCGCTGCGACCGAACACGAAAACCGGCACGTCGGCCCCCAGCCGCAGCCCCAGCGCCTGCAGCCGCGCGCGCGGCAGATCAAGTTCCCACAGTCGGTTCAAGGCCAGCAGCACGGTCGCGGCGTCGGAACTGCCGCCGCCGACGCCACCGCCCATCGGCAGCCGCTTGTCCAGTTCGATGTCCACGCCACGCCGGCAGCCGGTTTCCGTCTGCAGCAGGCGGGCAGCACGCACGCACAGGTCGTCGGCCTCGGGCACGCCGGGCAGCGGGTTGACGCGCCTCACCTCGCCATCGTCCCGTGGCGAGAAGCGCAGACGGTCGCCGAAATCGACGAAGCGGAAGGCGGTCTGCAGCAGATGGTAGCCATCCGGGCGGCGGCCGGTCACGTGCAGGAACAGATTGATCTTGGCCGGCGCGTCGAGCCAGACCTGCCAGTCGATACGCGCAGTCACGGCAACGGGTACCAGGCGTCGATGCGCAGACGGAAGCTGTGTTCGCCGTCGCTGGCGTCGATCTGTCGCGGCAGCGCGTCCGGGCTTTCACCGTCGTACTCGGTGAATTCGACCCGCCAGGACTGTTCGGTCAGCACCGCGACACGGCCGGCGGCGTCGCGCGACCGCACGTCGGCACTCCCCGGCCGACCGGTCACCCAGTAGGCGGCCCGCGACAGCGGCAGTTCGGCGCCGAACACCGCACGCGACAGTTCGTCGAGCGTCGCCGCCTCGGTGACGCGCTGGCGCTCGTCGATCAGGCGCACCCCCTGCTCGTCGCGCACCAGCTGCGCCAATACCTTGCCGAGTGGTCCGTTGATCTGCAGCTCGTCGCGATCGCGGGCATGCTGCCAGTCCAGCGCCGCCGAGGCGGTCTGTTCGGGCCCTTTCACGACGAAGCGCCCGCTCAGCGAAAAAGCGGGATTGACCGCGTCACGCGCACGTTCGCGCAGCGCGAGCACCTGCGGATCTTCGACAGCCGGCGGCGGCAGCGCGGCACAACCGGCCAGCGCCAGAGCGCCGGCACACAGCAGCACGCGCATCACGGGATGTAGCGCTTGATGGTCGATTCCAGCGCGGCGTTGTCCGGATGCTGTGCAGCAACCGTGCGCCACAGCTTCTCGGCGTCCTCGCGACGACCGAGCAGCCACTGCACTTCGCCGAGGTGAGCGGCGATTTCCGGGTCGGGCCGGATCGCGAAAGCGCGCTCCAGATAGGTCAGGGCGCCGTTCAGATCGCCGCGCCGGAACAGCACCCAGCCCATGCTGTCGAGAATGAAAGGGTCATCCGGCGCCAGTTCGAGCCCCTTGGCGATCAGCGCCTGCGCCTCGTCGAGGCGGATGTTGCGATCGGCGAGCGAATAGCCGAGTGCGTTGTAGGCATGGGCATGATCCGGTTTCACCTCGATCACCCGGCGCAGACGCTGTTCGGCGACCTCGATGCGGTTCTGCCGCTCGGCGATCATCGCCGTCTCGTACAGCAGTTCCGCATTGTCCGGCTGCGCCACCAGCGCCTCCTCGAGCACGGCGTAACCTTCCTCGACCCGGTTCGCATCGCGCAGCAGCTGGAATTCCATCAGCGCCGAACGCGCCTTGTCGCCACCCGGCCGCGCGGCCAGTTCGCGCAGGTGGGCACGCGCTTCGTCGAGCCGCCCGGTGCGGCTGAGCAGCAGCACGTAACGCCCTTGCGCGCCGAGGTAGTGGTCCCCCTGCCCGACCTGGCGATACCAGTCGAGCGCTTCGTCCGGCTGCTTCAGCTCCTCGGCCAACTGACCGAGATAGAGCTTGATCAGGTTCATGTCCTGATAGCGCAGCGTCAGCAGCCGCTTGAAATAGGTCTGCGCGCCAGCGTAGTCCTGCATCTGCATCGCCAGCACGCCGACCGCGAACACGACGTCCGGATTGTTCGGCGCGCCGCCGAGGATGTTCTCGAACTGCTTGCGCGCCTCGGGGAAATTGCGTTCGGCGACCAGCGAACGTGCATATTGCAGCCGCACGTCGCGCGCCTGCGGATACTTCTTCAGGTAGTCACCCATCAGCCGGGTTGCCGCGTGCGGATCGCTTTCGGCGGTGGCCTGCGCCTTCAGCAGCAGGCCGGGCTCCCATTCCGGGCGCATGTCGTGCGCCTTGGTCGCATCGGCCAGTGCACGCTTCGGCTCGCGCGCCTGCATCGCTGCCTGTGAGCGCGCGAACCATGCTTCCGGGTACTGCAGATAGGGCTCGGTCAGGCGATCGACCATGGCCAGCACCTCGGCCTTGTCCGACAGGCGCCCCAGCACACGGTTGAGCCGCAGCAGACTTTCGCCTATCTGGTTGCCCTCCTGCGCGAGCAGGCTGGCGAGTTGCGGTTCGAGTTCCTGCGGCCGGTTCGCGTTGACCAGCAGGCCGGTCAGCATCTGCCGCGCCTGTACCGACTCGGGATCAAGTTCCAGCCAGAGCTGGGTGGCCTGCAGCGCGATGTCGTTCTGCCGGCTGAAGGCCGATATTTCGGCCGCGCGTTTGGCGATGCGCGGGTCGCGGGTCGACTGCGCCAGATCCATATAGGCGGATGCCGACAGACCCAGTTCGCCGCGCTGTGCCGCCACCTCGCCGAGCAGCAGCTGATAGGTGATCTGGCGCGTCAGTTCGATTTCGGGCAGCTGCGGTGCGCGTGGCGGCGCGGCCTCTGCCGGAGCCTCGGTCGGCGCAGCCGCCACCGGCGGCCGCTTGGCGGTCTGCGCGCAGGCGCCGAGCACGAGAGGAAGAAGGACAGCGAGCAGGAGGGGTCGGGTCGTCATGGGCATGATCGCCAGTGGCCAGGGTGATTTCGCAACGGACTGAAGCGCTTACGGCCTTTGAGTGTGACGGCTAGAATTCGTTGCAGCGCCCCCGGCGCACCGCCCTATGCGGCGCCAATGCCGGAAACGGCTTCGATCTTATTCCAAAACACGTCCCCGCCGCCGTGCCGCGGCTCACCTTTCCGATGCCTGAACTGCCAGAAGTCGAAGTGACACGCCGTGGCATTGCCGCGCCCCTGACCGGTCGCGTGGCGACCGCGGTCACGCTCCGCAACGCGCGGCTGCGCTGGCCGGTGCCCGCCGACCTGCCCGCCACGCTGCCCGGCCAGACGCTGCGCGACATCGACCGGCGTGCCAAATACCTGCTGCTGCGCTTCGACCGCGGCACGCTCATCCTGCACCTCGGCATGTCCGGCAGCCTGCGCGTGCTCGACCGCGACGTGCCGGCGGCCACGCACGATCATGTCGACATCGTCTTCGGCGACCGCGTGCTGCGGCTGCGCGATCCACGCCGCTTCGGCGCGGTGCTGTGGCACGAGGGCGCCGACGCGACCCACCCGCTGCTCGCCGGCCTCGGTCCCGAGCCGCTGGGCGACGATTTCAGCGCCGCCGGGCTGCACGCCGCACTGACGCGGCGGCAATGCGCGATCAAGCTGGCCATCATGGACAGCGCGGTGGTGGTCGGCGTCGGCAACATTTACGCGTCGGAGAGCCTGTTCCGTGCCCGCCTGCGCCCGGGCATGGCGGCCCGGCGCCTGACCCGGCCGCAGTGCGCGCGTCTGCACGACGAGATCCGCGCCACGCTGCGCGACGCGCTCGACGCCGGCGGCAGCACGCTGCGCGACTTCATGCATGCCGACGGCGAACCCGGCTATTTCCAGCAGTCCTATTTCGTCTACGGACGGGATGGCCAGCCCTGCCGCGTCTGCGGCACGGCGGTGCGCAACCGCCGGATGGGCGGACGTTCGACCTTCTTCTGTCCTACCTGCCAGCGATAGCGCGCAGCGCCTGTGCTAGATTGACATTTGCGTGGAGGAGACGGCGATGGGCATGCAGGAGGAATTGTCGGCATATGGCGCCTGGCGTACGCGGGTCGAACAGACCATCGTGCGTCTGCGCGGCTGGCTGTTCGAAAGCAACCTGAACGACAGCCACAACGATCTGTGCATCGAACAGCTGCTGCAGAAGCTGCGCGACGACCGCCTGGTCGTCGCCTTCGTCGCCGAGTTCTCGCGCGGCAAGTCCGAACTGATCAATGCCATCTTCTTCGGCGACCAGGGCGCGCGCGTGCTGCCGTCCAGCTCGGGCCGCACCACGATGTGCCCGACCGAACTGATGTACGACGGGTCTCGCCCGGCCTGCATAGACCTGCTGCCGATCGACACCCGGCGTGGCACCACCACGGTGTCCGACCTGAAATCACAGCCCGGCGCGTGGAAGCGCATCGAGCTCGACACCACCTCGACGGCGGCGATGCAGCAGGCGCTCGGACGCGTCAGCGAACAGCGCAAGGTGGCCATAGGCGAAGCCGAAGCGTTGGGCTTCCGCATCGACCTGAGTGGCGAAAACGGCCTGCAGCCCGATTCGCAGGGCATGGTCGAGGTGCCGGCCTGGCGCCATGCCATCATCAATCTGCCGCACCCGCTGCTGCGCCAGGGGCTGGTCATCCTCGACACGCCGGGTCTGAACGCGATCGGCGCCGAACCCGAACTGACGCTGTCGCTGCTGCCCTCGGCACACGCCGTGCTGTTCGTGCTCGGCATGGACACCGGCGTCACGCAGAGCGACCTCGGCGTCTGGAAGACGCATGTCACTGCAGCCGGCGGTTCGCGTCAGGGCCGCATCGCCGTACTGAACAAGATGGACAGCCTGTGGGACGGCCTGCGCTCGGAAACCCAGATCGAGTCGGAAATCGCGCGCCAGATCGCCTCCTGTGCAGCCACGCTGGACATCCCGGAGTCGCGCGTGTTTCCGGTGTCGGCGCAGAAAGGCCTGCTGGCACGGATACAGCATGACGGCACGCTGCTGTCGCGCAGCCGTCTGCCGCAGCTCGAACGCGCACTGGTCGAGGATCTGCTGCCGGCCAAGCGCGACATCGTCGGCGCCGCCGTCGACAAGGACGCACGCGAGCTGATCGCCCGCACGCGCGAGGTGCTGGCCGGCCGCCGACGCAGCATCGACGACCAGCTGGCCGAATTCTCCGACCTGCGCGGCAAGAACCGCGGCGTCATCCAGTACATGCTGAAGCGGGTGCGGGCGGAAAAGGAAGAGTTCGAACGCGGCCTCGAACGTTTCTACGCCACACGAAACGTGTTCTCGTCGCAGACCAATGTGCTGTTCGCCCACCTCGGCATGGACGCGCTGCGCGCGCGCACCAACCACACGCGCGAACAGATGGAGGCAGCCAACTTCTCGCTGCAGCTGCGCGACGCGATGAACGCCTTCTTCGACGACGTGCGTGACAGCCTGACCCGCTCGGCCGCCAGCGTGGATGAAATCTTCCGCATGATGGAAGCGATGTACCAGCGCTTCTCGACCGAACACGACCTGCGGCTGGGCGTGCCGGTGCCGTTCTCGGTCCATCGTTACGAGAAGGACATCACCCGGCTGGAAAAGGCCTTCCACCAGCAGTTCAACACCTGGCTGAACATGCTCACCACCGAAAAGCGCCAGCTCACGCAGCGCTTCTTCGAAACCGTCGCCGTGCAGGTGCGCAAGCACATGGAAGTGGTGAACCGCGACGTCGAGCACTGGCTGCGCGCCATCATGGCGCCGCTCGAGAACCAGGTGCGCGAGCACCAGAAACAGCTGAAACGCCGGTTGGAGAGCGTCAAGCGCATCCACGAGGCGACCGACACGCTGGAGGAGCGGATCGAGGAACTCCGGCAGAACGGCGCGGCGATCGATCAGCAGCTGGAGGAACTGGCACGCCTCGAAAGCGCGCTCGATTCGGCGCTCAAGGCGCCGGTACTGCGGGTCATCTCGGCCGCGGCCGCCTGAGCACGCCGCGGCCGGCGAGCGTCAGGCCTTGGCGGTGAGGTGGTTGTACTTCTCCAGCAGCTGTTCGCGGGTTTCCTTGTTGTTCGGATCCAGCGGAATGCAATCGACCGGGCAGACCTGCTGGCACTGCGGCTCGTCGAAATGGCCGACGCACTCGGTGCACTTGGACGGATCAATCACATAGATTTCCGGTCCCTGCGAAATCGCCCCGTTCGGGCACTCCGGCTCGCACACATCGCAGTTGATGCATTCGTCGGTGATTATCAAAGACACTTCATTTGCCTCCACGCATTGCTTCAACCTTGTCGCCTATCCGTGCGAGCACCGAAGGCTGCACGAACTTGCTGACGTCACCGCCCAGCGAGGCGATTTCCCGGACCATCGTCGCCGAGATGAACATGTACTGATCGGCCGGCGTCAGGAACACCGTTTCGACGTCAGGACGGAGCACCCGGTTCATGCCGGCCATCTGGAATTCGTATTCGAAGTCGGACACCGCGCGCAGACCGCGCACGATGATCCGCGCCTGGCACTCGCTCAGGAAGTCCATCAGCAGGCAGGAAAACCCGCGCACCTCGACGTTAGGATAGGCCGCGAGTATTTCGCGCGCCATGTCGACCCGTTCTTCGGTAGTGAAGAAGGGCCGTTTGGAACGGCTTTCGGCGACGCCGACGATGACGCGGTCGAACATCGCCGCTGCGCGCCGCACGAGGTCTTCGTGGCCGCGCGTGATCGGGTCGAAAGTGCCCGGATAGACCGCAATGGTGCCGTTCATGATCGTTCCAGCAGCTGGTAATGGACTTGCCCTGCCCGCCCCGCCCGCGTCGCCCGGTAATCGCCGAGCGCCGGCACGGGCTGTTCGGCCTCGCAGTAGATCACCGCGTCGTCGGTCAGCAGGTGCGGCAGATGCGGTACCACGCGATCGAGCAGACCCTTGCCGTAAGGCGGGTCGAGAAAGAGTACATCGAAGCGCTGCGGTGGCTGGGCGGCGAATTCTAGCGCATCGCCCCTGACCAGCCTGACCTGTGGTGCGGGCAGCAGTTCGACCGCTTCGCGCAGCTTGCCGAATGCGCGGGCATCGCGCTCGACCAGCGTGACCGAGGCGGCGCCGCGGGACGCGGCCTCGAAGCCGAGCACGCCGGTGCCGGCAAAGAGATCGAGGCAATGCAGCCCGTTCAGGTCCTGGCCCAGCCAGTTGAACAGGCGTTCGCGCACCGAATCCGGAGTGGGACGCAGCCCCGGCACCGCCGCGACCGGAAGGAGGCGGCTGCGCCACTGGCCGCCGATGATGCGTATGCGGGACATGCCGAGATTCTACCTGCGCGCCCGCAGGCACTTGTGGCGCCTTGTTTCGTGAAGCCGGGCGCCGCCGCAGGCCGCAGCCGGTCCTCAGTCGCCGGCGACGATCACCCGCACCATGTGGTCGGCGGACAGGCGGCGCTGGAAAGCCTCCTTCACCTGTGCCGCCGTCACCGCCTCGACCCGTTCCTGGAACTTGCTGAGCCAGTCCAGCGGCAGCCCGTAGAAACCGATGGTCGCGAGGCTGTCGAGCAGCTTGCGATTGCTGTCCAGGCGCAGCGAGAAGCCATCGACCAGATTGCGCTTGGCCGCCTTCAGCTCGTCAGCGGTCGGGCCTTTGGCGATGAAGGACGCCAGCGTTTCATCAACCACCTTCAGCGCATCCGCCGCCTGGGCGCGCTGCGTCTGCAGACCGATCTGGAACGGACCGGGCTGGCGCTGCGGGCTGAAATAGCTGTACACGCTGTAGGCGTATCCGCGCTTCTCGCGCACCTCCTTGGTCAGCCGCGACACGAAGCCACCGCCGCCGAGGATGTAGTTGCCGACCTGCAGCGGGAAGAAATCCGGGTCACCGCGGCGGGTCACCGGCTGACCGACGAAGATGTGGCTCTGGTTGGCCGGATGCGCGACGCGCTCGGTCGCGGCCTTGGGCATCGTCACGTCGGCGATCGGCGGCAGCGGTTCGCCGGCCGGCAGGTCGCCGGTCAGCTGCAGCGCGATCGCTTCCGCCTGTTCGCGCGTCACGTCGCCGACGATGGACACCACCGCGCGCGAGGCGACGTAATGGCGGCGGTAGTGCGCCAGCACGTCGTCGCGGGTGATGGCGGCGATCGACTCGACAGTGGCGCTGCGGCCGTAGGGGTGGTCGCCATACAGCGCTTTCGCGAAGCGCTTGGCGCCGATCTGGTCCGGTTTGGTGTCGGCTTCGCGCAGGCTGGCGATGGCACGCGCCTTCTCGCGTTCGAGCACGGCGGCCGGAAATTCGGGCGCCGTCAGCACGGTGCGCATCAGCGCCAGCGCGCCCTCGCGCTCACGTGCGCTGGCCAGTGTGCGCAGCGACAGCCCGGCGCGGTCGTTGTCGGCCGAACCGGACAGGCGGGCGCCGAGATCGCTGAGCTTTTCGGCCAGCGCGTCCTCGTCGAGGCCACCGGCACCGGAGTCGAGCAGGCCATGAGTCATGCCGGCGAGGCCGCTGCGTCCCTCGGGGTCACGCGCCGAGCCGGCGTCGAAATCGACCTGTACGTCGAGTATCGGCAGCACGTGGCTTTCGACGAAATAGACGCGTGCGCCGTTGGCGGCCGTCCAGTGCTGGATATCGACATTGGCCAGCGCCGGCGTTGCGAACGCCAGCACGCTGACTGCGCGCAGCAGCGCGCTGCGGAAGAATCGGATCATCGGAATCACCTGCAGGAAATCGTTGTGCGTACGCATCAGTGGCGCAGACCGGCCGGCTTGGCGCGGGGCTTCGCGTCCGGGTCGAGCGGCTGCGGATCGAGCACGGCGACGGTCAGCGTGTCGTCGCCGAAATACTTGCGCGCGACCGCCTGCACCTCGTCGGCGGTGACCGAGCGCAGCTTTTCCAGCATGCGGTCGGCGTCCTGCCAGCGGTAGCCGGACGCTTCAAGGCGACCGATCTCCATCGCCTGCACATAGGTGGAATCGAGCTTGTATATCTGCGAAGCAACGGTCAGCGTCTTGATGCGCTCGAGTTCGGCCGCCGACACACCTTCATCGGCGATGCGCTTCACTTCCGCCCGCAGCGCGGTCTCCAGTTCGGCCACCGTGTGCCCCTTGGCCGGCGTACCGCCGAGCATGAAAGTCACCTCGCCGCGCGCGGTCGAGTCGTAGTAGGCGCCCACCTCGACCGCGATCTGGCTGCTGCGCACCAGCGCGCGCGGCAGGCGCGACGCCGCGTGACCGTCGAGAATGCCGGCCAGCACCTCCAGCGCGTACGGTTCGCGATCGTTCTCGACGTCGCTCAGCTTCGGCACCTTCCACGCCATCGCCAGTTGTGGCAGTTCGGCCGGCGCCTTGACGGTGATGCGGCGCTCGCCGGTCTGTGGCGGCTCGGCAGTCACCTTGCGCACCGGCTGCGCAACCGGCTTCATGTGTCCGTAGTGCTTCTTCACCAGCTCGAATACCTTCTTGTGGTCGACGTCGCCGACCACCACCACGTAGGCGTTGTTCGGCGCGTACCAGAGCCGGTACCAGTCGCGCGCGTCGTCCGGACGCATGTTCTCCAGATCGTTCATCCAGCCGATGACCGGACGGCGGTAGGGGTGGGCGATGAAGGCGCTGGCCATCAGCTGTTCGTGCATCTGCGACTGCGGCTGGTCGTCGGTGCGCAGCCGGCGCTCTTCCATCACCACCTTCAGCTCGCGCGCGAACTCGTCGTCACCGATGACCAGATTGCGCATGCGGTCCGCTTCGAGCTCGATCATCTTCGGCAACGCCGCGGCGGGTACGCGCTGGAAATAGGCGGTGTAGTCGTGGCTGGTGAAGGCGTTGTCGTTGCCGCCGGCGCGGGCGACGATGTCGTTGAACTCGCCCGGCTTCAGTTTCTTCGTGCCCTTGAACATCATGTGTTCGAGCAGGTGGGCGACACCGGTGGTGCCGTCCTTCTCGTCCATCGCGCCGACGCGGTACCACACCATGTGCATCGCCACCGGCGCCCGGCGATCTTCCTTGACGATGACGCGCAGGCCGTTGCTCAAGGTGGTTTCAAAGGGGTTGGCGCGGGCCGGTGACGCCACTGCAAGCGTCAGGGCCAGTGCGCCACACAGTGCGATGCCATTGGAAAAACGGCGCAAATCCATCTGATACACTCTCCGCCAAAGTACGCGATCCGGGCCAAACCCTTGATCGCGCCTGTATTTTCAAGCCGTGCGGCTGTCTGCACGGTGCTTCACTGACCGTCCCCCACATGTTTGGTTTCTTCAAGAAGGACAAGCCGGCCGCACCCGAAGCGGTCGCGCAGCCGGAAACTGCGCCGACTGCGGTCGCGCAGGATAGCGCGCCCGAGGCGGCCGCGCCGAAACTGTCCTGGGCGCAGCGCCTGCGTGCCGGGCTGTCGAAGACCCGTGCTCAGCTCGGCGGCCAGCTCAGCGCGCTGTTTTCGCGCACCAAGGTCGACGACGAACTGCTGGAAGAGCTGGAAACCCTGCTCATCACCTCCGACGTCGGCCTCGACGCCACCACCCACCTGCTGGACGTGCTGCGCGAGCGCGTGCGCCGCGAGCGGATCGAGGACCCGGCCAGGCTGCGCGACGTGCTGAAGGAAGAGCTGACAAAGCTGATCGCACCGCTGGAAATGCCGCTCGATCTGGACGCGCACAAGCCCTTCATCATCATGATCGCCGGCGTCAATGGCGCCGGAAAGACCACCTCGATCGGCAAGCTGGCCAAGCACTTCCAGGCCCAGGGCAAGAGCGTGCTGCTGGCTGCCGGTGACACCTTCCGTGCCGCCGCGCGCGAGCAGCTGGAAACCTGGGGCGCCCGCAACAACGTGGCGGTGATCGCGCAGGATTCCGGCGACCCCGCTGCGGTCGTGTTCGACGCCGTCAATGCCGCCCGCGCACGCAATATCGATGTCGTGCTTGCCGACACCGCCGGCCGCCTGCCCACGCAGCTGCACCTGATGGACGAGATCGCCAAGGTGAAGCGGGTGATCGCCAAGGCCGACCCGACCGGCCCGCACGAGGTGCTGCTGGTACTGGACGGCAACATCGGCCAGAACGCGCTGGCGCAGGTGAAAGCCTTCGACGCCGCCATCGGTGTGACCGGCCTGGTCATGACCAAGCTGGACGGCACCGCGCGCGGCGGCGTCATCGCCGCCATCGCCAAGCAGCATGCGCCGTCGCGCCCGATCGCGCTGCGCTACATCGGCGTCGGCGAAGGCGTGGACGACCTGCAGCCCTTCCGCGCCGCCGAATTCGTCGACGCGCTGTTCGACACTCCGCAAGGCGCCTGATCGACGCATGATCCGTTTCGAACAGGTTACCAAGCGTTACCCCGGCGGCCACACCGCACTCGAACGCGTCGACATCGACATCGCACGCGGCGAAATGGTGGTCGTGACCGGCCACTCCGGCGCCGGCAAGAGCACGCTGCTCAAGCTGCTGGCGGTACTCGAACGGCCGACCGAAGGCCAGGTGCTGGTCGGCGGCGAGAACGTATCGGCGCTCAAGCGCGCCGCCCTGCCCTACTGGCGCCGCTCGATCGGGCTCATCATGCAGGACCAGCGCCTGCTGTTCGATCGCAGCGCCTTCGACAACGTGATGCTGCCGCTGGCCATCAGCAGCCACCCGCCGCGCGAGGCGGCAAAGCGGGTCAGCGCCGCGCTGGAACGGGTCGGCCTGGCCGGTCGCGACAAGGCGATGCCGGTCGAACTGTCCGGCGGCGAACAGCAGCGCCTCACCATCGCCCGCGCCATCGTGAACCGGCCGCAGATCCTGCTCGCCGACGAACCGACCGCCCACCTCGACGACGCCTACGCGCGCGACATCGCCGACCTGTTCCGCTCGTTCAACGAAGCGGGCGTGACCGTGCTGCTGACCACGCACGACGGCGGGCTGTTCGAACGCTACGCACCGCGCCGGCTGTCGCTGGCACACGGGAAGCTGCAATGAACTGGCTGCGTCTACAGATGCGCGCAGGGCTGCGCGCCGCCCGGCAGATGGTCCGCCAGCCCTTCAACACGCTGCTGGCCGCACTGGTGGTCGGCATCGCCGCCGCACTGCCGGCCACCGGCTACATGCTGCTCGGCAATCTGCAGCGGCTGGCCGGCAATGTCAGCGCCGCGCCGGAAATATCGGTGTTCATGCAGCCGGGTGCGAGCGCCGACGTGGTGAAGGACAGCGAGAAGAAGATCCGCGCGCTGGCCAAGGAGGGCCGCGTCGAACTGATTTCGCGCGACGCGGCGCTGAAGCGCTTCCGCGACAACGACGCGCTGGCCGAAATCCTCGACGCGCTGCCGGACAACCCCTTCGCCGACGCCTTCGTCGTGCGGCTGAAGGACGCCGACGCCGAGCGCCTCGAAGCGCTGCGCGCCGACCTCGCGAAGCTGCCCGAAGTCGAACACGTGCAGCTCGATTCCGACTGGGCCAAGCGGCTGGACGCGCTGATCGCGCTCGGCCGGCAGGCGCTGTCCATGCTGGCCGGCGTGCTCGGCCTCGGTCTGGTCGCGGTGACCTTCAACACGATACGGCTGCAGTTGCTGACCCAGCGCGACGAGATCGAAGTGAGCCGCCTGCTTGGCGCCACCGACGCCTGGATACGCCGCCCCTTCCACTGGTTCGGCGCGCTGCAGGGCCTGCTCGGCGGCGCGCTTGCCGGCCTACTGACGCTGGTCGCCACCCGCATGCTGGCGCAGCCGATGAGCGAACTGGCCGGCCTCTACAGTCTGGAATTCGTGCTGCGTCCGCTGGCCGTGCTCGACTGGGCGGTGCTGCTGGCCCTCTGCGCGCTGCTCGGCTGGCTGGGTGCCAGCGCTTCGGTGCGCCGCCACCTGTCGCGCATCGCCTGAGCCGATGCGTCTGCTGCTCGGTGCGCTGCTGACCCTGCTGTCGCAGCTCGCGCTGGCGGTGCTGCCGGCGCCGGTACTGCAGGCGCTGCGCTCGGCCGACATCCCGCCGTCGGCGATATCGGTGGTGGTGCAATCGGTCGAAGGCGGTCCGGCACGGATCAGCCACCGCGCGAAGCAGCCGATGAACCCGGCGTCGGTGATGAAGCTGGTCACCACCTACGCCGCGCTCGATACGCTGGGCCCCGCCTACAGCTGGCGCACCGAACTGCTCGCCACGGTGACGCCGCGCGACGGCGTACTCGACGGCGACCTCTACATCCGCGGCAGCGGCGACCCGGCGCTGTCGATGGAACAGTTCTGGCTGCTGCTGCGCGAATTGCGCAGCCGCGGCATCCGTGACATCCGCGGCGACGTGATCACCGATCGCAGCCGCTACGCTCTGCTCGCGCACGACCCGGGCGCCTTCGACAACGAACCGCTGGCGCCCTACAACGTCGGCCCGGACGCGCTGCTGCTGGCTCACAACGCATTGCGCATCCGGCTGCAGCCCACCGAAGGTGGCGCCCCCGTACTGTGGTCGGAACCGCCGCTGGATGGCGTGCAGATCGACAACCGGGTACAGCTGGTGGCGGGCGACTGCGGCGACTGGAAGGACACGCTGTTCGCCGCCGTCCAACCGGCCGGCAATGGTGCGCTGACCTTGCAGATCAGCGGCCGCTACGCGCGCGATTGCGGCGAGCGCATCTGGAATGTCGCGCCGCTGCCGCATGCCGACTTCTTCGCCCGCGCGCTGCGCGCGATGTGGGCGGAACTGGGCGGACGCATCACCGGCCGCGTGCGCGAAGGGGTTGTGCCGATCAACGCAGCGGTGCTCGGCGGCATCGATTCGCCGCCGCTGGCCGAGGTGATCCGCGACATCAACAAGTACAGCAACAACGTGATGGCGCGCCAGCTCTTCCTCGCGCTGTCCCCGTCCGGTGTGCCGGCGGACACGGTCGGTGCGGCCGCTGGCGTGCGTGCCTGGGCGGCGCAGCGCAACCTGCCGCTGCCCAGCCTGGTGATGGACAACGGCTCGGGTCTGTCACGGACGGAGCGGCTTTCGGCCTATGACCTGGCGGCGCTGCTGCGCCGCGCCTGGGCCAGCCCGGTCATGCCCGAATTCGTGTCGTCGATGCCGGTGCTGGCGGTCGACGGCACGCTGCGCCGGCGGCTGAAAACATCGCCGCTGGCCGGCCAGGCCCACCTGAAGACCGGCTCGCTGGCCGATACGCGCTCGATCGCCGGCTATGTGCTGGACCGCAACGGTCAGCGCGTGCTGATGGTCGCCTGGCTTAACCACCCGAACGCGAAGCGCGCTCAGCCGGTGCTGGAGGCGCTGCTCGAATGGGTGTGGAACGGCAATCCGCAGCCCTTGCCGACTACGGACTGAAGCGCGCCGCAAGGAGCCCGCGCATGCGCGGAGGCGGGCTAACCCGCTCCCGCGCACGACGGGCGCCGATCAGAGGCCTTCCAGTTCCTTCTGCAGTTCGCCCGACTGGAACATCTCCTTCATGATGTCGCAGCCGCCGATGAACTCGCCGCGGATGTAGAGCTGCGGGATGGTCGGCCAGTTGGCGTAATCCTTGATGCCCTGGCGGATTTCGGCGTCTTCGAGCACGTTCACGGTGTGCAGGTTCTGCACGCCGAGGTGCTTCAGGATCTGGATGGCAGTGGCGGAGAAGCCGCACTGCGGGAACTGCGGCGTGCCCTTCATGTACAGCACGACCGGGTTGCCGGTAACGGTTTCCTTGATGCGTTCCTGGGCGCTCATGTCTCTTTCCTTTGCGGATGTTTGAAAGTCAGCTGTCTGACCGCGCCTGCGCACGGACAGTGTGTAGGGACGCAGACGGGGCGCAAACGCCTCATCCACGTCGGATCATTCCGGGGCCAGCCGTCCTCCGCTGACCCGTTCGATGCCGGCAATATCGCGCCACGACGCGACGTCGGCAAGCCCGGCGCAACGCATCAGCGCGCGTACTGCCGGCGCCTGATCGTAACCGTGTTCGCACAGCAGCCAGCCGCCTTCGGCCAGTCGCTGCGGCGCCTGCCGGCACAGCGTGCGCAAGGCATCCAGCCCGTCCTCACCACTGGCCAGCGCTGCCGGTGGCTCGAAACGCAGGTCGCCCTGCGCCAGATGCGGATCGTCCGCCCGAATATACGGCGGATTCGACACGATGCAATCGAAGCCTTCGTCGACGATCGCTTCCAGCCAGTTTGAGGCGACGAAGCGGACTTCAAGCCCGAGCCGCTGCGCGTTGCCGCGGGCGATCGCCAGCGCCGCTTCGGAGCGGTCGAGCGCGGTCAGTTGCGCCTGCGGACACTGCGCCTTGATCGCCAGCGCGATGGCGCCGGAGCCGGTGCCGGCGTCAAGCACACGCGGCGACGCGAGGCCGGCGATGCGCGCCAGCGCCAGGTCCACCAGCCCCTCGGTTTCCGGCCGCGGAATCAGCACGCCGGGCGCGACCGCCAGATCCAGCCCGAAAAATTCACGCCGGCCGACCAGATAGGCCACCGGCTCGCCGGCCGCGCGCCGTTCAAGCAGGGAATCGAGAGTGGCCAGCGCGGCCTCGTCCAGCGCGTCGCGCCCGCGCGCGATCAGGCCGGCGCGGTCGCAGCCCAGCGCGTGCGCGGCCAGAACCTGGGCATCGCGACTGTCGATGCGGGCGCGCGCGGCGCGCAGCCAGTCGTCGAGCGTCATGGGTGGGCGCCGGTCAGGCGCCCTCCTCCGCCAGCTGCGCGAGCTGTTCGGCCTGGTGCTCGTGCGCCAGCGCGTCCATCAGTTCGCCCAGGTCGCCGTCCATGATGGCGTCCAGCTTGTACAGCGTCAGGTTGATGCGGTGATCGGTCATCCGGCCCTGCGGGAAGTTGTAGGTGCGGATGCGTTCCGAACGGTCGCCGCTGCCGACCAGGCTCTTGCGGGTCGAGGCGATCTGGCTGTCGCGCGCGCGCACCTGTGCGTCGCGGATGCGCGCCGCCAGCACCGACATCGCCTGCGCCTTGTTGCGGTGCTGACTGCGGTCGTCCTGACACTCGACCACGATGCCGGTCGGAATGTGCGTGATGCGCACCGCCGAGTCGGTCTTGTTGATGTGCTGACCGCCGGCGCCGGAGGCGCGGAAGGTGTCGATGCGCAGGTCGGCCGGATTGATGTCGATCTCGGCCACCTCATCGACCTCGGCCATCACCGCAACGGTGCACGCCGAGGTGTGGATACGGCCCTGGGTTTCGGTCACCGGCACGCGCTGCACGCGATGGCCGCCGGATTCGAACTTGAGCCGCTGATAGACGCCGTCACCGGTCACCCGGGCGATGATTTCGCGGTAGCCGCCCAGATCCGACTCGCTGGCCGACACCACTTCGACCTTCCAGCGATTGCGCTCGGCGTAGCGCGAATACATGCGGAACAGGTCGGCCGCGAAAAGCGCCGATTCGTCGCCGCCCGTGCCGGCCCGGATTTCCAGGAACACGTTGCGACCGTCATCCGGGTCCTTCGGCAGCAGCGCACGCTGCAGCTCGCCCTCCAGCCGCTCCATGTCGGCGGCCGATTGCTCGATTTCGAGCTGGGCCAGTTCCTTCATGTCGGCGTCGGCCAGCAGGCCACGCGCCGCCTCACCGTCGTCGCGCGCCCGGCACCAGGCCTGGTACAGCGCGATGACCGGCGTCAGCTCGGCGTGTTCGCGCGTGAGCTTGCGGTAATGATCGATGTCGGCGGTGACGCCCGGATCGGCCAGCGCGGCGTCGAGATCGGCCAGACGGGTCGACAGCTGTTCGAGTTTTTCGGCGATGCGCGGCTTCATGCGGAGGAATTCGGGGAGAGGAACGAGCGCCGGACAGGCCGGCACGGCGGACGGACAGGCGCGCCGCTAGGCGTCCCGGTCGTGCTGCGGGAACAGGCGCTGGACCAGCCCTTCGATCTGCTCGCGCGCTTCCGGCGGCGCTTCGTTGAGCAAGCGCGTCGGCCCGTGCAGCAGCTTGTTGGTCAGATTGCGCGACAGCGTGTCGAGCACGCGGTCCGGCGCTTCGCCGCGGGCGATGGCGCGCAGCGCGCGTTCGAGTTCGGCGGCGCGCATTTCCTCGGCGTGACCGCGCAGCGCACGGATGGCCGGCACCGCCTCGCGTGCCTGCACCCACTGCAGGAAGTTGGACACCCGCGCATCGATGATGGCCTGCGCCTCGACCACGGCCGCCTGTCTCGATTCGAGGCCGGAATCGACGATCTGCGCCAGATCGTCGACGGTGTAGAGGAATACGTCGCCCAGCTTGTCGACTTCCGCTTCGATGTCGCGCGGCACGGCGAGATCGACCATCACCATCGGTCGATGCCGGCGCTGCTTCAGCGCCCGCTCGACCATGCCCAGACCGATGATGGGCAGCGGACTGGCCGTACAGGACAGCACGATGTCGAAGTCGGCCAGGCGCTCGCCCAGTTCGTCGAGGCGGATCGCACCGACCTTGAGATCGCTGCGCGCGAAGCGCTCGGCCAGCACCTGAGCGCGATCCAGCGTGCGGTTGGCAATCACCATGTCGCGCGGCGTACAGCCGGCGAAGTGCGCCGCACAGAGCTCCATCATTTCGCCGGCACCGACACAGAGCACGCGCTGGCCGGAAATGCTGCCGAAGATGCGCTCCGAAAGGTGCACGGCCGCCGCCGCCATCGACACGATGTTGGCGCCGATCGCAGTGGTCGAACGCACTTCCTTGGCGACGGCGAAACTGCGCTGGAACAGCGTGTGCAGCAACGCGCCCAGCGTGCCTGCGCCCTCTGCGAGGCGCACCGCCTGCTTCATCTGGCCAAGTATCTGCGGCTCGCCCAGCACCATCGAATCGAGGCCGCTGGCTACCCGGAACACGTGGCGCACCGCCTGCTGGTGTTCCAGCCTGTATATATAGGGGGCGATCTCGGATGGGCCGATGCGGTGGTACTCGGCCATCCAGTCGAGCGCGCTGTCCGGGTCGTTGGTCGCGCAGTACAGCTCGGTGCGATTACAGGTGGACAGGATGGCCGCCTCCTGCACCGGTCGCACGCGCGTCAACTGGCCGAGCGCATCGGGCAGCGCTTCCGGCAGGAAGGTCATGCGTTCGCGCACGGCAAGCGGTGCCGTGTGGTGGTTGAGACCGAGCGCAAACAGGGACATGGACGGGCGTTGGGGCAGCAGGTTCGGCAGGATTGATCGGCAGAATAAGCCGAAAGTGCCGCGAATTATAGCAGCCGCGGTTTTCGCGCCCGCGCCGCCTCAGCGCACGGTGGCGAGCAGGGCCGACAGATGGCTGGCCGGTATCGCGTAACTGATGCCGCTCGGCTGCGACAACACGCTTTCCTTGCCCGCCTTGACCAGCACCATATTGATCACGCCGATCACTTCGCCGCTGTCCGGATCGAACAGTGGACTGCCGCTGTTGCCCGGGTAGGCGGTGGCGTCGAGCTGGAACACGGTGAAGGTGCCTCGCGCCAGCCGGTTGCGGTTGGCCGCGTTGAGCTGGCTCACGTTATCGACCGGAATCACCATCGGGGTGATGGCCGACACGATGCCGCGATGGGTGACCGGGGTGAAGCCCAGTACGCTGCCGATCGGGAAACCGGTGAAGGCCACCGACTGGCCTTCACGCACGTTGGCCGAGTCGCCGATCTTCAGCGCCGGCAATGCGGCACCCTGGATCTTCAGGATCGCCAGATCATTCTCGGTGCTCGACGCGACGATACGCGCCTCGCGCAGTTGCTGACGGCCGTCGACGCTGGCGATCACCGCCAGCGTTTCGAAACGGTCGGCGTCGAGCGGCACGCTGGCCACGTGTGCATTGGTCGCGACCAGCGTGCCGTCACCGATGACGAAGCCGCTGCCCTTCAGTTCGAAGCTGGGCGCGCGCGATCGCATATTGGTGCCGACGATGACGATGGACGGCTTGACGCGCACGATGGTGTCGCTCAGCGCGGCGCGCGCCAGCAGCGGCGACGACAGCAGCGCTGCGCAGACGAGGCGGCGCCGGCGATCGTCCGGTGCGCGCTCAGCCACGACGGGACACGAGCGTGCGCAGCACCGGCGAAGGCGTGGTCACGTTCTGGTCGTAGCGATGCTCGGTCTTGCGGAACAGGGTCTGGATGCGCTTCACGTACTCGCGTGTCTCGCGGTAGGGCGGTACGCCCTTGTAGCGGTCAACCGCCCCTTCGCCGGCGTTGTAGCCGGCGGTTGCCAGCACGACGTCACCTTCGAAATAGGCGAGCAGCCAGCGCAGATAGGCCATGCCGCCGCGGATGTTCTGTACCGGGTCATACGTGTCGCGCACGTTGAAGCGCTGCGCGGTTTCCGGAATCATCTGCATCAGGCCCTGCGCGTTCTTCGGTGAGCGCGCCTTGGGATTGAAGTTCGACTCGGTGCCGATCACGGCCAGCACCAGTTGCGGGTCGATGTCGAAATGCGGTGCCAGTTCGCGCACGATTTCGATCACGCGCTTGCGGTCGGCGGTAGTACCGAAGGCCGCTTCGAGATCGGGATCGATGTCGGCAACCATCACCGGTTCGGGCTCCGGTGGATCCTGCATGCACAGCGGCAGTTCGCGCGTCGGCGCACCGGTGAAGCGCAGCATGCGCTGCGCGTGTTCGTGACCCTGGCGGGCCGCCAGATCGAAGAAGGTCGCCGCCAGCGCGTCGTCGCGGTCCACACCGCGTCCGTTGGCGTACATCCAGGCCAGGTTGAACTGCGCCTCGGCGTCGCCGAGCTTGGCCGCCTGGCAGTAGAGCGCCGCCGCGCGGGCGGTGTCGCGTCGCACGCCCTCGCCGTGCTCGAAGGATCGCGCCTCGGCAAGCAGGCTGCGCGCAGCCGCTTCGGGCTCGAGCGCGTGCACCGGCGCGCTGGCGCAGCAGGCAATCAACAGGGCGAGTCGTACAGGCTTCATCGTCAGGCAAGCGTCGCCGGCGCAAAACGCGCCACATACCAGTTCATCGCCTCGGCCAGACCGCGCGACACGTCGTGTGTCGGCGCGTAGCCAAGAAGTGTTTGCGCGCGGGTGATGTCGGCCAGCGAATGGCGCACGTCACCAGCCCGGAAATCGCGATAGTGCGCCCGGGCGCCGGCAATGTCCGGGAATCGTTTCACGAGTTCGTCGCGCATCGCTGCAAACAATTGATTCAGCGAGGTCTGACGGTGAGCGGCAACGTTGTAGACGGTGTTCACCGCGTCGGTACGCTCGGTCAGCCCGGCCAGCAGATTGGCCTGCACAGCGTTGTCGACGTAGCAGAAGTCGCGACTGGTTTCGCCGTCGCCGTTGATCTGCACGGTATCGCCGAGCAGCAGCGCGCGCGCCCAGCGCGGAATCACCGCGGCGTAGGCGCCTTCCGGGTCCTGCCGCGCGCCGAACACGTTGAAGTAGCGCAGACCCACGCAGGGCAGGCCATAGCAGCGGCCGAACACATCGGCGTACAGCTCGTTGATGTACTTGGTCACCGCGTAAGGCGACAGCGGCTTGCCGATGACGTCCTCGACCTTGGGCAGATTGGGCGAATCGCCGTAGGTCGAACTCGACGCAGCATAGACGAAGCGACCGACGCCGGCGTCGCGCGCCGCGACCAGCATGTTCAGGAAGCCGTTGACGTTCGAATCGTGCGAGGTGATCGGGTCGGCCAGCGAACGCGGCACCGAGCCGAGCGCCGCCTGGTGCAGCACCACGTCGACACCGCTGCACACCCGGGCGCAGGTCGCCAGATCGCGGATGTCGCCCTCGACGAAATCGAGGCGCGCCGCGGCCTGCGACGGCAGGCCGCCGAGCACCTCGTCAAGGTTGCGCTGATGACCGGTCGAGAAGTTGTCCAGCGCCACCACGTTCTGGCCGGCGTGCAGCAGCACTTCGACCAGATGCGAACCGATGAAGCCGGCCGCACCGGTCACCAGCCAGCGGCGCGGGCGCGCGGCCAGCGCGGCGGACAGGGACTCGGGCAGGGTTGCAGGCAGGGTCACGGGCGGCTCACAGGCGCCAGACGCTGACGCCCTGCGCCTCGAGCGCGGCCGTATCGAACTGGTACTTGATGTCGGCCAGCACGCCGCCAGCCTTCAGCTTGCCGACGTAATCGGACAGCGGACGGGCGGCAAACTCCTTGTGCGACACGGCGGCGACGATGGCCTCGACCTTGGGAATGTCGTCCCAGTCGGTCAGCGACACGCCGTATTCATGTTCAGCTTCCTTCGACTCGGCCACCGGGTCATGCACGATGACCTCGACGCCGTAGCTCTGCAGTTCGCGGATCACGTCGATCACGCGCGAATTGCGCAGGTCGGGACAGTTCTCCTTGAAGGTAAGGCCAAGCACCAGCGCCTTCGCGCCCTTGACCGACGCACCGCTCTGGATCAGCTTCTTCACCGTCTGTTCGGCGACGTACTTGCCCATGCCGTCGTTGATGCGGCGACCGGCCAGGATGACCTGCGGGTGATAGCCCAGCATGTCGGCCTTGTGAGTGAGGTAGTACGGATCGACGCCAATGCAGTGGCCGCCGACCAGGCCCGGACGGAAGGGCAGGAAGTTCCACTTGGTGCCCGCCGCCTTCAGCACCTCTTCGGTATCGATGCCGATCTTGCCGAAGATGATGGCCAGTTCGTTCACGAAGGCGATGTTGAGGTCGCGCTGCGTGTTCTCGATCACCTTGGCCGCTTCGGCCACCTTGATGCTCGAGGCCTCATAGACGCCGGCGGTGATGACCGCCTTGTACAGGTCGGACACCTTCTTCAGCGTATCCGGCGTGTCGCCCGACACCACCTTGAGGATCTTGGTAACCGTGCGTTCCTTGTCGCCCGGGTTGATGCGTTCCGGCGAGTAGCCGACGTTGAAGTCCTGCAGCCACTTCAGGCCGGAGAACTTCTCGATCACCGGAATGCACACCTCTTCGGTCGCGCCCGGATAGACGGTCGATTCGAACACGACGATGGCGCCGCGCTTCATGTACTTGCCGCAGGTTTCCGAAGCGCCGACCAGCGGCGAGAAATCCGGCTGGTGCGCGTCATCGACCGGGGTCGGCACGGCGACGATGATGTAGTCCGCTTCAGCCAGTGCCGCGCCGTCGGTGGTCACCGTCAGTTGGGTGGCGGCGCGCAGGTCCTCGCTGCTCACCTCGCCGGTCGGATCGACGAACTCGCGGTAGGCGGCCACCTTGGCGGCCGACATGTCCACACCGATGGTCGGCATCTTCTTGCCGAATTCGACAGCCAGGGGCAGGCCGACGTAGCCGAGGCCGATCACAGCAACTTTGGTCATGATTTTCTATCCGGATTCAGTTCAAAGAGTTTTCATCAGATCGGCCACCTCGGCGGCACGTTCGTACTTGCTGCCCAGCGCAACCAGCGGCTCCAGTTCCTTGCGCGCATCGTCCTTGCGTCCGGCGCCGGCAAGCCCACGCGCCAGATTCAGGCGAAGATCGTTGGCGAACGGCGCCGCCGAAACCGCCTGGCGCATCATCTGCAGGCCACGATCGGCGTCGCCGGCGGCAAGCAGAATGCCGCCGTAGGTGTCGAGCACAGCGGGATTGCGCGGCGCCAGCGCGTAGGCTTTTTCGGCGTAGCTGCGAGCCCGCGCATCCTTCTGCTGGGCGGCGATCCAGGCCAGGTTGTTCAGCGCGATCACATTGTTCGCGGAGCGCGCGAGCGCGGCTTCGTAACGCATCCGGGCCTCATCGAGCGACTTGCGGACCAGCGCGACGTCGCCCAGGTAGAGCAGCACCTCGACGTCCTTCGGATTGTCCTTGAGCCAGCCATCGACCAGCGTGCGCGCATCGGCTGCCTTGTCGTCCCGCTCGAGGGCCGCGTGCAGGCGAGTCACGTTGGTGGCCGTGCGCTCACGGCTCAAGGCCTCGCGATACGCCTTGATCGCCTGGTCCGCCTTCGACGAGGACATCATCAGCTCGCCTTCCATCACGTAACCCAGCGCCGCCTTGGGCCGCTGACGCTGGACGTCACGCGCCACGCGGAGCGCCTCGTCGACCGCGTTCCGGCTGCGGTGGATGGTGATCAGCATGTTCTGAGCCTCGACCGTTTCCGGCTGCAGCGCCAGCACCTTGCGCAGCGTCTGGATCGCCTCGGCGTCCCGCTTGGCGGCAACCTGGGTCGCCGCGAGGTTCAGTTGGGCGCGGACCGATGTCGGGTCGCGCTCGACCAGCTTGGTACGCGTGGCGACCGATGCCTCCGTTTCGCCGGCACGTGCCTGCGCCAGCGCCAGTGCGTCGAGCACTCGCGGTTCGTCCGGCATCGCGTTGAGTGCCTCGTTTGCGGCCGCCAGCGCCTTGCCACGGTCGCCCGAAAGCTGGTGCAGCTCGATCAGCGCAAGCCGCGGATTCACCTGCTTCGGATTGGCGTCGATGGCCTGCCGCAGCAGTTTGAGCGACTCCGGCGTGCCCTCCGGCGTGCGTGCCTTGAGACCGGCGAGCGCCATCAGCGCGTCGGCGTTCTTCGGCGACTTGGCGACGAACTGCTGCAGCACCGCCTCCGCGTCGGCGATCTTGTCTTCGGTCACATACATGCGGGCGAGGTTGTTGGCCGCGCTGAAATACGCCGGATCGACGTCGAGCGCACGCTTGAACTCGGCGCGCGCGCGGTCGGGGTCGTTCTTCAGCAGATAGGCGGTGCCACGCAGATTGATGCTGACCGGGTCGGTCTGGCGCTTCTTCTCCAGCGCATCAATCGCCGCCAGCGCGCGGTCGGCGTCGCGGTTGCGCAGATGCGCAACGATCAGCACCAGGTCCGGCCGGCCGCTTTCCGTATCAAGCCTGACCGCCTGCTCCAGCGCGGCGATACCGCCCTCGCGATCGCCTGCCGCCAGCCGGCTCAGGCCGAGCCGCGATTGCGCGTCGGCATCTTCGCTCTGCTTTTTCGCGGCGATCTCGAACGCTGCCTCGGCGCCCTTGGCGTCGCCACCCGTCAGATAGACCTGACCGGCGAGCGCCTGCACCTCGGGGTTCCCCGGGCTGGACTTGAGCAGCGGCGCCAGCGCCTGTCTCGCCTTGTCCAGCCGGCCGGTCCTCAGATAGGCACCGACCAGCACCTTACGGATGAACAGGGAGTCACCGCCATGCGCGATCACCTTTTCGGCGTGCTGTTCGGCCAGCGCATACGATTGCAGCTCGAATTCGGTCAGCGCGGCCAGTCCGAGCGCCGGCACGTAATTCGGCGCGACAGCGAGCGTCTTGTTCAGACGGTCCCGCGCCTCGATGAACTTGCGCTCCTTCACCAGCAGCAGGCCGTCCAGATAGTTGGCTTCCGGCGCCTTCGGCGACACCTTGCGCAGCGCCGTCAGTTCCTTGCGCGCTTCGTCGATCTTGCCTTCGTTCGCCAGCGCCGATACGACGACGAAGCGCGCCGTGACATTGCTCGGCTTGACCTCGTAGACCTTGCGATAGGACGCCATCGACTGCTCGAACTGCCCCTGCGCCGATCTCATCTCGGCATCGAGGAACCAGGCCTCGGCACTCTTCGGGTCGGCGGCCAGCACCTTGTCGAGCAGCGCGTGGGCACTGGCGAATTCGCGCTGCGTACCGAGCAGGCGCGCCTTGCCCAGTCCGGCGTAGAGATGGTTGGGGTCGGCCGCGAGCACCTCGTCGAAAGCCGCTTTCGCGCCGTCCTTGTTGCCCACCGCAAGCTGCGCATGACCGATCGCGGCCCTGAGGTCGGCGCTGGCGGCCGGCGTCGACAGCTTGGTCGTGCCCAGACGTTCGATCGCCTGCTTGCTCTCGCCGGCCTCGACCATGGCGCGCGCCAGCAGGGGGGCCACCTGTTCCGCCGGATGCCCGGCATCGAGCGCACGGGTCAGTTCCTTGACCGCCGACGGTGCGTCGCCAGTCAGCATGTGGAGACGTCCCAATTCGTAGCGGGCGGCGGCGTTCGAAGGATCCTTCTGCAGCAGGTTCTTCAGCTGGATCGCCGTCGTCTGCAGGTCATTGCGCTCGAACGCCGAACGCGCCTCCGCCAGCAACTCCTCGGGCGGCTTGCTGCGGTCGCACGCAGCCAGCGCAGATGCGCAGAGAAGTACGGCGAGCAGTCGGCTGACTCGCGGAAGGGTCGGGAATGTGGGGTTCAAGAGCGATGCTCCAGGTCGGTTTCAGCGCAGGCCGAAACGATTCATCAGGTCGTAAAGGGTCGGCCGGCTCACGCCGAGCATTTCGGCGGCCTTGACCATATTGCCGTCGACGCGCGCCAGCACGCTGACGACGGCCTTGCGCTCGGCTTCCTCGCGGATCTGGCGCAGATTGAAGAAGCTGCCGTTCTCTTCCGCCGGCTTCAGGCCCAGGTCAGGCACCATGATCTGGTTGCCGTCGGCCATGATGGTGGCGCGCTTGATGCAGTTCTCCAGCTCGCGCACATTGCCCGGCCACTTGTGCGCCTCGATCGCCGCCACCGCCTCGCGCGACAGCGACATCGAACTGCGTCCCTGCTCGCCGGCGAAGCGCTTGACGAAGGAATGCGCCAGCAGCGCGGCGTCGCCCTCGCGCTCGCGCAGCGGCGGTATCGTGACGACGATTTCGGCGAGGCGGTAGTAAAGATCCTCGCGGAAGCGGCTTTCGCCGATCAGTGTCTGCAGGTTCTGGTGGGTGGCGCACACCACGCGCACGTCGATCGGAATCTCGTCGCGGCCGCCCAGTCGCTCGATCACCCGCTCCTGCAGGAAGCGCAGCAGCTTGGCCTGCAGCGGGCCCGGCAGGTCGCCGATCTCGTCGAGGAAGAGCGTGCCCTTGTTGGCGACCTCGATCTTGCCCGGCGTCTGCTTGGTGGCGCCGGTGAACGCGCCCTTCTCGTAGCCGAACAGTTCGCTTTCGAGCAGGTTGTCGGGGATGGCCGCGCAGTTGATCGCGACGAAGCGTTCGCCGGCACGCTCCGAACGGTCGTGCAGCGTCTTCGCCAGCACCTCCTTGCCGGTGCCGCTTTCGCCCAGCAGCAGCACGGTGGCGCGCGTTGCCGACACCTTCTCGA